>NZ_LOSU01000017.1:0-270273 GCF_001522185.1 Burkholderia sp. RF2-non_BP3 | reverse complement strand
TCGTTGTCGACGGGCCTGAGCTCGACCGACAGCACGGTGGCCTCGCTGTCGACTTCGACGTCGACGGGTCTGTCGTCGGCGACCAGCTCGATCAGCTCGCTGTCCACGTCGACTTCGACGGGTATCAACTCGTTGTCGACGGGCCTGAGCTCGACCGACAGCACGGTGGCTTCGCTCTCGACTTCGACGTCGACGGGTCTGTCGTCGGCGACCAGCTCGATCAGCTCGCTGTCCACATCGACCTCGACCGGCATCAACTCGCTGTCGACGGGCCTCAGCTCGACCGATAGCACGGTGGCGTCGCTGTCGACCTCCACGTCGACCGGTCTCTCGTCGGCAACCAGCTCGATCAGCTCGTTGTCCACGTCGACTTCGACGGGTATCAACTCGTTGTCGACGGGCCTCAGCTCGACCAACAGTTCGGTCGCCTCGCTCTCGACCTCCACGTCGACGGGACTCTCGTCGGCCACCAGCTCGATCAGCTCGCTGTCCACGTCGACCTCGACGGGTATCAACTCGTTGTCGACAGGCCTGAGCTCGACCGATAGCACGGTGGCTTCGCTGTCGACTTCGACGTCGACGATCGGAAGCTCGCTGTCCACCGGCCTGTCCACGACGAACAGCAACGTCGCATCCCTGTCGACGGTGGTCTCGGCGACACGCACGCATTACTACAGCGTGAACGACAACGGTGTTCAGCAGGCCAACTACGCGAACGACGGCGCAACCGGCATCAACGCCATGGCAGCCGGCACCAGCGCGACGGCAAGCGGCGGTGCGGCGACCGCGATCGGCAACGCAGCCAACGCAGCAGGCACGCAGAGCGTCGCGGTGGGCAATAGCTCGACGGCGTCCGCGGCTTCGACCGTGGCGATCGGCGACAGCAACACGGTGTCGGCTGCGGCGGGCCGGGGCTCGATCGCCGGCGGTCACAACTCGACGGTCGTTTCCGGCACGGGTGCGATTGCATTGGGTGAAGGTCAGACGGCCAACGGTAGCGGAGCGGTTGCACTTGGCGATCCGAACACGGCGACCGGAAACGGTGCGATCGCGGTTGGCGCGAACAACACGGCAACGGGCAATGGCGCGTTGGCGATCGGCAATACGAACACGGCGCAAGGCACGGGTTCGGTTGCGCTGGGCCAGAACTCGGTGGCGGGGACGGCGGGAGCGACGACCGGAAGCGTGGCGATCGGCAATGGCGCGACTGCCACAGCGAATCCGGGTGACGTTGCACTGGGTTCCGGGTCGATTACCTCGGCACCGAATCAGGTTGCCAGCGGCATCGTGGCCGGGAACGTATACACCTATGCCGGCGCCAACCCGACCAGTGTGGTCAGCGTCGGTGCGCCGGGAGCCGAACGCCAGATCACCAACGTCGCTGCCGGCCGGGTGAGTGCGACGAGCACGGATGCGGTCAATGGCTCGCAACTGAACGCGACCAATCTCGCGGTCGGTAGCTTGTCGACGGGGTTGTCGACGACGAACAGCAACGTCGCCTCGCTGTCCACGTCGACCTCCAGCGCGGTTAGTTCGCTGTCGACGGGGTTGAGCACGACCAACAGCAGCGTGACCTCGCTGTCGACGTCGATGTCGAGCTCGGTTGGCTCGCTGTCGACGGGGTTGAGCACGACGAACAGCTCGGTCATTTCCCTGTCGACGGGACTTTCCGTAACCGACAGCAATCTTGCATCGCTGTCGACGAGCGTCAGCTCGGCCGTCGGTACGGCCACCTCGCTCTCGACGTTGGTCACGTCAGCGCGCACGCACTACTACAGCGTGAACGACAACGGGACCCAACAGGGCAACTACAGCAACGATGGAGCGACCGGTGTCAACGCGATGGCGGCCGGGGTCAACGCGACGGCATCGGGCGCGAATGCCACGGCGGTCGGCGCCAGTGCGAACGCTTCCGGAGACGGTGCAACGGTGATCGGCGCGAATGCGTTGGGCAGCGGCAAGAACAGCGTCGCACTCGGCTCCGGCGCGAACGCCACCGCGCCGAATTCGGTCGCGCTCGGTGCGGGTTCGATCGCAGGCGAGGCGAACACGGTCTCGGTCGGTGCGCCGAACAGCGAACGCCGCATCACCAATGTCGGACCGGGCGTCAACCCGACCGATGCCGTGAACGTGTCGCAGCTCAATGCGGTGCAGGGGTCGATCAATACGGTGGCGCGGACGGCCTACGCGGGTGTTGCGGGCGCAACCGCGTTGACGATGATTCCGGACGTCGACCTGGGCAAGACGATCGCCGTCGGCATCGGTACTGCGACCTATCAAGGCTACGGTGCTGTCGCGCTCGGATTCACCGCCCGGATTACCGAGAACCTGAAACTCAAGGGCGGGGTCGGGGCCAGTAGCGCGGGTCGCACCTACGGCGTTGGATTGGGCTACCAGTGGTAACGCGATCGGCGGGGCCGGGCATGGCTCGGTTCCCGTCGATCGTGCGAACGATCGGGAATCGCCGAAACACGACATGAAACATGAGGTACGACATGTATAAGGCAATGTTCTGCATTGCGGCGCTGGCTACCCTGGCGGGCTGCTCGTCATCATCCGGACCGACCTTCAGCGCGTGGTCGGTCGATCGGCAGGACGGGCAAAAAACCTATCGGGTAAGTTGCTACGGACTGCTTGAAGGATCGGGAACCTGCTACAGCAAGGCGCGTGAGATCTGTCGCGATCAGCCGATGCGACCGGTCCAGGATGACGCGCCGCTCGGATCCACGACGTCGGACGGCAAGCCGAACACCCGTCTTCTGACATTCCAGTGTGGCGCGCCTGCGGCGACGCCGGCCCCGGTACCAGCACCGGCCCCCGCGCCGGTCGTTCGATCGGCGCCGCAGCAGATGACGTTGTCGGGCGATGCGAATTTCGAAACCGACAAGGCCTCGCTCACACCGGTCGCGATCGGACAACTCGACAAACTGATCTCGGATGCGAAGGGCATGACCTTCGGTACGGTCGGCGTCAATGGCTACACCGACAGCGTCGGCTCGGGCGAATACAACCTCCGCCTGTCCGAGCAGCGTGCGCAAACGGTCGCGCGCTATCTGCGATCGCATGGGCTGAACGCGAAGCAGTTCGAGGCACACGGATATGGCAAGGCCAATCCTGTTGCAACGAACGGCACGGCCGCCGGTCGTGCGCAGAATCGCCGCGTCGAGATCGTGTTGCAGCAGAACTGATGTACTGCCCCGGGCTGGATTGGTTCCCGGACGAATCCTCGTGCGTTCCGGCGAATGTTTGGGGCTTGAGGACCGGATTTCTTCGGTCCGGTCCTCCTTTTTATTCCATACCGACGAGACGAGGGCGTCGGTGCTCGGGCGTTACCGGATGCCGCAACGGTGACACCCGATTCCGTCGGAGGCTGGAGTAGCGGCATCGCTGTAGAAATTGTTTCGAGAAAAAACACGAGGACGCCCCAAGAGGGCGAGACGAAACACGATGCGTATTGGAATTTCATTGGCCACCCGGCCAGGCCACACCATTTGGGACAGTGGACAGGGGCAGAACGTATTTTTCCTGGCCAAGCTGCTGCGTGCACTGCCGGCAGTTCGAGATGTGGTCCTGCTCAATTGCGGCTTCGAGCCGAGAATGCCGGCGGACGCCGTAGCGCTGATGCCGGACCTGAAGATGTTGCGTCCGGACGAAGCAACGGAACTGGTCGACGTCGTGATCGAAATGAGCGGCGGGCTCGATGTCGCATGGCTCGACCATCTCCGCGCGCGCGGCAAGAAGGTCGTCCATCTGTGTTGTGAACAACCGTATGTCGGGTTGATCGAGCCGAGCATCTTTCAGCGCGGCGGATATGGCGCGCGCGCCGATCGATGCGACGAGGTCTGGATACTCCCGAAAGACCGTGTCTTCGGACCGATGCTGGAAACGCTACATCGGTGCCCGGTTCATGAAGTGCCGTTCCTGTGGGATCCAATGTTCGTCGATCATCGCGCGAACGCACTCCATGCCGCGGGACAGCACTTCGGATACGTACCGGCGGCGGCACCGCATGCTGCGCCGCGGGGGCTGCGGGTGGCGATCTTCGAGCCCAATATTTCCGTCGTGAAGTGTTGCATGGTGCCAATGCTGATCTGTGACGCGGCGTTTCGCGCAGCGCCAGACGCGATCGCCGAGATGCGGGTCTTCAATGGTGCTCATCTCGAACAGCATCCAACCTTCTCGTTCATGCGAAACGGGCTGGATCTGCATCGCGAGAGGCGCGTCTACGTCGACCATCAGCACGATTTTTCGGACTACATGAGTCGGTCATCCGATACGGTTGTCGCGCATCAGTGGCAGAACGATCAGAACATCCCGTATCTGGATGCGCTTTATCGCGGATACCCGTTGATTCACAACTCGGCCTGGCTGCGCGAATTCGGCTACTACTACCCGGAGTTCGACGTGTCGGCAGGTGCCCGCGCGCTCATCCGCGCGGCGCGGCAGCATGACGCGGATCATGCCGACTATGTGCGCGGCGCGCGCACATTCCTGGCCGGACTGCATCCGCACTCGCCGGAAAACGGCGCGCGCTACTTCCAGCAGTTGCTGAACGTGACCGCGTGCGGCCGCGGCAGGGGGGCGTGATGTCCCGTCCGATACGAGTGAAGGTCGGCATCACGATTTTTCTGCGGACCGGCCAGCAATCGATCTGGGAGAACGGCATCTTCCAGAACGTCTATTTCCTCGCGATGCTGCTCAGGCGCTCGCCGTTCGTCGACGAGGTATA
This sequence comes from Burkholderia sp. RF2-non_BP3, assembly GCF_001522185.1. Classification (NCBI taxonomy): domain Bacteria; kingdom Pseudomonadati; phylum Pseudomonadota; class Betaproteobacteria; order Burkholderiales; family Burkholderiaceae; genus Burkholderia; species Burkholderia sp. RF2-non_BP3. The sequence goes on along the minus strand of NZ_LOSU01000017.1, from coordinate 265,544 downwards.
TCTGGTCAACGGCGGCGATGGAAACCCGACCGAAGCAGCTTCGTTCCTCGCGCTATCGCCTGCGCCGGTGATCGATCTCGATGTCGCGCGAGAGAAACTCGACGTGGTCATCGAATTGAGCGCGCAGTTGGATCCCGACTGGGCGCGCGGATTTCGTGATCGCGGCGGTCGCGTGATCGGCATGCGCGTCGCCAACGATTACGTCATCGACATCGAACGGATGATGTTCGGCAAGCCCCATGGGCTGCTGCTGTCGGGTACGCCGTACAGCGCGGTCTGGACGCTGCCGGCTTTCGAGAAGACGTGCACCGGCTACTACGAAGCTGGCTCGCGGGCGCCCGTACATGTGATGCAGCACCTGTGGAGCCCGGTGCTGCTGGAGCAATCGATGAAGCGCTCAGGCGTTGACGGCACGCTGGACTACGTGCCCGGGCGTTCTCGCTGGCGCGTTGCCGTGCTTGAGCCGAACATCTGCATGGTCAAGACCGCGCATCTCGCGATGCTGATCGCCGATCTCGCACATCGACAAGACCCTCGATTCATCGATTACCTGCGCGTCTTCAATGCGATGACGCTGAAGGAGGATGTGGCGTTTGTCGGCTTCGCCCTTGGCCTCGACTTGACACGGCAGGGGCGCGCCAGTTTCGAGCCGAGGTTGCCGGTGTACGAGATATTGCCCGCCCAGGCCGACGCGATCGTGTCGCATCAGTGGGAAAACGCGCAGAACTATCTGTACTACGAGGCACTGTACGGCGGCTTTCCGCTGATTCACAACTCGACGCTGTTGGGGAATTGCGGGTATCGCTATGACGGTTTCGATTGTCGAGAAGGCGCGCTTGCGTTGCGTCGCGCGTACGCGGAGCACGATCTGCAACTCGAGAACTACCGCCGCAACGCGCGGACCTTCCTGGCATCGCTGGCCCCGGAACTGCCCGCGAACGTCGAGCAGTACACCGCGGCGATCGAGTCGGTTTTCAGTGGAGGGTGATGCACATGGTCGCCCGCATGTTCTCTACTCAGGTTGCCGTCGCGCTCGCCGCGTTGGGGGGCGCGATTGCAGCACTCGCGCAGCCGGTGCCTGCCGTGCCGCCAGCCGCAGTGCCCGTCACGGTCCTTGCACATGCCGCCCAGGAAATCGGCATTCGTCGTTGTTACGACGCCGTCGCACAGGTGTCGGCGCGCGTGTTCGATCACGCGCACCGGGCCGATGTGCTGCTCGACTGGCAGCGCACGAATCCCGACATCGGGCCGTTCTTTTCGATGTCGGGCATCGAATTCCCGACATCGTCGGCGCTGTTGTCGCTGGTTACGGTTCCGGGCGTCACCGGCGGCTGCTCGGTATTGGCCGAGCGGATTTCCAGCGCACCGCTGTCCTGTGCGCAGGTTGCACGCACTGAATTGATCGGGTATCACGCCACCCCACTCGTCAAATCCGTCATGGTCTATACCGATTCGTCCCACCCGCGCGAAACGGTCGTTCTCGTCGATACGCCGCCTTCCTGCCTGATCCTGCGCCGTCAGGTGCAATTCCAGTGGGGGGCCGCGCAATGAACCCGACAACGTCGGCTCGTCTCGGGCGTGCGGAGCGATCCCTGCGCATCGGTATCACGATCGGCCTGCAGGATGAGGCTGAAAGCCTTTGGGTCAATGGCATCAAGCAGAACGCGTTGTATCTGATGCGCGTATTCCAGCATTCGCCGTTGCGCCATCGGGTGCTGCTGGTCAACACGACGTCGGTCGCGATTACGTCGAGACTGCCGTGGGACATCGAGCGCTACCCGGTCGGGCGCTTCGAGGACGTCAAGGATGATCTCGACGTGCTGATCGAGCTGGGTGGTCAGATCAATGCCGACCAGACCGGATATCTGAAGGCGCGCGGCACCAGGCTCGTCAGTTATTGCTGCGGCCCGGAGTTCGTGCAGATGATGGAGGCGATGATCTTCGATCGCCGGATGTGCGATTCCGTATTTATTAACCAGCGTTACGACGAGGTGTGGGTGATTCCGCAGGTGGTCGAGACGAGCTGGCATTTCTTCAAGACGTTGCGCCGGTGTCCCGTCCGGGAAGTGCCGTTCGTCTGGGATCCGATGTGCATAGAGGCACGTGCGCGCGATCTGCCCAACGGCGGCGAATACCGGCCGGCCAGCGGGCCGCGGAGGCTGTCGGTGATGGAGGCGAACATCGACGTGCTCAAGTTCTGCCTGTATCCGATGCTGATCGTCGAAAACGCCTATCGTCTCGTGGGCAGCGAAATCGGCCATCTTCATGTGACGAACGCGCAGCATCTGGCGCTGCATCGTCCCGAATTCATCGGCGTTGCGAAGTACCTGGATATCGTGCGCGACCACAAGGCAAGCTTCGTCGGTTTGTTCGAAACGCCACGATTTCTTGCCGAGCATACCGACATCGTCGTGTCCCACCAGTGGGGGCTCGCGCTGAACTATTTCTATTTCGACGTGTGCTGGAACGGCTACCCGTTCGTGCACAACGCGCATTTATGCAGCGACCTGGGCTACTACTACCCCGGCCAGGACGTCGACGAAGGCGCGCGTCAGCTCGTACAGGCGATTCGAAATCACGACCATGGATGGGAGGAGTATCGGGCGCGCCAAAGGAAATGCATCGGGCGCTTCTTGACGACTGACGCCCGGGTGGTTGCGTGCTACGACGAACTGTTGCTTCGAGTGAGCGGAATCGATCGCTCGACGGAGGAGACATCATGAGCCGCTATCAGACTCTGCTTGAGCGATACGAAAAGCTGAAGAGCGAAATCGAGCGCGAACGTGCGATAGAAAAGGACCGTCTGGAGAATCTCGTGGCCGCGCGTGTGCGTGCGGTGCTCCAGGAGTTCGGATTCGACTTCGAAGTGGTACCGCGTAAGACACGTGGGCTCGACAGAAGCAAGCGGCCCGTGCCGAAATACTGGAATCCGGCGACGGGGCAGACATGGAGCGGACGAGGGCGGCCTCCGGTCTGGATGATCGGGGAGGATCGCGAACGATACCGGATTCCCGGTTCCGGCGACGAGCAGGGGGACGATCCCGAATGCGAGTCGAATTGACCAGACGGAAAGCCTTTGCGACGCGTATACAACCGGGAAGAACAATGACGACACATGAATCCCTTTCGGCACGGATCAACAGACTGCTCGACCGGGGCGACCTGATCGGTGCTTCGCGACTCTTCGATGAGCTCGCCGCGCGAAACTCGTCCGATCCGTCGCTTCTTGTCGCCGGGAGCCGGATCATGCGCATGCGTGGCCGCAGCGCCGACGCCGATGCGCTCATTGGATGCGCGTTGGTGCTGGATCCCGACTATGGACCGGCGTGGGTCGAACGTGCGAGGCAGGCTGCCGCGGTGGAAGACTGGGCTCACGCAAGAAGGTGGTATGCACGGGCCTATCAGAATGGGGGGGAGGGTGAACCGTGGATTATCGAGTGGATCGAACTGCTGGCTCGGCAACCGGACGAAACGAGCGCGATCGACTTGGCCGAGCGCTTCTGTGAGGCGGCACCGCATAGCGCGTCGGGATGGTTCCATCTCGGATTGCTGCATCAGCGTGCAAGACGGCACCGGGAAGCGTTGACAGCGTACGCGCGCGCAGAGCGGCTCGATCCGGCGATGCCGATGCTGCAAAACAATATTGCGGCTGCGCACATCGAACTCGGCGAGTTGTCGCGAGCTCAACCCTTACTCGACGCACTGGTCGCCCGTGAACCGTCGAATGCGCTGGCATGGAACAACCTGTCGCTCGTCCTGCTCGAGCAGCATGATCTCGTCGGCAGTGAAGTTGCGTCCGAGCGCGCCTGCGCATTGGCACCCGACTATCCGGTCGCGCTGCTCACCTATGTTCAGGTGCTGAAAGAGAGGCAACAGTGGGGTGCGGCGCTGAACGCGATTCACCGCGCACATCAGTTCGATCCGAATAATCCGTCGATCATCTGGGCAATGGCGATGTTGCAATTGCTGCAGGGCGATTACGTGCAGGGATGGGCGAACCACGAGGCCCGTTGGCTTGGATCACCGGAGCTGCGAGACGTGTCGCCGAATCCGCCCGCGCCGCGGTGGACGGGCGAGTCGCTGGACGGAAAAACATTGTTTGTCTGGGGCGAGCAGGGAAACGGCGACGCGATCCAGTTCATGCGCTTCGTGCCGCAACTCGCGGAACGTGTTCGTACAGAAGGCGGCAAGCTCGTGTACTGCTGTTTCGCGCAATTCCTGCCGCTCTTCAGGCGTGCCCTCGAGGGCATCGTCGACACGATCGTGCCGCACGACGTATCGGCACTACCCGTATTCGATTTCGAACTGCCGCTTGCCAGCCTGCCTCGGGCGCTCGGTATCACGATCGACCGATTGCCCGGTGCGCCGCATTATTTGCGGCCGGATCCGGGCAAGGTCGAGCGTTGGCGCGGCCGCTGGGCGCACGACGGTCGGTTGTGTGTCGGGCTGGTATGGAGTGGAAACCGGACGCATCGACGCAATCCTCTGCGTTCGATCGAGCCGCTCGCCTATGCGAACGCATTCAAGGACATCGACGGAATCGAATTCGTCAATCTACAGCTGGACGCATCCGATGAGCTGGGCGCGATGCGCGAAGCGGGGATGGTCGTCACCGACCCGACCGCCGAACTGCGTTCATATGACGATACGGCCGCGTTGCTTTCGACGCTGGATCTCGTGATTACGGTTTGCACGTCGGTGGCGCACCTGGCGGGCGCGCTAGGCGTGCCGACCTGGCTGCTGCTCGACGTCAATCCGCACTGGATATGGATGACGGAGCGCACGGACAGCCCATGGTATCCGAGCTTGACGCTATATCGTCAGGCAGAGTACCGGCAGTGGGCGCCGGTCATCGAACGGGTGGCGGCCGACCTCCGGCACCTCTCCGAAGGCCGACGAGGCGGATTGCGGGCGCGCGATGCACGAACGTCGATTGACGAACCGCGGATGCGGCCGGAAACAAGGGGGACGAGATCGCCGTGGTTCGGCGTACGTCGCGCGGTGCGTGGTGGTTGATCGCGCGACCTCGAATCGTGCGCCATTTGGTTTCATGAACCGGGTGAGAATGATCCGGATGCCTGATCGATCGAGCCGAAAAATAGATCGTAATTTTACTAATCGCCATGAGAATTGCCATCCTCGATGACGATCCGCTGCAAACGGAATTCGTCAACAAGACGCTGTCGGCCGAAGGTCACACCTGCTACGAATTCACGAGGAGCAGGGCGCTGATGAGGCGTCTCCAACGTGAGACGTTTGATCTGTTGGTGCTCGACTGGAACGTTCCAGACGTGTCCGGAGAGGAAGTGTTGAGATGGGTGCGCATGAAGCCGTACGGAGCAAGTCTGCCGATCCTCTTCATGACTTGCCGGAGCGAGGAAGACGGTATTGCACATATCCTCAATGCCGGCGCGGACGATTACGTCGTCAAGCCTGTGTCGGGCACGATCCTGCGCGCGCGCATCGCCTCGCTGTTGCGCAGAACATATTCGATCGACGCGGAGACTGCGATGCGAGAATTCGACCAGTTTCGTTTCGACATGCACCAGCAGCAGGCGTATGTCGGCGATACGGCCGTGTCCCTGACGCAGAAGGAGTTCGATCTCGCATTGCTGTTGTTCCAGTTCTTCGATCGGCCGCTGTCGCGCGCACACATTATCGACATCGTCTGGCATCAGGTGACCGACGTCTCGTCGAGAACGATCGACACACACATGTCTTCGTTACGAACGAAGCTCGGCCTGCGACCGGAATGCGGTTATCGGCTTACGTCACTCTATGGATATGGATATCGACTGGAGCGGACAATTCAAATGAAACCCCGGTGAGCGTCGCTTCGGGAGCGTGGCGAGGGGACGGCTCATGAAGGACGAGCGGGGGTAGCAGCTGCTCGAATTTCATGTGCGGGAAAAATCCGCAGCAACACGAGTTGCTGCGGGTTCAACTTGGAGAAAACGCCCGCGACGCTTCTCGCACTTCCGCGTCGCGTACCAAAGCGCATGACTTCGGTGGGTTGATTATCCGGCAGCGCGATCGGGATATCCAGATCGGAAGGTAAGCGTGACGATGTTTGACAGTCCGATGCTCGCGTGCAACAGGCCTGTTTGGAAGCGCAATTGTCTTTGCTAACATCGGCTCCGCCTTGTCCGGTTCCTTCCTGGTTCATCGAATAACCTAATTAATCTGGAGACCTTATCACTATGAAAAAATCGCTCATCGCGTTGGCGTCCGTCGCGGCATTTTCCAGTCTCGCGCACGCCCAAAGCTCCGTAACGCTGTACGGCATTATTGACGAAGGGCTGAGCTATACGAACAACGTCGCGGTGGTCGGCACGAATGGCGTCGTGACGCGCGGCAATGTGTTTGCCTTGCAGAGCGGTGTGCTGCAGGGCAGCCGATGGGGGCTCAAGGGTACCGAAGATCTCGGCGGCGGCATGAAGGCCGTTTTCCAGTTGGAGAACGGGTTCAATGCCAGCAACGGCGCCCTGGGGCAAGGCGGCCGCATGTTCGGTCGTCAGGCGTATGTCGGCCTGTCGTCGGCGAACGCCGGCACGGTTACGTTGGGTCGCCAGTACGATTCGGTCGTCGATTACCTCGGACCGATGACCGCCAACGGCAATTGGGCCGGCGCGTTCTTCTCGCATCCGTTCGATAACGACAATACGGACAACTCGTTCCGCATCAACAACTCGATCAAGTACACGAGTGCGAATTACGGCGGCTTCCAGTTCGGCGGCTTGTACGGGTTCAGCAATTCGACCCAGTTCTCGAACAATCGCGCCTGGAGCGTCGGTGCACGCTATTCGAACGGACCGTTCACGGTCGCCGCGGCCTATCTCGATCTGAAGAATGGGGCGACGATCAATGCGGCCGGCGCGCAGACCGACGGTATTCCGTTTGCGGGTTTGTTGAGCGGCCTCGCCAGTGCCGCGACCGGGAAGGCCGTCACCGTCGCCTTTGCGAATCAGCGGACGGGCGGAATCGGGGCGAGCTACGCAGTGGGGCCGGCAACCCTGGGCGTGATGGCGAGCGAATCGCTGATGCAGACCCCGACGGCGTATGCTCGATTCCTGAACGTGGAAGGCAATGTGCAGTATTTCGCGACGCCTGCGCTGGCGTTCGGAGCGATGTACGACTACACGCGCCTGACGCTTAGTGCAAACGGTGGCCGGGAAGGCGGGAATTTTCATACGGTCGGCCTGATGACCGACTACTTCCTGTCCAAGCGCACCGATCTGTACGCGCAGGCGGTCTATCAGAAGGGTTCCAGCGGGACGGACGGTCTCGTTGGCGTCATGGGCGCGGGCGGGTATTCCACGGGAACTTCGCAGGTCGCCGCACGTCTCGGTATCCGACACAAGTTCTGATCGGGATGGAGGCGCGATGGGTTGATCGCGTCTTGTCGTCCATGGCCCTGATGCGCATCTCGTGCATCAGGGCTTTTTCCTGTGCATGACGACAACAACGCTCGCAGGATCAAAGCGAACGACCCCGCGATTCCGGCAGCGCGAACGTGCCGGCGACGGCGATGAGGCCCGCGGCGCACATGTACCACGCCGGCATGATCGAATTTCCGGTGACATTGATCAGCCAGGTGACCATGAATTGCGCGGAGCCGCCGAATACCGAGACGCTGAGCGCATAAGCGATCGACAACCCGGTTGCACGTATGCGCTGGGGCAGCATTTCGGGTATGCCGATAATGACCGCCGCTCCGCTCATCGATGAAAGCAGCGTCAGCAAACCCGTCGAGGCCAGCAACGATCCGAGCGATGGCGCTTCGGTCATCCATAGAAACATCGGTACGGCGAGCAACGAAGCGATCAGGCGCGGCCAAAGCATCACGGGTTTGCGTCCCCATCGGTCCGTCATCCATCCGCCGAGGACGCTGAATACCAGTGTGAACAGCCCGTTGACGATCGTCGCGCTCATGGCCACCGCGGGCGACAGCTTCAGCGTGGATATCGCGAACGTGGTCATGAAATTGATCACGTAGGTTGCGATCGTGCCGCCAAGGATGGCCAGCATGCTGAGGACGATGACGTTTCGGTGCTGCTTGAGCCCCGCCAGTCCGGCTTCGTGCACAACGCGCGAGTCACGCTGCAACGATTCCGGCAGATGCCGGCGCAGAAACAGCCCGATCGGCAAGAGCAGCAACCCCGCCGCGAACGGCACTCGCCACCCCCAGGCCTGTGTCTGCTCAGGCGTCAGGCACAGGATCACCGTCAACCCGATGACACCGGCAATGAGTACCGCCATGCCCTGGCTCGCGAGTTGCCAGCTGGTATAAAGGCCCCGGCGCGCCGGCGGGGCGATCTCGATCAAATAGGCAGTGGACGGCCCGACCTCGCCGCCGAGGGCGAGACCCTGCACGAGTCGGCATGCAACCACGACGACGGGAGCGGCCATGCCGATGGACGAGTAGGCCGGTGTGAGCGCGAGACCCAGGGTGCCGATGGAAATCAGTCCGATCGTCAGCAGCATGGCCGGCTTGCGTCCCGCACGGTCTGCAAACGCACCGATGAGAATGCCGCCCAATGGACGGGCAAGAAAGCCGACGCCAAATACCGCGACCGACAGCAACAGGCTTGCCGACGGCGTCGACGCGGGGAAAAAGGCCTTGCCGATATAAATCGCGAAGAACGCATAGGTGACGAAGTCGTAGAACTCCATCGCGTTGCCGGCGACCGTGGCCACGACGACCTTATTGCTGACTCGATGGGCGAGCAGCGGGGACGATACGGAATGGGTCATGAGGACTGTTTCGAAATGGATGAGGCTTGCGCGGCATGCCGTGACCGCATGTGTACGGAGCACAGGTGCAACCGGCTATATCGAAGTGGGAGCCAGGTGGGGTGGTTGGCTGTCTTTACGCTTGTTGCCCATCGAATTGTTGTAATGCTTCCCGGGTTACGTGATCGCAGCGACGCACGACGGAGTGCCGCAGATTGGCGCGGCTCCGCATTCCAGACGCGTTCGAGCGGTGGCACCCGCAAACGATATGCCGGACAGCGGCAGCTCCGTTTTGCGTCCCAGGCCCTTTGCCCGGTTGCAACCAAATACCTCGACGCCTTCCACTTTCATGGACGCCTGCATGCAGATCGGGCACTCGTACAAGGGCGCGCGACCGGCTGCGGCATTCGCGTTGCCCGGCATCGCGGCTTCGCCGCTTGTGTCGCGGGTGGATTTAAGCATGCGCTGAAGCGTTCGCTGATGAATCTTGAACCGCCGCGCGACGGCGGCTTCCGAGTGATGCGTCAACAGTCCCCGTGCCTGTTCGAGTTTTTCTGCATCAAGTATTGCCCGTCGCCCCGGCCTTTTGCCGCGCATGCGCGCAGCCGCGAGACCCGCCCGGGTTCGTTCGCTGATCAATGATCGCTCGAACTCGGCGAGTGCGGCGATCAGGTGAAACGTGAATCGGCCTGCCGACGATTGCGTATCGATCGCTTCGGTCAGCGAGACGACACGAACACCGGCCTGGTTCAATTCGCCGATGACTGAAACGAGGTGGCTAAGCGAGCGTCCGAGACGATCCAGCTTCCAGACCGTGAGAGTATCGCCGGGTTGCAGTGTCGCCAACGCTTGTTGCAGTCCCGGGCGGTCGGTCCGGGCACCGGAAATGCCCCGGTCGGAGAAAATCCTGTCGCAGCCCGACTGCTGAAGTGCGTTCAATTGCAGGTCGAGGTGCTGTTCGTCCGTCGAGACCCGGGCGTAACCTACTTTCATTCGACATCCTGAATATTGTCTATCCGATACCGATCCGGGCTCATGATCGAGCGATGCCCCGCTAGCGCGGATGCCGCTCCCACTTGACGCCGTCTCCACCAGGATCCGGTACCGGATGCCCCGTTCCATGCGCACCAGAAACCGGACAGGGCCTTCAACCGTCATCGCAAGGCCCGTGGCGTACTCGAGATCTGTCCCCGGGAGCGATTCGTCATGGTCTCCGTGTATTTCCCGAGGGTGAGACAAGCTTACGGTGAGGCAAAATTGACGTCCAATGCATTGTTTTGCGAAATATGATGAGTTTGAGTTATGGATAACCCGTCATGACCCTCACCCAACTGAGGCATGTGATCCTGCTGGCCGAACTGAGCTCCTTCAGTCGTGCGGCCGATGCCGCGTTCTTGACCCAGCCCGCGCTGAGCCGCAGCATCCGCGCACTCGAAGAGGAGTTGGGCGGCGCTTTGTTCGATCGCATCGGTCATCGCATCGAAGCGACGCCGCTGGGACTGCTTGTCCTCGAGCAGGCCCGGGTGATTTGCGCCAACGTGGACGCGCTGACTGACTCCGCGGCTCAGATGGTCGAGGGATCGCTGGGTCGTCTATCGATCGGAATGGGGCCCGGCCCGGGCGCGATTCTGATGACGCCATTGCTGCTATACGTCACGGAACACCAGCCGAACCTGAAACTGCAGATCATGCGAACGGAGCCAGAGCAATTGCTGAAGGCATTGCGTGAACGTTCGCTCGACATCCTGATCGCGGATTCGCGGGCGATTCAGGCGGATCACGATCTCTCGGTCGAACCCATCGGTGTCATGAGAGGGGCGATCATGTGTCGTCAGGGGCATCCGATTCTGAAGGGCAACCTGCCGGCCACGTTGGCCGACCTCAAGCGCTTCCAGATCGCGAGTACGATCGTTCCCGAGGCGACGCGGCGTGCACTGATGGAACGATTCGGGCCGGACGGCCACCCGGACCGTCTGTTCAATCTGCAATGCGGGGAACTGGGCAATCTGCTCGAATTGGCGCGCCTGAGCGATACCATCGTCATTGGCGTGCGTCACGCGGCGCCGGGGCTGGCAGAAATTCCGACTCAGCCGGCATTGAACATCGACGCGCATTTTTCGTGGGTTTCGCTGAAGGGACGCACGTTGCCCATGGCGTCGAAGGTCATCCGTCCGTTTATTGATGCCCGGCTGCGCGACCCTGATTGACCGGCTGGCCGCGAGATGTTCCGGATGCCGCGCCGGCAATTGCCTGATCGGGATCGCCGGTGCGTCTGTCGTCGCTGTCGCGGTCCGGGATCGGTCTTCGGGTTCGTTCGTCGGTAGTTCCATTTTCCGGGCGTTCTCTCGGCTTCCTGATGCATATCGTTGCGCCGGCCGTGCATTGCTTGCGGCGTTTACCGCCAAGAATCGGTCATTCGGCCCTAAACGTCACTAGACGAGGGGGATAACCGAACGCGGATCGTTTATCCCGGCGAGATAGTCAGGCGCGTTGCAGGCCTTGCCGTTTCAGTCCGTGGGCATCCTGTCGGAACGCATCGATTGCTCATACGTCCGTCCCTGTTCGAGGTCGTACTCCCCGCACCATCTCGCGACGACGAGCGGTGCAACGGCGTTTCCGAGAACATTCAGCGCGGTCCGGCCCATGTCGACCAATCGATCGACGCCGGCGATCAACGCGAGGCCCTCGACGGGCAATCCGGCGCTCGACAGCGTCGCGTACAGAATGACGAAGATGAATCCGGGCACCGCCGCACCGCCTTTCGTGGTGATGGCCATTGTTATCGTTAGAACCAGTTGTTCCGACAGGCTGAGATGGATGCCGTAGAGCTGCGCGATGAATAGCGTGCTGATGCCGAGGTAGATCGACGGACCGTCGAGGTTGAACGAGTATCCGGTTGGAATCACGAACGTCGCGATGCGTGCCGGGACACCGTAGTCCTGCATCTTTTTCATCAGCTGCGGCAACACGGTCGCCGAACTGCAGGTTGAAAACGCGACGAGCAGTTCGCTGCGGATGATGCGCAGGATGGTCGTCAGTCGAAACCCGAACAGTCGTGCCGTGATGCCGAGTACGAAGACGGCAAACATCGCCATCGCAAAGTAGGCGACCGCGACGAGCCTGATCAGCGGAAGCAGCGAACCGAATCCGAATGTGGCCGTCGTCACGGCGATCAGCGCAAAAACGCCGACCGGCGCATATCGCATGACCATTCCGGTGACCCGGAACATGACTTCGGCGATGCCGCGGAACATGTCGACGACCGGTTTCCTCGCATGCTCGGGTACGGATTGCAGCCCGGTTCCGAACAGGACGGCGAAGAAGATGATCGGGAGAAGGTCGCCTTTCGCCATCGAACCGACGATGTTGTCGGGGACGATGCCGAGAAGCAGGTTCAGGAATCCGCGGCTTTCATGCAGCGTTTGCGCCACCCCGTGGATCGTGTCGACACCCGTCCGCGACAACTGCGACATGTCGATGCCGCCGCCGGGCTGCAGGATGTTGCCGAATACGAGGCCCAGAACGATGGCGATGGTCGTGGTGACCTCGAAGTAGATGATGGTCTTGATGCCGATTCGGCCCAGCGTCCTGCCATTTCCGGTTCCCGCGATGCCGACCACCATGTTCGTGAACACGATCGGCACGACGACTAGGCGAATCAGCTTGATGAATATTTCGCCGGCGGGCTGAAGATAGCGCGTAATGATTTCCTGTCGGTACTCGGGGAAACGATTGAGCAATAGCCCGGCAGCGATACCGAGCGCGAGGCCGATGAAAATCTGGATCACCAGTCCGCTGCCCGGTGCATCGGGACGCGAATCGAGCGAACCGTCGATGATGGCACTCATGACGTCTCCGGATTGGGTGTCTTGAGATGGGTTGCGTGCGTCGCGTCGCGCGGAATGTGGGGCCGCCCGCGAGGAGCGTGACCGGCACGCCAGTCTTCAGCGGCCGACATGCTGGGTCACGAGGCACGGCTTTCGCATGTGCCGCCGGCACGGGGAAGGCTTCTGGCGGGAAGGGGTTCGAGGTGCCTGGCATACCGGACGACGCGTCGTGCGAGGTTGTCGGTTGCGTCGATCATGGGGCGTGACAGCGGTAAGCCGGACAGCGTCAGCGGAATCTCGGTGCAACCGGCGATAACGACGTCGGCACCTGCATCGACGAGCGATTCGGCAAGCAAGCGCATCTGCTCCCGGGATCGGTCGGTGGCACGTCCCAGCTTGATGTGATGGATCAACTGCATCAGGCATTCCTGTCGATGGTCCGTCAACAGGATCGGTTCGCAATCCAGACGACGCATTGCACGTTGGTAGAGGCAGGTTTCCAGGCAACCGCTGGTCGCCAGGATGCCAACGCGCCGCGACGGCTCGGTCAGGCGGGAGGCCGCGTCGCAGGCTTCCTCGATGATGCTGACGAATGGAATCGAGACGGCTGCACGGATGTAGGCTTCGAATGCGTGTGCCGTATTCGAAGCCATGATGAGAAGCGTCGCGCCTGCGTGCTCGAGATGCCGTGCCATGTCGGCCAGTACCGGACCGGGGTTGGCGTCGGCGGAGAGCATGCGTTCGCTCATCGCGGCGATCGAGCGCTGACGGTCGGGTATTTTCGGATTCGAGTCGAGCAGAACACGTAGATACTCACGCTCGTGTACGACCGGCGTCGCGGAAACGAGCTTGTTGACGAAATCGATATCAGCCAAAGGTCCCATGCCGCCGAGTACCCCGATGATCAATTCCGGCAATCCCGATGAATTTTGCATTGGCGTGTCCGTCAAAGTCGAAGCGACGAAGGAAGGCTAGCCGCCGCGACAAGCGAGCGCCAATGCCGCTTTTGGCGGTAACTATGCGAATCGGGAATAGTTTTTCTGGCAGGGATCGACGTGAAAACGGATGAGGGAACGACCGATGGAATTGAAGTGGCTGGAGGACTTTGTCGCCGTGGCGCGCCTGCAAAATTTTTCCAGCGCGGCCAGGACACGATATGCGACCCAACCGGCATTGAGCCGGCGCGTGAAGGCGCTGGAGAACTGGTATGGCGTTGCGCTGATTGATCGTAGTCGTTACCCGGTCGTGCTGACGGCGGCGGGCGAGCAGTTCCTGGATGTGGCGGAGCGCGTCATCGACGAGTTGTACGGCAGTCGCTCGCAAGCGCGCGGTTTGATTTCGGCGGCTGACCGGACGGTTCGATTCGTGATGCCACATTCGCTGGCGGGGGCATTTTTCCCTGGCTGGTGGGTCGATCAGGGACACGAAGAGGTGACGACGATGATCGCGACCGCAAACTTCGACGAGTGTGTCGAACTATTGCGCAGCGGCGCGAGTCAGCTTCTGATTTGCTGGCGAAGCACCGGCGTTGCCGACGATCTCGAGCGATACGGTATCCAAAGCATTCGAATCGGACACGATCGACTGGTGCCGGTGGCCGGCTGCGATAGTGGCGGGAGGGCGCTCTACTCGCTGGATGCGGTGCCGGGAGGGCGCATTCCGATCCTGGGCTACAGCAGAATGTCGTTTCTGGGGCGTGTCACGCGCAATCTTTACGACCGGCTGGATATCGAGCGTCGAGCGACGCTTCATTTCGAGGCGGAACTGGTCGAGCCGTTGAAGGCCGTCGCGCTGCTCGGCGAGGGGATTGCCTGGCTTCCCGAACTGACCATTGCCCGGGAGCTGCGATCGGGTTTGCTGAAAATCGTCGGCGACGATTCCTCTGTGGAACCGTTGAGCATCGAGCTTTGCCGAATTGCTTCGCAGAAGGGCAATCCAGACAGCGCGGTGGAGCGGATCTGGAACAATGCTGCATCCAGGGTCGACGAACTCGACTGATACGGAAGGATCAGATTGGGTATCCTACGTAACGGCCAGCGGTAAGGTTACGAAGACTGGGGATCCGGTCTGCGCGAGACAAGCCAGTGTGAGCGCCATTGATGTCACGCGTTCGCCGTTCGGTAAAAGCGGCTGGCGCGCCGGCACATCATTCGACCGGATAAGCGAGATCGTGCCAGCGCTTCGCGGATTTTCCACCGGAGCCGAGATGGCCGCCCGGAAACTGCATCACGGCGATAGCGTGGAGTGCCTTCTCGTCGAGATTCGGATCGCCGCAGCTCCGTCTGACCTTGAGGTCGCGGACACGCCCCTTTTCGTCGAGCCAAACGCGCACAAGTACTCGTCTTTGTGTCGGTTGCTGTTCCACTCCGCGGGACAACAGGCGATCCATCAGCGACACGATCTTCTCCGCAACACTCACGAAACACATCCCGGTCCAGGCTTCACGCGACGGCTTGCGCTCCCGGCGCCGATATCCCGACTTTTCCAGTGCCAACCCCGCATCCTGATCGCGGCCACCGCGTCGCTGCCCGCGTCGCTAGTGTCGCGCGAGCCCGGTCAGCATCGTCTCCCAGATTCCCCGATACACTGGATTGCTTGCTCCTTCGCCATGTCCCGGGTTCTTTCCTTCCGGATGGCGAACGGGTTTGCTCAGCGGGAATTGATGCGATGCCGGTATGCCCATCGCTCGATAAGATGCCGCAATCGCCGACGCGAACTTCTCGTCGACGTGGTAGGTCCCATACCAGCGTTCTGGCGGCGTTGCGCTCGGAGTGGAATACCATGACGCAATATCGTCATCGGAGCGCATGTCCCAACCGCCCGAGAAATCGATCACGCCGCCGATCGCGATACGTTTCGCGATGTAGGCCGCCATTCCACCTCCTTGCGACTGCCCGGACAGGACGATCGCACGCCAGTTCAACCGTGTGCCCGCGAGATACTGCTCCCAATGATCGCCGGCATCGTGCGCTGCAAGATAGCGAATCAGGGCAGTCAAGCGATGAACGATGGCGTCTTGCGGCGCATCGTTGATCCGTGCGGTCGTGTCGTCGCCGAATGCGCGCTTCTGGCGTACCTGCTCGGCGCAGGCCGGGTCATTCGCCAGAACGCGCTTGGTACAGACCTGAGCGATCGCCGGTGTATCGATGTACGACAGAACGATGACCCGATAACCGTGGGCGAGCGCTGTCCCGATGAATGCCTGTTCGGTCTTCGCGGTTTTAGGGGTTTCCCCGCCGGTTCCGGGAATAAAGACCAGAAGCGGGCCCGGTGCGTCTCCCCGCACCGAATAAACGATGTACGGCTCGATGCCGGCGGAAATCGTGCCATCGGTATCGGACGGTCGCACGACCTGTCGATCGATTGCCGCCAAAGCGGGAGGCGGGACGGCGACGGCTAGCGCAACCGCCATGACCGCCCCGGTTCGTCTTTGCCACGGACACCGAATCTCTTTCAATCGCACTGTCTCACCTCATGAAGATCTCGCCCTGGCGGTGCAAGGCGTCACTGAACCGATGGAACCGAACGGGGATGGCTCGGTGATGTTGACCAGGATAAAACGCAAACGTGCCATTTAAGTTTGCTATTGAAATATGGCCCATCGATTTCCAGCGTTCTCTATCACATGGCGCATCGGTCCGGCGTCGGGGCACGCAAGGCTGTCGGCGAATCCGTGCTGTTGCCCGCTTGGCCGCCGATAGGCGACACCGGAAAAAAAGAACCACCGGACCCGGGGAAGATTCGGTGGTTGACTGGCACATCCGACTCGGACAAGCAACGATTGGGGTCATTGCAAGAACAAGCATACGTCTTGAATCAGGGGCCGACTGTCATGAATTGTCATGCTCGACTTCCATGACCGATCGCCATGATCAGGGCCTTGCTGTTTGGAAACGGTGAGCGTCGCCTTTGCCGTTCGCGTACACGTTGATGCAGGCGGAGGAGGGTAGCGCGGCTGCGACAATCAGCTTCTTCATTGTCATTACCCACAGTTCTCATTTTGTTGTTCTTGTTCGCCGATGTGATTTGGCGCACTGGCGCGAAGCACCATAGACCCTTCTCATTGCGCGAGCCATACTGATTGCGGTACCACGCAGCGGTGGGTCGTCCTGCAGGGCAGGTTGATCAACGTTCTTCGCCGGAGCAATACTGGAATCCCGTGCGCAGCGAACGGAGCTCATCAAATGGCGAAGTATCCAGAGAAATCGATTGCTGCGGAGCAACTGAAGATCGTTTACAGCACCGTGACGTTGAGCGTGTCCGGTGGCACGCTCCTGGCTGCTACGCTCGCGATTTCGCTGAACCGACTGGGACACCTCGATCCATTTGCCGGCCCCGCGTGGGTTGCGTACATTGCGGCCTGTTCCATCGTCCATGCCATTCTGGCCTGGCGCTATCTGCGCTCGGCGACGAAAGTGCGTCTTGGATCACGCTGGGCGGCGGCCTTCATTGCGTGCAGCGCGGCGGCTGGCATCGGCTGGGGCTGGTCGTCGATCAGGCTCGCGAATGGGGGCGGTTTCGAGGTCGAGAGCCTTGCAGTCACGGCCGCGCTTGGCGTTGTCGCTGGCGCGGTGCCGGTCTTCGGCACTTACTTCCCCGCGTTCCTTGCATTCCTGTTGCCGGCCACCGTTCCGTATGTTCTTGTCGCTGCGTTCTCGGCCAACCGGGTCCAGCAGGCGACCGCTCCCATGATGTTCCTGTTCATCTGTGTCATCGCCTACCTCGGATTGCTCGCCAACCGGAGCGCGACACAAAACATCCGCTTGCGCTTCCAGGCTGAACAGCTCGCGACCGATTTGCGTGCACGCAACGAAACCGCGAAGCAGCTTGCGGATGACCTGTTGCGCCAGAAGCAGATCGCTGAAGAAGCGAATCTGGCCAAATCGCGCTTTCTCGCGGCGGCGAGTCACGACCTGCGCCAACCGTCTCACGCGCTGAGTCTGCTGGTCGGTGCACTGCGCGGCGCGGCGACTTCTTCCGAAAGGGAGCGAATCCTTCTTCGGATCGAGCAGTCGACAGATACGCTGAACATGCTTTTTGGCGCTCTGCTCGACGTCTCCCGGCTCGACGCCGGAGTAATCGAGGTACACCGGCGGCCGTTCCAGCTCGATGCATTGCTGGCGCACGTATGCAACGACCACGTACTCGACGCGTCGGAAAAAAATCTTCGGCTGTCACGCGTACCGTGCCGAGCGATCGTCGATACCGATCCGGTGCTGCTCGAGCGTGTCGTGCGCAATCTCGTGTCGAACGCAATACGTTACACGGATGCGGGCCGGGTAGTAGTTGGCTGTCGCCGCCGGGGACCACGCATCGCGATTCAAGTATGGGACACGGGGCGGGGTATTCCACACGATCAGCTTGATCTGATATTTCAGGAGTATTACCAGATTGACAATCCCGAGCGTGATCGCGGTAAAGGCCTGGGATTGGGCCTCGCGATTGTACGTCGCATGGTTGACCTGATGGAGTGTGGTCTGACCGTCCGCTCGGAGCCCGGTCGAGGGTCGTGCTTCGAAGTGTGCCTGGACCGGTCCGACGAGATACCCCGCCAATTGAGCACGTCCCCGGAGATCACTCGCGATTTCATTCAAACCGGAGGGTTCGTCGTTATCGTGGATGACGAGCCGGCGATTCGCGAGGGAATGTCAAGACTGCTCGGCATGTGGGGTTACGAGACGATTGCGGCGGATTCCGACGAAGATGCGGTCGAGCAGCTATCCGCGTGTTCCAGGCTCCCGGATCTGATCGTCTGCGACTTCCGCCTCCGCGGCACCAACGGCCTGAAAGTCATCGAGCGACTACGCACCGAATACAACGCGGAAATTCCGGCAATGCTCATCAGCGGCGACACGGGCGCCGAACGGCTCGCCGAGGCGCATGCCAGCGGTTGCCTGCTACTGCACAAACCGATCCCGAATGGCAAGCTGCGTGCCGCGATTGGCAATCTCATCGCGGCCGGCGCGCGTGCGCGGGCAGGAGGCGATGAACGCTAGCCGGAACGCTTGCCCGGGTGCGGCGGATTTCTATTCTGCATCGTGCGACCGCCCTGCAGATCGGTCGCGCATGCATGTGCGCGCTTGCCTGCACGCGCCGGCAGATGACACCCAACGCAGCGCGGCGGCCATATCGGCCGTCAGGCCGAGGCGAAACATGCCTCTCGCGCGATCTTCCTGCAGCAAGCGTTGCGCGAGCCACAGATACGACATATTCAATTCCCATACTGCGTCGCTGGTATTGGCAATGCACATGGCTTGCTCCAATTGCATCGAAGATGCAGCCAAATCAATGTCGTTCAGGTTGATGAGCCTGTAATCGTCATCGCGTCATCCTTGACGATGACTACCCGAATTGACTTCCAAGCAGTCGACTCGCATTAGGAACTAACGGGATTCAGTCTTGGCAATTTTCGAGAAAATGTAAACGCGACGTTGGGCTAACGAGGCGCGAAATTAAAATAAGACTGAAGCATTACGACCTTTGACTATCCTATTGATATAGGAATCCTGAATAGGACGAAGGTCTTAAGACCTTTCCTTTCATCGGTTATTCATCTGTTCGATTGCCATGAAGATACTCATCGTCGACGACCATCCGGTCCTCCGGGACGGTGTAGCGGCCCTGCTTTGCCAGAGCGAGAAAGGCCTGACTGTCGAACAGGTCGGTAATGCAGACGAAGCCATGCGGATACTTGGTCAGGATACCGATGTAGATGCCGTTGTGCTCGACCTGAAGATGCCCGGGATGAATGGCCTCGAAGCCATTTCCACGATTGCAGGCATCCGTCCGGAGGTACAGATCATCGTTCTGTCGATGTCCGAAGATCCTGGCGATGTACGCGCTGCATTTGCGCGTGGCGCACTCGGCTATGTCCCGAAATCGGCCGGCCCGCATACAGTGCTTTCTGCGATCAAGATGGTGCTGATCGGCGAGCGCTACGTGCCGCCGCTCGTGCTTGACCAGCAAGTCTCACCGAATGCTGACGATTCCCACCGTTCGGCACGGTCTTCCCCTGGCGGACCACTCACGCGGCGACAGATCGACGTACTCCGGTATCTCGCCGACGGTGTCCCCAACAAAGTCATCGCAGACAAGCTGGATCTATCCGAGAAGACCGTCAAGGCGCACGTCACGGCCATATTCAGAGCCCTGAATGTGCTGAATCGCACACAGGCCGCCGCCGCCGCGAGAAAGGCCGGTCTCCTGTGAGGTCCGGGCCGATGCGGGTTCGGCCCATCCCTGGCGTGCAGACTCATGATAAATACCGCGCCGAAGAAAGAGCCCTCTCGCTGAGCCGCCTGGATTTCCTGGCGATTGTCGACTGCAATCCCGGAATTCGAAACCGGGTTCCGGAAATACCCTCGTCATTGTCGGCGCCCGCAGCCATCCGCTACCAGTGCATCCATTCAGTCGCCTTGCAGCGCAGGCGCACGTCCAGGGGATCGGCCATCCGCGTGTTGGCGGCGTCGGATATCAACTTCCGTCGCTTCGGCTTCATGTGAGCCACCCGGTTCCGGTTTTTGGTCCTCCACACCAAGAGAGTCCTCAAACGTCTATTGGCTCGGTATCATGCCGGCACTTCGCGGGAGCGCCGCGAGGCAGAGGTTGTAGCAATCAGAGCTGGATCAGAGGGGGGGACGATATGGGGATGACGGTCGGCGAGGCGTCTCGCGTCGGTGGGATGAAGGAGGCGCGACTGATCGCCGGCAAGGGCGGCCAGGCGAATGTCGTGAATCATGTGAATGTACTCGAGACAGTCACCGAGCATGAGGATGACTGGGATATTCGCCATCATCTGTTTCTGACGACATTGAGTTTTACGGGAAGCGACACGAATCGGCAGGTCGCACTGATCAGACAATTGAGCCGCGGCGGTTGCGCGGCACTCGTGTTTCAGGCCGGACTGATCGATCCGTTGCAGCCGGCCGTATTGCAGATGGCGGACGAACTCTCGCTGCCGCTGTTTGAACTCCCGCTCAGCGTCGATTACGCGGAAATCCTGACGCCGCTCATCTGCGCCGTTCAACGCGAGGACGGCTACGTCGCGCGCGAAGCCGGCGTGATTCAGCAGCAGCTGCTGACGGAAATGTTGAACGGCGGCGGATTGAATACGCTCGTGTCGCTGCTCGCGCGCGTTCTGCGACGGTCAGTCGTCGTGCTGGATGATCGTGGCGTGCTTTACGCGGCATCGGACGAATGGAGTGCCGCCGATATCGCCGCCAATCTGCCTGCGTCTATCGTTCCGACCCGGACTGTCGTGAGGAGTGCCGCCTGGATGGTCGCCCTCGGCCGCCGGCCCGATACGCCGGTCGACGGCTACCTGATCGTGAACGTGCCCGACGGGATGGAGCCCAGCCCGCTGGAAGTCGCGACGATGGAGCAGGCGGCGGCGCTTCTGACGCTGGAACTGACGAAGCAGCGCGTGGCCGACGAGGCCTACGCCGAACCGTTCAGGGATTGGCTGGTGCACCTTGCCGCAGGCGACGTCGACCGGGCGAATGAGCTGGCGATGGCGAAGTCGCTCGATCTGTCGCCGCTGAGCGTGGCAGTTCTGTTCGAGCCCGCGCGAGCATCATGCGATGCGTCGACGCCGCTCGAGGCACGAGGCCGGCCGATCTGGCGGGCGATCTATGCAATCGAATCGAAACCGCTCGTATTCGAGTGGGACGGGCGTTTGCTCTGGTTGCCGGCGATTCCGCGCGGTGCGTCGTCCGGCGGCCCGCGGCAGGCGATCGACATGCGGCTTCGCCGGATATGGGAGCGCCTCGCGGATACCGACCGCGAGGCCTGGCGGATCGCATGCGGTGCCCCGGTCGACTCCGCATTGGACCTGTATCGAAGCGTGCTGGACGCCCAGGCGGTATTGGCGCTCGATGCCGCCGCGCTGGCCGACGGCCCGGTCGTGTACGACGATGTCGCGCTCGACGTGCTGTTTTGCCAGATCGCATCGCAACCGGCCGCGCGACGCTGGGTCGACAGCATGGTCGGTGTGCTCGCCGGTCACGACCGGGCGCAGGAAAGCGAGCTCGTGCGTACGCTGGAAGCCTTCTTCGACGCGGGCCAGTCGCATAAATTGGCGGCCCATCGCCTGGGCATTCACCCCAAGACGCTCAAGTATCGGCTGGACAAGATCGAGCAGATCGTCGGTTGCGTGCCCATCCGGGACGGCGCCCAGTTCGCGCTGCACTTCGCATTGAAGCTGTCACGCAGCGCCAGCTGACGCGGTTTTGCCCCGCACGGCTGGCGCGTTATCCCGCCGGGATAACCGACGCGCTTCCCGTTGCGCATCTTGTCTAGTGACCATCCGAATTTGGCGCCTGATTCTCGGTACCACGCTGCTGGACGCGGCTTGCATCCGGCGTGGCGATCTAATCCGAGAACCAAAGGGGCACTCAAGACATGGAACGACGGACAATCGGGCCGGACAGTCGACCGGGCGCAGCGGCAGGGGGCATGCATGCGGCGGCTTGACGAAGGCGCGGTGAGAAACATCGCATTGGGGGCAGCAGTCCTGGGCACGGGCGGCGGCGGCGATACGGCGATCGGGCTTTACATCGCGCTGGATGAAATTCGCCGCAGCGGCCCGATCGAACTGCTGGACGTGAACGAGGTGCCGGCCGGCGCGTTGATCCTGCCGACATCGATGATGGGCGCGCCCGCGGTCTCGATCGAAAAATTGCCATCTGGGCGGGAACTGGACATCGTGTTCGACGATATGCAGGCCGCGCTCGGCAAGCGGGCATTCGCGACGATGCCCGTCGAGATCGGCGGCGGCAATTCGCTGGTGCCGCTCATCCTGGCCGCGCGACGCCGGCTGCCGGTCGTCGACGCGGATGCGATGGGACGCGCGTTTCCGGAATATCAGATGGTGTCGTTTCATCTGCATGGCCTGGCAGCCCGCATCGCCACGTTTGCCGATGAACGCGGCAATCGCGCGACCGTGCATCCGAGCGACGGTGAATGGGGGGAACGCCTCTGCCGTCCGCTGGTGGACGCAATGGGTGCGAACGCAACGGCTTGCGATTTCCCGCTGACCGGCGAGGAAGTACGTCGGTGCGCGATACCGGGCTCGATCACGCTGGCCGAGGATATCGGCCGGCTGATTTCGCGGGCCGGCGATCGTCAGACCGGCAACGTCGTGGCCGATCTGGCCGATGCGCTGAACGGCTACCTGCTGATCGAAGGGAAGATCGCCGACCTGAAGCGTCGCACGACGGGAGGATTCACGCGCGGCTCGATGGTGATCGCGGGCATCGAGCGGCACACCGGGCGCAGCGTGACCGTGAATTTTCAGAACGAGTTTCTGGTCGCGCAGGATGCGCAAGGGGTCCTGGCGACCACGCCTGACCTGATCACGCTCGTCGATCATGAAACCGGGCATGCCATTCCGACCGAAACGCTGACGTACGGCATGCGTGTCGCGCTGCTCGCGTGCCCGTGTCATGACCAGTGGCGCACTGAGCAGGGTATCCGGACGACCGGCCCCCGATACTTCGGCTACGAGGTGGACTACGAGCCGGTCGAATCGATTGCAAGGAGGCGCGCATGACCGTCTATCGAATCGGAATCGACGTCGGCGGCACGAATACGGACGCCGCGATCCTGAATGAAAACCTGACGTGCATCGCGACGGCGAAGGTGCCGACGACTGTCGACGTGTTCGGCGGCGTGCGCACCGCCATCGAGCAGTTGCTGTCGGATACCGGCATTGCGCGTGACGAGATCGGACTGGCGATGCTCGGCACCACGCATTGCACCAATGCGATCGTCGAACGCAAACGGCTGCGGCGCGTCGGTCTGCTCCGGCTGGCGGGGCCGTCATCCGCGTCCGTGCCGCCACTGGCCAACTGGCCGCGCGATCTCGCGGCGGCCGTCGGTTTGCAATGGCACATCGTGGGCGGCGGTTACGAATACGACGGCCGTCTCCTCAGCAAGCTCGTCGAGAGCGAGATCCGGAATACCGTTCGCCAATGGCGCGGCAACGTCGACGCAATTGCCGTGTGCGGCGTGTTTTCCAACATCAATCCCGAACAGGAATGCCTGGTCGAGCAGTGGGTGCGGGATGAACTCGGCGCGATACCCGTCACGCTTTCGCACCGGATCGGATCGGTGGGTTTTCTGCCTCGCGAAAACGCGTCGATCCTGAATGCGGCGCTGGGCGACGTGATCGAGGACGTCATTACCGGGTTCGGCAACGCGCTCAAGGCGACGCGGCTCGACCACGCGCGCGCGATGATCGGACAGAACGACGGCACGCTGATGGCGGCCGATGTCGCCCGTGCGTTTCCGGTGCTCACGATCGGGTGCGGGCCGACCAATTCGCTGAAGGGCGCGGCGTTTCTGTCGGGGCGCAAGGATGCGATCGTCATCGACGTCGGCGGCACCACCGCGGACATCGGGATGTTGATGAAGGGATTCCCGCGCCAGTCAGCGCTCGCCGTCGACATCGGCGGCGTGCGGACGAACTTCAGGATGCCGGACATCATTTCGCTGGGAATCGGCGGCGGCACGGTGATCGGGCGCGGTCCGGACGGCGCGCCGGTGATCGGCCCGCAAAGCGTTGGCTATCGCCTGACCAGCGAAGCGATGGTGTTCGGCGGATCGACGTTGACGCTGACCGACGTCGCGTCCGTTCTCGGCACCGGACTTTGCATCGGCGATCGCGTGCCGGCCGTGTCGGCCGGCTTCTGCCGGGCTGCATTCAATACGGTGCTGCGGCAACTGGCGGGCGGCGTCGAGCGAATCAGGACCAGTGGTATGCCGTTGCCGGTCATATTGGTCGGCGGCGGAAGCGCATTGTTCCCCGATCGCATTGACGGCGCCGACGAAGTCATCCGCCCGGCCAACTTCGGTGCGGCCAACGCGATCGGCGTGGCGATCGGCGACGTCAGCGGCGAGGTCGATCGCATCGTGACGATGCGCGACGACATCCGCGACGAGACGCTGGCGTCCTTGCGGGATGAGGCGATCCGGGGCGCCGTTCACGCGGGCGCCGATCCGGCCACGGTGGAGATCCTCGAGCAGGAGGACGTGCCGCTTTCTTATCTTCCCGGCAACGCAACGCGAATCCGGTTCAAGGTGGCCGGTCGCCTGATGTCGCCGGCGAATCCTTCACATCGTCAATAGGTGCACGCAGCCATGCTTACTCAATCCACTCTGAAGGCGATTCTCGCGGCGGTTTCGTGCGCGATCACGGCGGCGGTCTGTTGCACGGCGACGCATGCCGACGAGGCCAAGGTGCTTCATGTGTACAACTTCTCGGAAAACATCGCGCCGGGCACCGTCGAGAAGTTCGAGAAGGAAACGGGCATCAAGGTGACGTACGACGTTTACGATACCGACGACACGCTGATGACCAAACTGCTCGCGGGGCGATCGGACTACGACATCGTCGTGCCCAGCAACAACTACTTCGCGAAGGAAAAGGACGCCGGCCTGTTCGCGCGGCTCGATCCGGCGAAGTTGCCGAACCTGAAGAACCTCGATCCGCAGATCGTCAATCTGATCAAGATCAACGATCCGAAGGGGGAATATGGCGTGCCGTACGTATGGGGCATCACGGGGTTGGCCTACAACCTGACCGAGGTCAGGAAGCGTGCCGGCACGGATGCCCCGCTGAACAGCTGGGACATGATCTTCGACCCGAAGTGGGCCGGCAAGCTGAAGTCGTGCGGGATCTCGCTGCAGGACAACGGCGGCGAGACCTTCCAGGATGCGTTGTTCGGGGCGAAGCTCAATCCCGATACGCAGGACCCGAAGGACTTCAAGACCGCGCTCGACAAGCTCAAGGCGATTCGCCCGTATGTCACTCAGTTCAGCTCGTCCAGCTATATCGCGGATCTCGCGGGAGGGGACGTGTGCGCCGCGGTGGCGTACTCCGGCGACGCACAAACGGCGAAGCTCCAGGCGAAGGCGGCAGGACGAAAATTCGATCTGACCTTCGTCATTCCGAAGGAGGGTGCGCCGCTTTGGGTCGACATGTTCGCCGTTCCCGCGGGCTCGCCGCACAAGGAGAATGCGATGAAGTTCATCGACTTCATGTTGCGCGCGGATGTATCGGCCATGCAAACCAATGAGATCAAGTATCCGACGTCGGTCAGCGCTGCGCGTCCGCTGATCGATCCGAAGATCATGAACGATCCGGCCATCTTTCCGCTCCCCGAGGACATGAAGCGGGTGACGCTCGAGAAGCCACTGCCGATCTCCCTGATGCGCCAGATCAATCGGGACTATCTCGAACTGAAAGCCGGACGATAGGCAGGCGCGGCGCCGGCATGACGGCGTCGCACGCGATGAATATATCCATATTGATATGCATAACGAAATAATTGGCACGGTGAGGAGGCACGGGATGAACAAGCGGATTGGAGCGTTGCTGATGGCCTGTGTGCCGGCGGTTTCCCATGCGGACACGGTCGTCGACGAGCTGAAGGCGCAGTTGCAGGTGCTACAACGAAAGGTCGACAGTCTGGAGCGGGCCGCGAAGGATGCGCCGGCGAAGTCGGGGAGCGCGAATCCGGGTGTTTCGGAGGAGGAATTCGCCGATCTCAAGCAGCAAGTGGCCAGACAGAATCTGCAGGTCGAGACGCTGAGTACGGCGGCGAGCGAGGGGCCGACCGCCGGCCTGTCGATCACCGGCTATCTGGACCCGATGTATCTGTACAACCGGAACGCGCGCAGCGGCGGCGTCTCGTTTCTCGATCACAACAGCGGGTATACGTACTATGGCGGCAACATGGGCGACGTATACCTCGACATCAAGAAGACGTTCGGCGTCGGGCCTACCGCCCCTTCCGCCGAAATCCAGATTCAGCCCAACCGCGGTGCCGGCAATACGACGCTCGACGGTGCCAAGGGAAACAATATTTTCAATTCGGCCTTCGTGACGATCCCGCACGACGACACGAACCAGTTCCTGTTCGGCCTCATGCCCAGCGTCGCAGGCTACGAGTCGCAGCAATCCAACCTGCTGCCGACGCTGACGCACAACCTCCTGTACGACTTCAGCATTCCCGGCTACTTCGTCGGCGCCGGATACAACGGTTCCAAGGGCGACTACAGCTGGAAGGTGATCGTCGGCAATGCGCAGAACCTGACGCACGCGGCGACCGCATCCGATTCGAGCGGACGCCTGCATACGAGTCTCACGCCGATGATCAACTGGCGCATCGATCGCAGCAAGGGCGCCTGGGACGTGGGCTGGGCGGGTGCGATCGGTCGCCAGGCGATCTATTCGGGCAATGCCGGCGGCGATTGCGCGTCGGGGGGCTTCGGCTACAACTGT
Source organism: Burkholderia sp. RF2-non_BP3 (assembly GCF_001522185.1). Lineage (NCBI taxonomy): Bacteria > Pseudomonadati > Pseudomonadota > Betaproteobacteria > Burkholderiales > Burkholderiaceae > Burkholderia > Burkholderia sp. RF2-non_BP3. The sequence goes on along the minus strand of NZ_LOSU01000017.1, from coordinate 238,700 downwards.
ACGGCTGCATCGCCGTTTTCGACCTACATGTTCATGGACATCGACGCGACCTACGCGGTTGCGGACACGACGTTCAACGCGGAAGTGGACTTCGGCAAGCAGAAGCATGCGGCATGGAACGGACGGGATGCAACATGGTGGGGGCTTTCGATGCTGTACACGCGCAAATGGCACCTGCCGACGATCGGCCTGATGGGCGTCGCGTTGCGCTGGGATTATCTGAACGACAGCAGTAACGGCGGCGGAGGCGGGAATACCTATGTCGGCGGCAGTGCCCAGGCGGGCGCCGCCTCGGCCGGAACCGACGGTCTGAACGGCTTCGGGATCGATCCGCTCTGTCTGGCCGCGTCGAGCGGCAACGGACTCGAGTGTCGCGGGGCGAATCGGCAGGACGTCGCGTTCGACCTGATGTTCTACCCGGCCGTGAACTACACGATAAAGGTCGAGTACCGCCACGACTGGGCCAACAAGAACGTGTTCCAGCGCGCCGACGGCTCATGGCGAAAAAGCAATGACGTGATCGGTACGACGCTGGTCTATACGTTCTGATATCGGGCATGGCGCGCGACGCGCATGCCGACGGAATCCGATTTCATTTTCAGACAAGCGAGCACCCCATGAATCTCACCGATGCCGCACCGCTGTTTCAGCGGCAGGCCAACCCAGGCGACACCGCTCGCAGCGACACAGGTTTCGTTCGCATCGAGAAACTGGTCAAGAAGTTCGGCGATGCGATTGCCGTGCAGGAGGCCGACCTCTGCGTCGGCAAGGGCGAACTGTTTGCGCTGCTGGGCAGTTCCGGATGCGGAAAGTCGACGTTGTTGCGCATGCTGGCCGGCTTCGAGGCACCGACTTCGGGCCGCATTTTCGTCGACGGCATGGACATCACGGAATGTCCGCCGTATCGGCGGTCGGTCAACATGATGTTTCAGTCGTATGCGCTGTTTCCGCATCTGAGCGTCGCGCAGAACGTCGCGTTCGGTCTGAAATGGGAAAAGATGACGCGGCGTGCCCGCAGGGAGCGCGTCATGCAGATGCTCGAGCTGGTGCAGATGACCTCGTTTGCGAACCGGCGGCCCGATCAGCTATCCGGCGGGCAGCAGCAGCGCGTCGCACTTGCGCGATCGCTGGCGAAACAGCCGAAGCTCCTGCTGCTCGACGAACCGATGTCGGCACTGGATCGGCAGATTCGCCAGCAGACCCAGCTGGAACTCGTGAAGATCATCGAGAAGGTCGGCGTGACCTGCATCATGGTGACGCACGACCAGGAGGAGGCCATGGCGATGGCTGACCGTCTCGCGATCATGAGCGCCGGAAACATCGTGCAGACGGGAACGCCTCGCGACGTCTACGAGTATCCGAACTGCAGGTTCACGGCGAGTTTCATCGGCACGACCAACATTCTCGAGGGAACCGTGCACGAGAGCAGCCCGGATCATACGGTGATCCGCTGCGGGCAACTCGAGTCGGAGATATACGTCGGCCACGGCATCACGGGGTCGCCCGGCATGGCGGTCGCCGTTTCGGTCCGCCCGACCAGGGTCAGGGTTTCGCGCCGACGGATTGCCGGTGAACGCAACTGCGCTGTCGGCACGGTCGTCGACACGGTGTACATGGGCGATTATTCGAGTTTCCATGTCGCGCTTCCGGGGGGCAGGACGTTGCTCTCGCATGTGCCGGTCGCGAGCGGGACGGGCGAACGCCTGCCCGCCGCGGGAGAAGAGGTCTCCCTATGCTGGGACGCAGACGACGTGATGGTGCTGACCGCATGAACATTTCCCGCATTCAGTTGACGCAGCGCCGCCGGTTGCCGGCCGTGCTGCAACGCGTGCCGGCATGGCTCGGCTCGATTGTGCCGAGCCGGCGCAGCTTCGCGATCGCCGTTCCGTCGGCCTGGCTCGCGCTGGTGCTCGCCATCCCGTTTCTGCTGGTCCTCAAGATCAGTTTTTCAGACGTCGCGCTCCGAAGCCCGCCCTATACGGACACGATCGTCGTGTCGGATTCGCTGATTCGAATCGTATTGAGCCTGCAGCATTACGCCAACGTGCTGACCGACAGTCTCTATGTGTCGACCTACTTCAGTTCGCTGAAGATCGCGGCGATCTCGACCGTCCTGTGTCTCGTGCTCGGCTTTCCGTTCGCGTATTGCATTTCGCGGGCGTCGCCGGCGCGCAGGAACGTGCTGCTGCTCGGCGTGATGTTGCCGTTCTGGACGTCATTCCTGCTGCGGGTCTATGCGTGGAGCGGCATTCTCAAGGACGACGGCATACTCAACCGCGCGCTGATGGCAGCCGGCCTGATCGCGTCGCCGCTGCGTCTCTATCACACCGATATCGGCGTCTATATCGGGATGGTGTACTCGTACCTGCCGTTCATGGTCATGCCGTTGTGCGCGCACCTGATGAAGATGGATATGCGCCTGCTCGAGGCGGCCTACGATCTCGGCGCCGGGCCGGTGGAGGCGTTCTTTCGCGTCACCATCCCGCTCGCGCGAAACGGGATTGTCGCCGGCAGCCTGCTGGTGTTCATTCCGTCGGTCGGCGAATATGTGATCCCCCAACTGCTCGGCGGATCCGATACGTTGATGATCGGGCGGTTGATGTGGGACGAGTTCTTCAACAATATGGACTGGCCAGCGGCGGCGGCCATCACCGTCGCGATGATGGTGCTGCTGCTCGTACCGATCGCCGCATTTCAGCATTACCAGAACCGCGAGCGTGGAGGCACGGCGTGAAGAACATGACTGGCAAGGCGAGCGTGCTCGTGCTCGTTCTCGGATTTGCATTCCTGTACTTTCCGATCGCGAGCGTGATCGTTTACTCGTTCAACGATTCGAAGCTCGCAAGCGTGTGGTCCCATGCGTCGTTGAGATGGTATGCCGAGCTGACGCGCGACGACGAACTGCTGCACGCGGCCGGGCTTTCGCTGAAAATCGCGTTTTGCACCGCGTGCCTGTCGGTCCTGATCGGCACATGGGCGGGCTTCATTCTCGCGCGCTTCAATCGCTTTCGCGGGCGGTCCGCGTTTTCGCTGCTGATCAATGCACCGCTCGTCATTCCCGAAGTGGTGCTCGGCATCGCGTTGCTGCTGTTGTTCGTCGCGCTCGAGCAAAGTCTCGGCTGGCCGTCCGGGCGCGGATGGATGACGATGACGATCGGACATACGGTGCTGTGCGTGTCCTACGTCGCGGTCATCGTTCAGTCGCGCGTCAAGGAGCTGAATATCGCCATCGAGGAGGCCGCGCTTGATCTCGGCGCCGGCCCGGTCGCCGCGTTCTTTCACGTGACGCTCCCGGCGATCTTTCAGGCGATAGTGTCCGGATGGCTGCTGTCGTTCACGATTTCGCTCGACGACCTCATTCTGTCTGCATTTCTCTCCGGGCCAGGTTCGACCACGCTGCCGCTGGTGGTGTTCTCCCGGGTGCGGCTGGGGATGAATCCGGAGATGAACGCGCTGGCGACTGTGATGATCGGGGGCGTGTCGCTGATCGTGCTGGCGGCGAGCGGTCTAAAACGCCGGCAGGTTCGCTTTGCGCGGTAAGGAGAGTTCGGCCGACCGGGCTCCAGCGGCGCAATCTTCGAAAGCGGGGGCGGACCGTGACATCCGCCGTCCGGGAAATTCCTACTAGTTGTCTAGGGAGGTTCCCGCCATCATGTTTCTTATTGTGGAACATAGTTCCAAAATATGGAACCGACGATGGGCTCTCTCGAAAACACCAGTGCGATTTTCCAGCTTCTGACTCGTCTGCGGCGTGCCGTGACGGTCAGCGACGTCGTCCAATACCTCGACATGCCGAAGAGTTCGGCGTCGCGTGTCCTGAAGCAGATGGCGGAGCAGAGGCTCCTTGAACGCGATCCCGGGACGCTTGCCTACGGGCCAGCATTGATGCTGCTCGAGCTTGCGCATATGGTCCGGGCGTCGACACCCTTGCTCAGCATGATGGACAAGGCGTTGAGCGGATTGTGCGAACAGACGGGACATACCGGGTACATCTCTGTTCTCGACGAGCAGGAAGTCGTCGTGCTCCGTGTTCATCCCGGCATTCATCCGTTGCGCGTCGTCACCTTTCCGGGGCAACGCGGGCCCGCATGGGCCGGCTCGACCGGCCGGGCACTTCTGGCGCGAGAGCCAGACGAATCCGTCGCGCATCGATTCGCCGGCGGGTTGCCGGCAACTTCGTCCGCTGCGCCGGATACGGTCGCCGAACTTTTGCGGCGGATCGCGGAAACCCGTCGCACGGGCTTCTCGGTCGCGCTGGACGAATCGCTGCCGGGGATCGGTGCGGTCGGATGCGCGGTTGGTGATCCTTCCAGCGGTGAGTCGCTGGCATTCAGCCTGACGTTTCCACTCACGATGAGCACGCCAGCGGAGATCGAACGCCTCGCCGCGATGACGCGAGAGCAGGCGTCCCAACTGGGCCGCACGGTCGGGGATCCGTACTGGTCGACGGGAGCGGCTACGGGCGCCTGATGCTGCGTCGAACGCGGCACCGTCGCTCGTACGCAGACTTCTGATCGGTATTCAGCCGGGAGCGGCAGGCTGTCGAAGCCTCCACGACGGTGGCTCGATCATTGAAATAAGTATGACTAATCAAAATTGACGGTATTACAGAAAAGGAATGCTGATATGTCCTCGATCGGGAAATCAATGCCGGATGACGAGTCGTCTCCGCAAGTTCATCCGGGTACGTTTACTTTTTCAAATGCAGTTCTATTGGTAGTGCTAAGTATAGTCGGTGCGATCATCGGTATCGAGGTCGTCACGTCGCTTGGCGTCACGCCGATCACATCGATTGTCGGTGCGCTTGTTGCGATGGTGCTGGGGCGCGTGCCGCTTCGCCTGTTCGCCGGGTACCGGTCGATTCACGTGCAGAACCTGGCTCAGAGTGCGATTTCTGCCGCGACGTTCGGCGCCGCCAACAGTTTGTTGCTGCCCATCGCCATTCCATACGTATTCGGTCGCTCCGATCTGGTGATGCCGATGTTCGCAGGCGCCGCGCTGGCGATGGTGCTCGACGGCTATCTCCTGTATCGGATGTTCGATACGAGACTGTTTCCCGCGTCTGGTACATGGCCGCCGGGCATCGCCGCAGCAGAGGCGATCAAGGCCGGCGATCAGGGCGGACGCCAGGCTCGTCTTCTCGGCGCCGGTGTGGCGGTGGGTGCGGTCGGATCGTGGTTCAACATTCCGATGTCCGCGTTCGGGACGGCGTTCATCGGCAATATCTGGTCACTTCTGATGTTCGGCGTCGGTCTACTGATGCGCGGTTATTCACAGCCGGTCCTCGGAATCGACATCGGCAAGGCGTATATCCCGCACGGGATCATGATCGGTGCAGGTGTGGTGGCGCTGACGCAGGCCGTGATGATCATCGTCCGGCGTCGCGGCGTGGACGCCGAGCATTCCGATTCCGCCCGGAACGTCCGGGTGCTCGGCCAGTCGCTGCGATTCGGTGCGATCGCGTATGTGTCGATCGCCGCCATGCTCGCGATGTTGGGCGGGTTGTTTACGGAGATGTCGCCCGGCATGTTGATGGCGTTCGTGCTGTACGCGGCGCTCGCGGCATTCGTGCATGAACTGATCGTCGGTATCGCCGCGATGCATTCCGGATGGTTTCCGGCATTCGCGGTGGCGCTGATTACGTTGCTGGTCGGCATGCTGATTGGCTTTCCGCCGATCGCGCTGGCGTTGCTGTGCGGCTTTTCCGCGGCAACGGGCCCGGCATTCGCCGACATGGGCTACGACCTGAAAGCCGGTTATCTGCTGCGTGGTCGCGGCCAGAACGCGAGCTTTGAAATGGCGGGGCGGCAGCAGCAGTTCTTTGCGGCGACGCTGGCGTTCGTCATCTCGATTCTGGTCGTCTATTTCGCGCATCGCAGCTATTTCCACGCTGGACTGATTCCGCCCGTCGCGAAGGTCTACGTGGCGACGATCAAGGCCGGTGTCGCGGCGGACGTCGCGAAGTCATTGGCGATCTGGGCGATTCCCGGTGCGATTGCCCAGTGGCTGGGCGGCCCGAAGCGTCAGATCGGCGTGTTGCTCGCAACCGGCCTCCTGATTGCAAGTCCGCTGGCGGGCTGGTGCGTAGTGACCGGCATCGCGTTGCGTCTGGTGATCGAGCGCATGGGCGGCGAGGCAGCGCGCGGCGGCATGGAGACGTTCGCAGCGGGCGTCATTGCCGGCGATGCACTGTTCAGTTTCGTCAGCCCGTTGGTGACGTTGGGCAAGACAGGTAAATAATCAGGGTAAGTCATATGAGTTTGCATCAAACCATCCAGGTATTCGAAGCGCTCGACAGCGCCTATGCGTCGGGTCAAACGATCCAGGCGCTTTTTCGATTGTTTCCCGAAGTCGAGGTCGAGGTAACGCCTCTCGTTGGAGCGAAGGGCGATACCGATTTCGTCAGGATGGCGATCCCGGGCCGCGTGGGAAAGCGGGCAGGAGGCCATGCGCCGACGCTCGGTATCGTCGGACGGTTGGGCGGTCTCGGCGCGAGACCGGCATGCATCGGCCTGGTATCCGATGCCGACGGTGCGATCGCGGCGGTGGCCACGGCGCTCAAACTGGCAACCATGCGAGAGCGGGGCGACGTATTGGCCGGTGACGTGATCATCACGACGCATGTTTGTCCGGACGCGCCGACCCAGCCGCGCGAGCCTGTCGACTTCATGGATTCGCCGGTCGAATTCGAAAAGATCGAAGCGCAGGAAGTGCTGCCCGAGATGGATGCCGTCCTCTCCGTCGATACGACGAAAGGAAACAGGATTCTCAATCACAAGGGATTCGCGATTTCACCGACGGTAAAGCAGGGCTACATCCTGCGCGTTTCGGAGGATCTGCTGCGAATCATGGAGATGACGACCGGTCGACTGCCCGTCACGTTCCCGGTGACGACCCAGGACATCACGCCGTACGGGAACGGCGTGCATCATCTGAACAGCATCATGCAACCGTCGATTTCGACGTCTGCGCCGGTGGTCGGCGTCGCGATCTCGACCGAGGCGACGGTGCCCGGTTGTGGCACGGGCGCGAGTCATGAAATCGACATCGCGGCAGCCGTCGCATTCATGACCGAGGTTGCGAAGGCATTCACGAGCGGGAAATGTCGGCTTCACGACATGGAAGAGTATGACCGTCTCGTCGAACTGTACGGCTCGCTCGCGCACCTGCAGCAGCGACACGTGCTCGGCTGATGCGGAAATGAGTCATCGAGTGCTTGCCACGCTGACGATCGGCCAGGCGCCTAGGCCGGATATCGCACCGGTCGTCGAGGCCGCGATGCCGCGCGGCGTGAAGTGTGTTCATGCCGGGGTGCTGGATGGACTGACACGCGCCGAAATGGACAGACGCTTCGCGCCGCGCAAGAAGCAACCAAAGCTCGTGACGCGGATTGCAGACGGTACGACCGTCGTCCTCGACAAAGAGGCTGTCGGCATTGCAATGCAGGAAATGCTCGAGCGCCTCGAAGCGCGAGGAAGCGACGCAGTTCTGCTGCTGTGCACCGGCGAATTCGATGGCCTTTCGTGCAGGCGTGCTCGGCTTTTCGAGCCCGACAAGATGATTCCGGCGGTAGTCGGCGTGTTGGCTCAATCGTGGAAAGTCGGGGTCATCGTACCGCTTCGCGAGCAGATCGAAACGGCGATGTCGAAGTGGCAGGATCTGGCGACGCCGGCATTGTACGAAGCGGCATCGCCCTATGTTGGCGACAGCCGGGAATTGACGGCGGCCGCGCGTGCGCTACGCGCGCGCGGTGCGCAGATGCTGGTGCTCGACTGCATGGGATACGAGCAACGTCATCGGGAATGCGCTTCTCGCGAGGCGGGATGCCCGGTGATCCTGTCGAATACGCTGGCGGCCAGACTGGTCGCCGAATGGATGTGAACGTTGTTCGCGCCTTGGCCGCGGTAACGGTATTCCAATAAAGGAAGAAAATTGAAACGTCTTCTGTTGATGAGCAGTTCCCGCAAGGGTGATCTCGGATATCTTGCGCATGCGCGCGAGCAGATCGACCTTGTTCTCAAGGGGCGCGCAAAGCGGGTTCTGTTCGTCCCTTATGCAGGCGGCATCACGTCGACCTACGACGAATACGAACAAATGACGCGCCCCGTTTTCGAACAGGGCGGCTTCGAATTCGAGTCGATTCATCGCGCCAATCCGCTTCGGGCGATCGCCGAAGCGGAGGCGATCGCCATCGGCGGCGGCAATACGTTCGCGCTGCTCAAGCGTCTGTATGACGAACGCATCGTCGATGCCATCCGGGAACGTGTGAATGACGGCATGCCGTATATCGGCTGGAGCGCCGGATGCAACGTCGCATGTCCGACGATCCGCACGACCAACGACATGCCGATCGTTCAGCCGCCGACCTTGCGTGCGCTCGGATTGGTCCATTTTCAGATCAATCCGCATTTCATCAGCGGAAAGCCGGCGGGGTTCAACGGCGAAAGCCGGGAGGAGCGAATCGCGGAATTTCTCGCGATCAATCCCCGGGAGCACGTCGTCGCATTGCCGGAAGGCACTGCGTTGCTCGTCGACGGCGCCGCCGCAATGATATTGGGCGAACAGGCCGCACTGCATTTCGTTGATTCGCACAGGGCGATTCACCTGACGGCGAACGAGATATTCAACCTGGGTGAAATCAAGGGGCCGGTGATCGACGGAAGCTGGCCCATCTCCAGGCAGTGATCGGCGCGTCGATCGTCAGCGGGCACCGGAATCGATGGTGGCTTGCCGTTGATCGACGGAACGGTGCCGCGCCAGGCTTCGCGCCGATTCCGGACAGGGTCGGCGTTCAATGAGCGGCGCTTCGGGATTTCATCAAGTACCGATTCATTTCAACGTGGGCAATCAAGGAGGAGAAAATGGGAAAATATAAATTAGGAATGCTTGCTTGTGCGATGTCGATGTATGGCGGTGTGGTTCAGGCGCAGAGCAGCGTGACGCTGTACGGAGTCATCGATGCGGGGATCACCTACGTCAGCAACACTGGCGGGTCCGGCGTCACGAAATTCGACGACGGCGTCTCGTATGGAAACCGCTGGGGCCTGAAGGGAACCGAGGATCTCGGGGGAGGGCTGACGGCGGTCTTTGCGCTCGAAAGCGGATTCAGTGTGGCGAACGGGCAACTCGGATTCGGCGGCGCGGCGTTCGGGCGGCAGGCATACGTCGGACTTCGGAACGAGTGGGGTACGTTGTCGCTCGGCAACCAGCTGGACATGACGAAGGAGTTTGTCACGTACTACAACGTATCCGGATGGGGGAGCGGATACGCGATTCACCAGGGCGATTTCGACCGGTTCAACGGGGATCGGTTGCCGAATTCCGTGAAATTCAAGTCGGCCAACTTCGGCGGACTCGAGTTCGGCGGCATGTATTCCTTCGGCGGGGTGGCCGGGGCGTTTCATCAAAACAGCGCCTACAGCGCAGGTGCGCATTATGCCAACGGTCGATTTTCGATGGGTGCTGCATATACGCAGCTCAACAATCCGCACGGGATATACGCGTTCGATCCATACCTGATGATCGGCACCAGGACGTTCCTCGGGAAACCGACGGTCAGCGTCGATTCGGCGACCGGAGCCGTGACCGACCTGTATGCGAGCACGCCTTTCGCGGTCGACAAACAGGCGACGTTCGGTATTGGTGCGAGTTATGAAATCGGCAAGGTAACCCTGCTCGGCAATTTCACGTATTCGACCATCAAGGGAAATGGGCAGACGTCGAGAATGAAAGTCGGCGAGGGCGGCGCAGCCTGGCAGGTGACGCCGTCGTTCAGCGTGATCGGAGGGTATCAGTACACGACGTTCGAAGGCCATCACTGGAACGAAGGGGCGCTTGGCCTCCATTACCTGCTGTCGAAGCGGACCGATGTCTATCTGTCAGGCGACTACGTGAAGGCGTCGAGCGGTGTGAACGCGGTGGTGGGTTACAGCTTCGTGCCGTCGTCGACCACGACTCAGGCAGACGTACGAATCGGCATGCGCCACTCGTTCTAGTCGCCTTTTTGAGCAACGTGGACAGGCCGCGACATTCCGGCTGACATTCGTCGCCGAGCCCGCAGGCAGAGGGATTGACCGGGAGATCCCCCCGGTGCGGGCTCGCTTGGGGAGCGCGACATGATCGCGAGGCGGCTTCCGTCGTACCGGCGCAGACAACAAAAAAACCCGCGAAGCCATGCGCTGTCGCGGGTTTTTTACAGATGCACGAAACACGGAAAAACCGTATTTGGTGCCGACGGCGAGACTCGAACTCGCACAGCTTTCGCCACTACCCCCTCAAGATAGCGTGTCTACCAATTTCACCACGTCGGCACTGCAAGGGGGCGAATTGTAGCGTTACATTGCGCGTTTGTGAAGGGGGTATGACACGGCGAGCGGATACGCGAAAGCGATCCCGGTAGAATTCGGGCGATCGGTCCGACGACCATCGCCATGGCTACCCGTTTTCCACCGTGACCACCACCCTCGAACAACTGCAGGCCGGCCAGCTGTCGGGCGCCCGGCAACTCAAGCTCGCATGCGGGCTGACCGAATTTCCGCGCGAGATCTTCGATCTGGCGGACACGCTCGAAGTGCTCGACCTGTCCGGCAATGCGCTGTCGGCGCTGCCGGACGACCTGTCGCGGCTGCATCGCCTGCGCATCCTGTTCGCGTCCGGCAATCGCTTCACCGAATTTCCCGACGTGCTCGGCACGTGCGCGCAGCTCGACATGATCGGCTTCAAGGCGAACCGGATCCGCACGGTGCCGCGCGGGTCGCTGCCGCGCGCGCTGCGCTGGCTGATCCTGACCGACAACGAAATCGATGAGCTGCCCGCCGGGATCGGCGATTGTTCGCGCTTGCAGAAGCTGATGCTGGCGGGCAACCGGCTGCGCGCGTTGCCGCCCGAAATGGCCGCGTGCCGTGCGCTCGAACTGGTGCGGCTGTCGGCGAACCGGCTCGACGCGCTGCCGGACTGGCTGTTGCGCCTGCCGCGCCTCGCGTGGCTCGCGTCCGCGGGCAATCCGTTCGGCGCCGCGCCGGAAACAGCGGCGTCGGCCGAGCCGGGCGTCGCGGACATCGACTGGACGTCGCTCGCGTTCGAACAGAAGCTCGGCGAAGGCGCATCGGGTGTCATTTATCGCGCGCAGTGGCGGGCGGACGGTCAGATGCCGCGCGCGGTCGCGGTCAAGCTGTTCAAGGGGGCCGTGACGAGCGACGGCCTGCCCGATTGCGAAATGGCCGCGTGCCTGCACGCCGGGCGTCATCCGAACATGATTCCGGTGATCGGCAAGGTGCACGGCCATCCGGAGGGCGCGCACGGCCTCGTGATGGAACTGGTCGATCCGGCGCTGACGAACCTCGCCGGGCCGCCGAGCTTCGCGTCCTGCACGCGCGATGTATATGGGGCCGATGCGCGATTCGCGCCGGCCGAGGCATCGCGGATCGCGTTCGGCATCGCGTCGGTTGCAGCGCATCTGCACGCGCGCGGCATCATGCACGGCGACCTGTACGCGCACAACATCCTGCACGACGGCAACGGCGGCGCGCTGCTCGGCGATTTCGGCGCGGCGTCGGTCTACGACGTGAACGACCGCATGCGCGCGGCGCGGCTCGAACGGCTGGAAGTCAGGGCGTTCGGCTATCTGCTCGGCGAGTTGCTGGCGCGATGCGAGCCGCGTGCGTGGGAAGGTTGGCATGCACTCGATGCGCTGGCGGCCGCCTGCTTGAACGAGGAGATCGACGCGCGGCCGTCGTTCCGCGAGATTGCGGCCGTGCTGGCCGCATCGAAGGGCTGACGGTTCCGCCCGCGCCGTGGCGCCGGCCGTCGCCGCAGGAATGCCTACGCCTGCCGGGCAGTCAGCAGCTTGATCCCGAGGCCGACGAACAGCAGCCCGCTGGCGCGCTTGGCCGCGCGTACCCACGGGCCGACGCCGATGCCGCGATGCAGCCTGCGCACGCCGAACGAATAGACGCTGTGCACGACGACGACGGTGCATGCGATCGTCACGTACATCACGACGAACTGCATCGCGAGCGGGCGATCGTGTGCAATGAACTGCGGCATGAACGCCGACAGGAAGATCATCGTCTTCGGGTTGCTGCCCGACACGAACAGCGCTTCGCGGAACAGCTTCCTGCGGTCGGGCTCGACGATCGCGGCCTGGCCGTGGGGCGAGCGCGCGTTGCGGTCGCCGCGCAGTTGCCGGATGCCCAGAAAGATCAGGTACGCGGCGCCGACGACCTTCATCGCGACGAACAGCGGCGGCATCGCGGCCAGCACCGCGCCGACGCCGAACGCGACGAGCATGACCACCGCGCCTTGCGCGACGAGGTTGCCCGCGATCGTCACGGCGGTGCCGCGCGAGCCGTAGCGCACCGTGTTGCGGATGACGAGCAGCACGTTGGGGCCCGGCGACAGCGTCGTCGCGAGATAGGCAGCGGCAAACAGCATCCAGGTCTGAATGGACATGCATTGCTCCGAGAGGCGGTTCCGGCGGTCGGGATGAAGCGATGATGCCACGCCAAAATGACGCGGGCCGCCGCCGGAACCGGCGCGGCGCGTCAGCGTGCGTCGCGCACGCAGTATGCGGCGATCGACGACGGCGAATCGATCGCGGACGGCCGCGTCATCCACGCGATCCACGCCGCCCATAACCCGCAGGCGATCAGCACGGCGACGTTCAGCGGCGTCCGGTAGCGGACGATCAGGTTGGCCAGCGGCACGCGTTCCTTGCTCATGTGCATCTCCTTCGGTCGTTGCGGATGCGGCGTTACTGGCCGGTGTAGGAGGGCGCTTTCGCGTCGCAGGTCACGGACACCGTCGCGCCGTCGGCGAAATGCAGCCGGAACGGCACCTTCGCGCCGGGCGCGACGGGCTGGCGCGGTTCCTCCAGCATCACGTGATAGCCCTTCGGCCTGAACGTCACCGTGCCGTGCGCGGGCACGTCGACCGCTTCGACGTGAACCATCTTCGCGGTGCTGCCGGCCGTCTGGGTTTCATGCATCATCGCCATCCCGAACGCGGGCGTATCGACGCCCGTGAGCGTGACGGGCTTGTCGCCGTCGTTCTTCAGCGTGAAATAACCGGACGACGGCACCGTCGCCGGCATCGTGCGGATCCAGCATGCATCGGCCTGGACGGCCGATGCGGCGAACGTGACGGGCGCCTGCAGCGCCAGCAGTGCAAACAGCAGGCTGGTCGGAATCGAGCGTTTCATCGAGTGTGTTCCTGGTCGGGTAGGGAAAGTCGCCGCGCGGGCATCTTGCGCGTTATTTCACCGTGAACGTGTAGCGGCCCTGCGTGCGGTGCCCGTCGCTCGCCACCGCAACCCATGCGACCGTGTACGTACCAGGCGTCAGGTTCGCCAGCGCCACATGCATCCGCTTCCGGTTGCCGGCGTCGATGGCGGATTTTCCGTCGGCGACCGATTGTCCGTGGCTGTCGGTGACGGCGATCGAACTGAATGCGGGTTCGAGCGTTTCGCTGAAGTCGATCGTGACCGCGTGCGGCGCGCTCGACAGCGCGGCGTCGGCGGCCGGTTCCAGGTTTTTCGGGTGTGCGTGCGCGTGAGCGGCCTGGGCGACGACGAAGCCGAGTGCGACGAGTGCGCCGCGGACGAAAGCAGTGGTTTTCATGACGGGATGATCCGGTTGGAAATGACAAGGAGAACGATGCATTCGACGAACGGCCGCGCGTTCGTGCACACGCAACCGCCGGAGGCGGGCGAGCGCACGCACGGCGCGACGCCGCGAGCGATACGGTCGAACATGAGATCGTCCTTCGAAACGTGACACGGCATGCACGCGCAGCGCGCGTGCGGACGGCGTGATGCGCGACGGCATCACGCGCGGTGACGACGAATCAGGACGCGAGCGGCGGGGCGCGCGGTTGCGCGGCCGTAAGCGGCTGCGAGCGGCGCAGGCTTTCGAAGCGGGTTGCTTCGCGATGCCGGAGCGGTTGGAAGTTGGCCGCGAACGTCAGTTCGGGCGCGGGCAGGGCGGGTGTATGGGCGAGCAGGCTGCAATAGCCGCAAGCCTGCAGATGGGCCTGCAGGCTTTTCGACGACGCATCGCCGGCATGGTTGCCGCCCGCCGGCCCGGCCGTGCAGTAGCCGGCAAGCAGCGAATCGACGCGGTCTTGCGTCGTCAGCGCTTGCGAGATCGTCGGCGCGAGCGCCGTCATCAGGATGGCGAGCATCCCGATCAGACTGACGATCTTCCGGAAACGACGACTCAGCATGCGATGCGCGGGGCGGCGTATGAACGACGATGGAGCGGATTATGCCACGCGCCCGCCGCGAGGGCATGCAGGCACGCGGATGCCGGAAATGATGCGCGGCACGCTTACGCGTGCTTCGCGAGATATTTTGTGATCAGCATCATCTGCGCGGCCCAGCCCTGATCGTTCATCTCGCGCGCCTTCGCGCGACGCCTTGCGATCAACTGGTCGAAACCCGTTTCGGTGATCGTCAGCAGCGTGCCGCCGTTCGCTTCGGCGAGTGCGAACGTGACGAGCGTCATCGGCTCGGACGCGTAATCGACGTTCGGATCGATCGCGAACGGGTGCCAGCGAAAGGAAAACCGTTGCTTCGGCTCGACGCGATCGACGACGATTTCGAACACGGTGCCGGCATACGGCTCCTGTGCCCTGGCGACGTCGTCGTCGACGCGCGTCGGCGTGATGCGGCCGAACAGCGGCCGGTCGGCAACGAACGGTCCGTCGAACGTCACGCCGAACCAGGTGCCGAATTCCCCGGCATTGCTGACGGCTTCCCAGACGCGCGCCAGCGGCGCGGCGAGCAAGGCTTGCTTCTCGATGCGATCGGTGGACTGGGTCATCGCGTTCTCCTGACGGGCATGCTTGAGGCGGGACGGCGCACGGCCGCGAGCCGCGTTCAGTCGATCATCACCGCGTCGGGCACGTCGAGCACGACATCCGAGGTCGCGACGGCCACGCACGGCAGCGTATAGCCGTCGGCCTTTTCCTCGCGGCTCAGGCCCGGCCATTCGATCGTATAGCGTACGCTGCCGCTGACGATCCTGCACAGGCAGCTTCGGCACGTGCCGTTGCGGCACGAGCGCGGCAGCCTGACGTGCGCGAACGCGGCAGCCTCGAGCAGCGTCAGCGAATCGGGGGCGTCGAACGTCGCGCCGAGCGGCTCGATGCGTACGAGAGGCGGGTGGTCGGGATCGGTCATGGGGCGAAGCGGGCGGCGGCGCGGCGGCAAGACAAGGCAAGCGCCAAGCATACCCGAAGGCGGTGCGGCCGGCGCCCGTCGGGCAGCCGGCCCGGGACGTCAGTGTCGGCGCAGGTAGCGGTACACGGTATTGCGCGCGAGCCCGAGTTCCCGCGCGGCGGCCGATACGTTGCCGCCGTGCCGCGCGAGCACCGCGTCGATCACCGCGGCCTGGTGGCTCTGCAGGGTCGTCGCTTCGCGCGTGTCGGACGGCGCGGCCTGCGCCACGGGCGCGTCGTCGCAGTCGAGCCAGAAATCGTCGGGCAGGTGCGCGAGCGTGATTTCGGCTTCGTCTTCGGCGAGCATGCCGGCCGTGCGCAGCACGTTGGTCATTTGCCGCAGGTTGCCGGGCCAGCGGTGCCGCATGAACGCGTCGAGCACGTCGGTCGCGAGGCGGTTCGGCATCGGTTCGCTGCGACCGAGCCGCGCGAGGATCCGCTCGACCAGTGCCGGCAGGTCGGTGCGCGCGGCGAGCGGCGGCAGCGTGACGGCAAGGCCGTTGATCCGGTAGAACAGATCTTCGCGGAACGTGCCTTCGGCGATCATCGCACGCAGGTCGCGGTGGGTTGCGCAGACCACGCGCACGTCGACCGGCACCGCGCGTGCGCCGCCAAGCGGCATCACCGCGCGCTCCTGCAGCACGCGCATCAGCCTGACCTGCTGCGCGAGCGGCATGTCGCCGATTTCGTCGAGAAACAGCGTGCCGCCGTCGGCCTGCGCGATCTTGCCGGGGCTGCCGCGCTTGCGCGCACCGGTGAAGGCGCCGTCCTCGTAGCCGAACAGTTCGGCTTCGATCAGCGAATCCGGCAGCGCCGCGCAATTGACCGCGACGAACGGGCCGTCCGCGCGCGGCGAGGCCTGGTGCAGCGCACGCGCGAGCCATTCCTTGCCGGTGCCGGTCTGGCCGAGGATCAGCAACGGCAGGTCGCGCCCACGAATCTTCGCGACGCGTTCGAGCACGGCGGCCATCCGCGCATCGCCGGTGTCGAGCGTCGCGAACGTGATCGCGTCGGGGTCCGGTGCACGCGTGCGCATAGCGGGCGCGGGTGGCGTGACGGCGACGGCCGTCTTGTGCGCTTCCGCGAATTCGCAGCGCGCGAGCACACGCACGCCGGTCGATAGCGTGAGGCGGAACGGTGCGCCGGGTGCGCGGGCCGCCTGCTGCGCGAGCTGTCTGAAGTGCATGCCGAACAGCGCATCGCAGCCTTGATGCTGCAACGCATCGAAGGTCGCGCCGAGCTGGAATTGCGCGCTGCGGTTCGCGGCGATCAGCCCGCCGTCGGGGCCGAACGCGACGAGCCCGGCGAACAGCGAGTCGACGCAATCCTCGTGGGCGTGGAAGCGCAGCCGCAGTGCTTCCGCGCACTGGTTCGCGAACAGATGGTTCTCGATCAACTGCGCGGACATCCGCACGAGCGCGAGCGTATGGGGGCTGAAGCCGCGCGGGTCGCCGCTCACGTCGAGCGTGCCGAGCGTGCGGCCGAACGGGTCGATGATCGGCGCGCACGAGCAGGTGAGGATATGGTTCGCGCGCAGGAAGTGTTCGGACCCGTGCACGGCGACCGCCTGGCCTGATGCGAGCGCGGTGCCGATCGCGTTGGTGCCGCGTGCGCCTTCGGCCCACGACACGCCGGTGCACAGCGCGACGCGGTTTGCTTTTTCGATGAAGTCCGCGTCGCCGATGCTGTGCAGGATCACGCCGTCGGCGTCGGTGAGCAGCACGAGGCTTTGCGTGTCGGCGATCTGCGCGTGGAGGTTCTCCATCACCGGGCGCGCGTGCGCGAATAATGCGTGGTTCGTGTCGAGCAGTTCGCGCAGCGCGAGCCGCGACAGCGGCGAGAAATCGGGGCGCTCGTTTGCGCGCAGGCCGACCGCAGTCGAACGGGCATGCGCCTGCGCGAGCAGGTCGTTGCGGCCCGCGGTGGCGGGCAGCACGAAAGGTTGAGGCATGTCTTGTCTCCTGTCGGTCCCAGTTAGCGCTTTAGCGCTTACTGGGGCCCCATGCTTCGCGGTCGACCAGAGTTAGCATTTCAGCGCTTGCCAGGGCCCCATGCTCCGCGGTCGCCCACAGCTCACGCTCTGCACCGCACCATCCGCCACCCGGGCCGCCGCCATCGATATCGCCTCATCATACAAGCGCCGCGCGCGTTGTGCGACTGCGTACAAAACCCCCTTGCTTTTAAGCGTCCGCCTGCAATGATGAAAGTGGAGCACGCACGCGCCGTGTTCCGCATCGCAACATGCATGCGACGTGACATGCATCCGTTCGGGAGACCCATCATGGTTCGGACGGAACTGAGAGTCGTGTTGGCGGCCATCGCCACTTTCATCATGCTGGGCGGCATCGCCGTCGCGATCCACGGTCTGCTGTTCGACCTGAGCGATGCGGTGCAATACGGGGCCGCCGCGATCGCGGTAGGTGCCACGACCGCCGCGATCGCACTGAACATCTGGCCCACCGATCCCCACTGACGCCGCTCGGCAAAACGGTGCCGGATGTCGCGCTGGTCTGATGAAAAAGCGCGTCGGAACGACGCACATCGTAAATTTTGCCTCCTGCGCGAAACCGTCTACAGTGGAATGCAACCGGCACGCATTGTCCGCGCCATACCCCCGTGGATGCTGCCTCTGCCGGCGAGCCCGCGTAAATTTTCGTCCGGCCGGTAGCGGACGACGGACGCGGTCATTTGCTTTCTACCGGACAAGGCGGCTCCCATGCAGATCCATTTCACGAATGAGAAGCCCGAATATTCGGGGCGCGACCTGATGCTTGGTTTCACGGCGCTGGTCAATGGCGAGCGCGTCCAATGTCAGATCACCGCCGAGGCGCTGGAGGATCATTTCGGTGCGGCATCGCCGCGCTTCGAGGACATGGTCGGTGCGTACGATCAGCACCGCGAGCGTATCGAGGCGGCCGCACGGCGGTTGCTGTCCGAGACGCGCGCGCAATGCGTGACGCTGCGCAGCGGCTACGTGCGCTTCTACGAGGCGAACTGGCGCTGAACCGGACGACCGGGCAGCGACGGAGCGGGCGTCGGATACCGGCGCCCGTGTCATATCGGCGCATGCTCGTCCGATAGCGCGCCCGCGCGGGGCGGTGCCCGGCACGATTCGAACGTCGTGCCAGCGCGCTGGCGTGCGTGCGTTCCCGCGTTCCGTTTCGCTCAATCCGCGCCGCTCAGCACGTACGCGTCGCCGGTTGCGCCGTTCGCGCGCGCGATGCGTGCGAAGCCCGTGTCGGCCAGGTGCATGCCCGCAATCAGCAAGTTATCCGAAGCGACTTCGGCAAGCGTGGCCGCGCGCGTCGACGATGCCTGCGACGGATCGTGATCGAACGCAATCGACACGTCGGGGCGAGCAACCTGAATCGGCGCGAAATGCACGAGATCGCCCCAGATCAGCAGGCGCTCTCCGCGCGATTCGACGCGATAGCCGGTGTGGCCGGGCGTGTGCCCCGGCAGCGGCACGGCGACGATGCCGGGCAGCACGTCGCCTGCCGCCTCGATGGTGCGTAGCTGCGCGCGATACGCGTCGAACGTGCGCCGCGCGATCCGGAAATTGCCGCGTGCGCGCTCACTTGCCCGCTCATACATGCCGTCGTCCAGCCAGAACGCACGTTCCCGTTCGTGAATGAACACCTCGGCTTGCGGAAAGGCCGGCCGTCCGTCCGTGTCGAGCAGGCCGCCGATGTGGTCCGGATGGGCGTGCGTCAGCAGGACCGTGTCGATGTCGCGTGCATCGATGCCGGCTCGCGACAGCGACGGACGCAGCAGGCCGCCCCAGTTCCGGATGCCGCCGGCGCCGGTATCGACGAGCACGGTGCGCCCGTGCCCGCGTATGACATAGCAGTTGATGTTGACGTCGGACGGCGCGTGTATGCCGGCCCGGTGCATGATGCCGGCCGCGTCGTCGACGTCGATGTTCGACAGCAGGTCGAGGCCGGCCGTCAGCGTGCCGTCGCTGATCGCGGTCACCGTGAAATCGCCGACCTGGCGAAGCGGGAAAGATGGGCGGGGAACCGAGGCGCTCATGGGTCAATGTCGGGCGTGAAGGTGGGGGGGGGCATAGCCGAAGCAGCGGATCCGTGCGACGAATCCGGTGTGGCGAAGAATCTCGCGATCCAGTTCCGTCATGAACCGGTCCATCAGTTCAGTGGTGCGAAATGATGTGATGCGGAAGCGGATATCCGCGCTGACCGGATGTCCGCAGCCGTGCCGGACCGGCACGTATACGACGTGGATCGTGCCGGGTGCGGCGCTCAACACGTCGGTGCAAAGCCTCTCGCAAGCCGACGACAACGCGTCGAGCGCCGCGCTGGTCGGCATGCTCGCTTCGGGGATCGAAATCATGACGCTCGGCATGGTCGGGCTCCGGTCAGCGTGCGGTTGCCGACGTCGTCGTGCTGACGAGTGGGTCACCCATCGGCGCATAGAGCCGGATCGCGGCATCGGACGCGAGCCGAGCCTGATCGTGCGCGAGGACGGCCAGCCAGCGCGCCGCCGGCCGGCGATCCAGCGCGACCGCATGCATGGCCGTGGCGGCGATACCTGCTCGCGCGAACGGGGCGAGGTCGTCGCAAACGGCCAGCCATTGATGGCCGGAGACGGCTGGCGCGGGTGCCGCGCAGTCATACACGTTGCGGCGCCACTCGACGATATGCGGCTGCCAGCGCGCGAAATTGCCGCCGCCCTTGTCGCGATACTCGGCCGACGTCAGCACGTCCGGGCCGTCGATCGTATGCAACGCGAGGTAGACGGGGCCGTCGCCGCCGAGCGCGCGAAAGCGTTGCGACGTGCGAAAGCCGGATACGGAGATCAGCGCCGGCAGTTTGATCCGGCTGTAGAAGTCGTTCCACTCGGCTTCGACGGCGGGCTCGGCGATGCTGCATTCAACGGCATAGATCATGACTTCTCCACGGGGCGCGAGCGGCCGTCGGAATCGAACGGCTGGCTCGACTGGTTGAGTTTTTGTCATGATAATGAGCGGCGCGACGGGCGAAAAACGAAGATTCGTCACCGTTCAATGACATTTGATCAAGCCATGACCGACGGCGGTCGGACCGGGAGCAATCGTGACGCGACGCAGGATTCCGAGCAATTCGGCATTGATGGCATTCGAGGCCGCGGCGCGGCATGGAAGCTTCGCGCGCGCCGCCGACGAACTGGCGTTGACGGAAGGCGCGATCAGCCGGCAGATCGGCCGGCTGGAAACGTTCCTGGGCGTCCCGTTGTTCGAGCGGGTCGGCAACCGCGTGCGGTTGGCGCCGAACGGCGTGCGCTACGCGGCGCAGGTTCGCGAAGTGCTGGACCGGCTCGAGCGCGACAGCCAGTACATGATGGGGCAGCCCGGCGACGGCGGCAGCGTCGATATCGCCGTGACGCCGACATTCGCGACGCGTTGGCTGATTCCGCGGCTCAAGGGATTCCAGACGCAGCATCCGAACATCACGGTGCACTTCGCCGATCGCGCGGAGCCGTTCGTGCTGGCTGGCAGCGGTTTCGATGCGGCGATTCACTTCGAGCACCCGGCCTGGGTCGGCATGCACACGTACCGGTTGTGCGAGGAGGTGCTGGTGCCGGTCTGCCATCCGTCGCTGCTCGCGGGCGGGCAGCCGGACATATTGCTGGGCACGCTGCCGCGCCTGCACAAGCGCCAGACGCCCGATGCGTGGCCGGCGTACGTGCAGGAGACGGGGTTGCCGGTGAGCAATCCGGCCGCCGGCGCACGCTACGACCTTTACTCGATGCTGATCGCGGCGGCGCTGGCCGGGCTCGGCGTCGCGCTGGTGCCGCGTCTCTATGTCGACGCCGAGATCGCGCAAGGGTTGCTCGCCGCGCCGTGGCCCGACGGGCGGGGCGTGGTCAAGCGCTTCTGTCTCGTGTTGCCCGATGCGCTGGAACTGGGCGATGGGCCGCTGCAGAGCTTCGCGCGCTGGGTGCTTCGGCAGGCGGAAGCTTGACCGGCGTTCACTCGCACCACGCGCGTAGCCGAATCGAGAACACAACAAAAAACGCCACCCGAAGGTGGCGTTTTCGTTTCATCGTGCAGCGCAAGGGGGCGCGCGTGCGTCACTCGCTGCCGAGATAGAAGAAGCGGAACAGGAACACGGCCGCGATGATCCACACGATCGGCTTGACCGTGCGGGCCTGGCCCGTCAGCAGCTTCAGGCCGCCGTACGCGATGAAGCCGAACGCGACGCCGTTCGCGATCGAGTAAGTGAACGGCATCAGCAGCGCGGTCAGCGCGGCCGGCACGGCTTCGGTCGCGTCGTCCCACGGCACGTCGACCATCTCGCGCAGCATCAGGCACGACACGTACAGCAGCGCCGGTGCCGTGGCGTAGGCCGGCACGACGCCGGCGAGCGGCGCGATGAACAGGCACGCGAGGAACAGCACGGCGACGGTGATCGCCGTCACGCCCGTGCGGCCGCCGGCCTGCACGCCCGACGCGCTTTCGATATACGCGGTGGTCGACGACGTGCCGAGCACCGAGCCCGCGACGATCGCGGTGCTGTCGGCGAGCAGCGCCTTGTTCAGGCGGTTCATCTTGCCTTCGACGAGCAGGCCCGCGCGGTTCGCGACGCCCATCAGCGTGCCGGTCGCGTCGAACAGTTCGACGAGGAAGAACACGAGGATCACGTTGATGATGCCGGTCGACAGCGCGGCGCCGATGTCGAGCTTGAACAGCGTCGCGTCGATCGACGGCGGCGCGGAGAACACGCCGTGGAACTGGTTGTCGCCGAAGAAGAACGACAGGATCGTGACGCCGATGATGCCGATCAGGATCGCGCCGCGCACGCGCAGGTGGTCGAGCGTGACGATGGTGAAGAAGCCGATGATCGCGAGGATCGTGTCGTGCTTGTGCAGGTCGCCGAGCGTGACGAGCGTCGCCGGGCTGCCGACGATCACGCCCGAGGTTTTCAGCGAGATGATGCCGAGGAACAGGCCGATGCCGGCGGTGATCGAGATGCGCAGCGATTTCGGAATGCCGTTGACGATCGCCTCGCGCACGCGGAACAGCGTGACGAGCAGGAACAGGCAGCCGGAGATGAACACGGCGCCGAGCGCGGCCTGCCACGTGAAGCCCATCCCCTTGACGACCGTGTACGCGAAATACGCGTTCAGGCCCATGCCGGGCGCGCAGGCGATCGGGTAGTTCGCGTACAGCCCCATGATGATCGACGCCAGCGCCGCGACGAGGCAGGTCGCGACGAACACGGATTCCTTGGGCATGCCGGCATCGCCGAGGATCGCGGGGTTGACGAAGATGATGTAGGCCATCGTCAGGAACGTGGTGACGCCCGCGAGTATTTCGGTGCGGAAGTCGGTGCCGGCTTCGTCGAAGCCGAAATACCGCTTGATGGATTCCATGAAGGCGTTTCTCCGGTCGGGTTGTCGTGTTGCTTGTTGTTTATGCCGAATTGTTGTAAGGCAGCGGCGAGGCCGGCCTACTGTAACCAGCCACTATTGCGACGCTATCGGCGGATTGTAATAGCGCGGATAGCTCGGACGATATAGTTGCGGGGCACGATCGGCAGCGTTCGCGCGAACGGTCGGACAGGCCGGCCGCGCGACGAAGGCGCGCATTTTACCGGTTCGGACCAGGCGGGCAGGTAGAAACGATGGAAACGATTCGATGGCGGGCGGGCCGTGTCGGCCGATGCGGGCGCAACGGCATGATCGACATGCGGTGCATGGCCGCCACGCGACGGTATGCGATGGTACGCGACTGCAACGGCACGCCCGCACGAGGGGCGAACACAGGACGGACGCAATGCGCGCGCGCATGACCGACGCGGGTGCGCGGCGGCGCGCAGCGGCCATTCGTCAGTCCAGGCGGTTGCAGATATCGGGCTATCCTGCGCCGAAGCCGTCGCGTCCGCAACTGTCATTTCGCGGCGCGGGCCGGACTGTGGTTTCTGTGTAAAAGATTGCAAGACGTCATCGCGTTAACCGGCAAGTCTTTCTAGGATAGATACACCGCGCACACACGTCGCGCCAGTTGTTGCCGACGCGGGGGAGTCGCAGTCCGTCCAGGCCAGGCGGTGAAGCGCGGTGACGGTCGTTGCGCATTCGGGCAGGCGCGACCGGTTGCGATTGCCCGATGCGGGTTCGTCCGTCATCACGGAGGTCAGCATGTTGAACTGGATCAGCCGTTGGGCGATGCGGCACGCCCCCACGCCGGAAAAAACCGCTGCGTCGATGCTCGTGACGGCGCGCATGGAACTGTTCGCAGCCGAACAGCGCGTCATCGATGCGAAATTACAGGCGGATTACTGGCGTACGCGGGTGTCATTTCTCGAGGAGGTGCAAAAGCAAGGCATCGACCCGTGGGTGACCTCGCAGGCGGCGCAACGCCCCGACCTCGATTCCACGCCTCGCAGCACGGGCCCGCGTCTCGCCGCCAGCACCTGATGCACGTGATGCATGTCAGGGTTGCGCACGGCGCGCGATCGCTCGCGGCACGCACGTGCGTGCCGCGTCATTCGATGCGCACCTGCGACGCGTCGCGTCGCGGGTGCGTCCGTTTCCGGATGCGCTGATTCAGTGCGTTCCGGCATCCCGTCGCGCGCGTGAGCGCGCATCGTCAATCCCGTATTCGCCATCGTCCGACGAGCAAACGTTGCATGCGCGCGAGCGTGCGTCTCAGCCGTTCGCCGCGCTTCACGTACGCCGTCGTGATCGATGCCTCGGCCGGCCGGTCGTCATCGGTGCCGAGCCAGATGCGATCGCCGCGCGCGATGCGCAGCACGTCGCCGGGTTGTACCCAGTAGTCGTCGACGCTCGGCGGCCGCGTGATCCACAGCGGCGCGCCGTGCGCGCGGATTTCCGCATCGCTCGGCGCGCGCCAGGTCAGCGTCGTGCGCGGCGCGACCGCGAAACGGATCACGACGGTCGGTAACGCGATCGCGCCGACGCGGCGCGAATCGGGACGGTCGAACAACGGGCTTGCCTGGTCCATCGTCTTCTCCATTCGTTGAGCCGGACGGATGACGCGCACCAGAACAAAAAGGCCTCATCCGTTTCCGGTGAGGCCTTGTGTGACATGCGGTACTGCTCGGATGCTAACGCACAAGCGCCTCCCGTGATCCATTCTTTCGAATGTTCAGCGGGCAATGATTCGCGATGGCGATGAGCTTGAACGTAGGCATGCGAACGAGTTTGTCGATGTCGTACGGCGTTGTCAACGACTATTTTCGAGATATGTGACGATCACGCGTCGCGCTGGGCGAGGCCGTTGACGAGCAGTTCGGACAGCAGGCCCGTCATCCCGTTCGGATGCGTGGCGGCGCGTGCCTTCAGCTGTTCGACGAGGTCGGCGTTGAGCTTGCACGCGAACGGCACGAGGCCTTGTTCCTGGTCGAGCTTGCGCTGCGCGCGGCGGTCGAGCTTCGCCGCGTCCTCGGCGCCCTTGCCGAAGCGGGCGGAGCTGGACTGCTTCATCGCCTGCGTCAGCTTGAGCGCCTTGTTCTTTTCTAGATCGGTTTTCTTCATGGCCATCGCGGCACCTCCGGGAAATGAAGCCGCGATTGTACGCATTTCGGCGGGCGCCCCTGCCGAAACCGTCGCGAACCCGCGTGCGGGCCCGGTCACGCGCCCTTCGTCGTGCCCCAGTTGCCGCCGTGCGCGGCCGCCTGCGCGGCCGGCGAGCGCGCCAGATACGCGAGCGCCTGCTCGGTCGAGCCTTCGTGGTGCGGCGTATAGCCCGGCCTGAAATAGCGCAGCGCCGCGCCGATCACCTTCCAGAACGACGGCAGGTGCCCGCGCCGCGAACCCTTCCACCACGACAGCACGAAACCCGGATAACGGCCGGCGGCGGGATCTCGCCGGTACATGAATTTCGCGCCGCTCGTGATGAAGTAGAGCAGCAGCACGATCACGAACGCCATGTGCACGCAGCGTTCCGGATAGTTGCCGCCCATGTGGTTGTAGATGTCGAACGCGACGGTCCGGTGTTCGACTTCCTCCGCGCCGTGCCAGCGCAGCAGGTCGACCATCGTCGGGTCGGCGCGACCTTCGTCGAGCCCGTGCGCGTTGAGCACCCAGTTGCCGAGATAGCCGAAGAAATGTTCGAGCGACGCGATCACCGCGAGCTGCTGACGCAGCCAGAAACGCGTGTGGCCGATCTTCAGCCCGAACGGCGCTTCGCCGAGCACGCGCGTGAACAGCCAGTTCAGTTTCTGCGTGAACGGCTTCGTGTCGATCCCGTGCCGGTCGTAGTAATGCTTGAGCACGCCGCCGTGCGAGCGCGAATGCACGGCTTCCTGGCGCAGGAAGCCTTCGGCTTCGTCGCGCAGGCGCGCATCGGTGATGTTCGGCAGCGCCTTGTTGTATACGCGGCAGAACCACAGTTCGCCTTCCGGGAACAGCAGGTTCAGCGTGTTGATGATGTGCGTGCTGCCCGGGTCGTTCGGCACCCACGTGATCGGCGTGTCGCTGAAGTCGAACTTCACGTGCCGGGCCTTGATCTTGTGATAGTCGGCGGTAGCGGTCATCTGTGTCTCCGTTCCTGTGCGGCGCGCCGCGCCGTCAATGCGATGCCATGCTGACGCGGGCGAGCATCCGGCCGAGCCACGGCATGAAGCGGCCGACGAAGCGCAGCGCGTGCGCCTCGGTGCCCACGGCCACGACCGGCCGGTTACGCAGCACGCCGTCGACCATCGCCTGCGCGACGGTTTCCGGCTTCAGGCCGCGCATCTGGTACAGCTTCGTCGCGCGTTTGCGCAGCCGCGCCTCGTCCTGTGCGTTGGCGCCCGCGTATTGCGTCGACGCCATGATTCCGGTTTCCGCGAAGCCGGGGCAGACGGCCGTCACGCCGATGCCTTTTTCCGCGAGTTCCGCGCGCATGCATTCGCTGAGCATCAGCACGGCGGCCTTCGTCGTCGCGTACGCGGGCAGGTCGCGCGACGGCCCGAACGCGGCGGCCGACGCGGTGTTGACGATGTGGCCGCCCGTGCCGCGTGCGGCCATCTGCTGCGCGAACAGCCGCGAGCCGTGGATCACGCCCCACAGGTTCACGTGCAGGATGCGCTCCCAGTGCCGTTCGCTCGTGTCGAGAATGCCGCCGGCCATGCCGATGCCCGCGTTGTTGATCACGACGTCGGCGCCGCCGAGTTCGCTGCCGACCCATGCCGCGAGCGCTTCCATCTCGTCGGCGGAGCCGACGTCCACGCGTTTCGCATGCGCCTGCGCGCCGGTCAGCCCGAGCAGCAGCGCGGTGCGCTCGGCGCTCGCGAGATCGATGTCGCACGCGACGACGGTCGCGCCTTCGCGGGCGAACGCGAGCGCCGCGCAGCGGCCGATGCCGCTGCCCGCGCCGGTGACGACCGCGACCTTGCCGCTGAAGCGGCCGCTGGTCGCGCGGCGGCGTGCGTTCGCGAGCGCGGGCGGCTCGTCGCCCGATTCGACGGCGTCGATCAACTGTTCGGCGAGGCCCGCGAAGCGCGCGGGATCGGCGAGCGGCAGCCAGTGGCCGGCCGCGACTTCGCGGCGGTAATACTGCGGCACCCAGCGCGACAGGTTCTCTGACAGCGCCGGGCTCACGTATTTGTCGCCGAGCGGCACGATCGTCTGCACCGGCGCATGCGCGTAGCGCTCGCGCGGCGCGAACAGGCAGCGGATGAAGTTCGCGCGATAGAGGCGCACGCCGCGCGCGCCGTCGTCGGCCTGCGTCGCGCGCGGCGTGGCTGGAGTCTTCTCGACCCGGCGCAGCAGGCCCGGCCATGCGCGGCCGAGCCACAGCCGCCAGCCGAGCTCGGGGATGAACGGCAGATGGAACAGATACACGTACCACGAGCGCACGAGCTGCCCGCCGAGCCTGGCCAACGACGCGGGCGTCGGATGCAGCACGCGTTCGCGCAGCCAGAAGCCGACGTGGTCGAGGCACGGCCCCGAGCACGACGTATACGACGCGATGCGGCCGGCGAGCCGCGGATCCGTGACGAACTCCCAGCCCTGGATCGAGCCCCAGTCGTGCGCGATCAGGTGCACCGCGCGGCCGGGGCAGAGCGCGTCGATCACTGCGATGAAGTCGTCGGTCAGCTTCGCGAGGTGGTAATCGGCCGTGCGCTTCGGCGCGCCGGACAGGCCCGCGCCGCGCACGTCGTAGGCGATCACGTAGTGCTTGCGCGCGAGCAGCGGCGCGACGTGCTGCCAGACGCTGCTGTCGTCGGGGTAGCCGTGCACGAGCACGACCGGCGAGCGGGCCGGGTCGCCCCAGGTCCTGACCGCGAGCGTCAGGTCGCCGGAGGCGACGGCCGTCTCGCTGTGAACCGATTCGAACAGGGCCAGCGGCGCTTCATCGGAAAGAGGCTGCATCGTGAGTCCGTCGTTCAGGGATTCGGTGGAAGGCCGCGTTCGTGTCAGGCGGCCGCCGGCACGCTCGCGACGGCCTGCGCGCGTTCGGCCTGGCGGCGCTGCCAGCGGCGCACGTGCGGCAGGTCGTCGTCGAGCCAGTACGCGTCGTCGTCGGTGATCACCAGCAGTTCCTCGAATTTCGCGCCGACGCCGGCGAAGCCGAGATGCGGCTCCACGGCCCACAGGCCGGGCACCGGCGCGTGTTCGGAGCGGCGGTCGATCGACCACAGCGGCGACCAGCCCTGCTGCTTCGCCGCGCGGCCCTGGTCGAGCAGCAGGTTGCGCGTCGCGTTCAGCCCGAAGCGCGCGACGAAGCGCGGTGTCGACAGCTTGTGGATCTTCGCGACGCGATGCGCGAGCACCTTGAACGGATAGGCCTTGTGGCGCGGCTCGACGCCCTGGCGGCGACACAGCGCGTCGACCGCCTGCGCGACCTCGGCCATCGGGCGGCGCTCTTTGACCAGCCGCACGATCATGTCGCGATGGTCCATCAGGTCGTCCTGCAACTGTTCGAGGATCGGGTTCTGGCCGAGACAGTGCGCGTAGCCGACGTCCGCGACGATTCCGTCGAGTACGGGCGCGACGTCGAGGATCACGGGCATGTCGGTCTCGAGCTGGCGGTTGCTCGGGAAGAACGCGAGGTTGAAGCCGCCCATGTGCTTCAGGCCGGAGAAGCCTTGGAACGCCGTGCGGTCGCCGAACCACGCGAACGGCTTGTGCAGCCAGTCGTGCACGCCGTTGTCCTGCAGCCATTCGGTCAGCAGGCGCGCGGCTTCCTTCTCGGTGATGCCGGGGTAGAGCGTCGCGCCGACGGTCTCGACGCAGCGATAGGCAAGCTGCTGGACCGCGCGGAATTGCGGCAGCTCGTCGAGATGGACTTCCGGCAGCGGATGATCGGGCATGTTGCGTCTCCATGTGTCGGCCTGCGTTCGGCGACGCGGGCGAATTATTCAGTCAGCATTTAATGTGTCATTGACTGATGTAAAGATCATAGCCGGTTCGACGTGGCGCGGAGGTGAGGGCTTCTCCTAATGAAGGCCGAAATGGAGGGGACGCTCTAGGTTTTCGGCGGTCGGGGCCGGATGGCCGTCGCCGTGCACGTGGCCGGTGCGGGAGAGCCGGCCGGAGCGCGTGTGCGGTGGCGGCGCCGGCCCGGTATGTCGCGCCGGATCAATTCCCCGTCGTGTCGTGGCGAGACGCTGTCAAATTGCCGAAATAATTTCGTCACATCATTCGCCCCCGATTCGAAGCCTTTCCGGCTTCGCGGAGCGGGTGTGCCGCGCGTTGCGCGGGGCAGCGATCCAAGCCGATTCGACCATTCCACGGAGAGAGACCATGCAACGCCGCAAGTTCATGAACACCCTTGCCGCTGCGACCGCTGCGACGCCGCTGATGCTCAAGGCCGGCATGGCCGGCGCGAAGAGCGCGACCGCGCCGGACGCGCTGGACCCGGGCCGCTGGTCGCCGTTCAACGCCGCGCGCCTGCAGGCGGTGCTCGACCGGCACGGCGTCGCGAGCGCGCGCTACGACGGAAAGCGCCGCCCGTATGCGGTGTTCGACTGGGACAACACGTGCATCATGAACGACTGCGAAGAGGCGTTGCTGATGTACCAGATCAACCATCTGCAGTACAAGCTGACGCCGGACGAATTCGTCGGCGTGATGTGGAAGGACGTGCCGAAGGGCGCGTTCATGAAGGACTACACGACCGTCGACGGCAAGCCGGTGACGATGGAGGATCTCGCCGCCGACGTCGAGTCCGACTACCGCTGGCTTCATGCGAACTACAAGGGCCTCGGCGGCGACAAGAGCCTCGACGAGATTCGCGAGACCGACCAGTTCAAGGATTTTCGCGCGAAGCTGTACTTCATGTACGACGCGATCTGCGACACGCATCCGCTCGAAGTCGGCTACAAGTGGATCATCTACTTCTACAAGAACATGACGACCGCCGAGCTGCAGGCGATGGCGGAAGCGTCGAACAACTACGGTATCGGCGACGCGCTGCGCAAGGTCCGCTACGAAAGCCCGAAGACGCTGCCGGGCAAGGCCGGCGTGGTGGCCGACACGCATTTCCACGGCATCCGCATTCACGAGGAAATCCGCGCGGTGATGCACACGCTGCGTGCGAACGGCATCGACGTGTACGTGAGCACCGCGTCGCTCGACGATGTCGTGCGCGTATTCGCCGGCAATCCGAACTATGGCTACGGCGTGCCGCCCGAGAACGTGATCGGCCTGCGGCTCGACATGCAGGACGGCAAGTACACGAGCACTTATCCGGCCGGCTGGCATTTCAACTGGGGGCCCGGCAAGACGGTGGGCATCCGCAACGTGCTCGCGTCGAAGAAGGGCTACGGCCCGCTGCTGGTGTTCGGCGACAGCGACGGCGACGCGTGGATGCTGCGCGACTTCAAGGACACCGCGGCCGGCGTGATCGTCAACCGGATGAAGAAGGGCGAGATCGGCGCGGACAGCAAGCTCGCGGCCGAACAGATCGGCAATCCGGATGCGCGTTTCCTGCTGCAGGGCCGCGACGAGCACACGGGCCTGATGATCCCGGACGAGAAGTCGATCAAGTACGGCAAGACGGATCGCAAGCTGCTGGCTTGACGCGTGGCGGGTGCCGGGCCGCCACGGCCCGGCGCCCGCACATCTCACCGCTCGCGCGGCGGCCCCAACCGATCCAGCAACGCGCTCAGCAGATCCACCGGCAGCGGAAACACGATCGTCGAATTCTTGTCCGCCGCGATCGTCGTCAGCGTCTGCAGGTAGCGCAGCTGCATCGCCTGCGGCTGCTGCGCAAGCCGCTGCGCCGCCTGCAGCAGCTTCTCCGACGCCTGCAATTCGCCTTCCGCGTGAATCACCTTCGCGCGCCGTTCGCGTTCGGCCTCGGCCTGCCGCGCGATCGCCCGGATCATCGTTTCGTTCAGGTCCACGTGCTTGATCTCGACCGTCGACACCTTGATTCCCCACGCATCGGTCTGCGCATCGAGCGTCTTCTGGATGTCGGCATTCAACTGCTCGCGCTCGGCGAGCAACGCGTCGAGTTCGTGCTTGCCGAGCACCGCGCGCAGCGTCGTCTGCGCGAGCTGGCTCGTCGCCTCGAAGAAGCGCGCGACCTGGATCACGGCCTTCTCCGGATCGACGACGCGGAAATACACGACTGCATTGACCTTCACCGACACGTTGTCGCGCGTGATCACGTCCTGCGCGGGCACGTCGAACACGACGGTGCGCAGGTCGATCCGCACGACCTGCTGGACGATCGGGATGATCAGCACGAGCCCCGGCCCCTTCACCTTCCAGAACCGGCCGAGCATGAACACGACGCCGCGTTCGTACTCGCGGAAGATGCGGATCGACGATGCGACCAGCACCACGACGAAGACGATCAGGACGCCGCTGAAGCCGAACGTGTAGCCCATCATGACGGTGCTCCCTGGTGTTGTTGTTCGTGTGCCGGCACGTCGTAGAGCGGCGCGACGGTGAGCGTCAGCCCGTGACGGCCGGTGACGCGCACGCGGCAGCCGGCGGCCAGCGGCGTGCTGCTCGCGACGCGCCAGCGCTCGCCGTGCACGCGCGCCCAGCCCGCCGCCGACGGGGCGGGGCCGGCCGCGTCCTGCGGCTGGTCGGCGCGCAGGCCGTCGTCGAGCACTTCGCCGATGCTGCCGACCATCGCCTCGGCGCCCGTCACGACCGGCCGCCGCCGCGCGCGCAGCGCGACGCTCGACACGCCGGCGACGAGCAGCCCGCCACCGACCGCGAGTCCCGCGATCACCTGCCACGGAATGCCGTAGCCGGGCACGTCGGTATCGATCAGCATCAATGCGCCGATCGTGAACGACACGATTCCGCCGAACCCGAGCACGCCGAAGGTCGGCAGGAACGCCTCGGCGACGAGGCAGCCGAGGCCGAGCAGCACGAGCCCGAGGCCCGCATAGCTGATCGGCAGCAATTGCATCGCGAACAGCCCGATCAGCAGGCAGATGGTGCCGGCGACGCCCGGCAGCACGAAGCCGGGATTCGCGAATTCGAAGAACAGACCGTAGATGCCGATCGTCAGCAGGATCAGCGCGACGTTCGGATCGGCGATGATCGACAGGAAGCGGCTGCGCCAGTCGGGCGCGAGCACGACGAGCGGCGCATGCGCGGTCGCGACGCGCACCGTGCCGGCGGTCGTCGTCACGGAGCGGCCGTCGAGCTGGCGCGCGAGGTCGGCCGGGTCCTGCGCGATCAGGTCGACGACATGCTGCGCGCGCGCCTCGGTCGCCGACAGGCTCAAGGCCTCGCGCACCGCGCGCTCGGCCCATCCGGCATTGCGTCCGCGCAACTGCGCGAGGCCGCGGATGTACGCGGCGGCGTCCTGGGTCGCCTTGCGGATCTCGGTCGACTGCGTATCGTTCGGCAACTCGGCCGGCGTCGCGGATGCGCCCGATGCCCCGGCCGCACCCGATGCCCCGGCCGGCGACGGTCGGGGCGCGCCCGGCGTCCCTGGCGCACCCGGCGCGCCACCGCCGATGCCGAACTGCACCGGCGACGCCGCGCCGAGATTGGTGCCGGGCGCCATCGCGGCGATGTGGCTCGCGTAGACGATATAGGTGCCCGCGCTCGCGGCCCGTGCGCCGCCCGGCGCGACGAACGCGGCGACCGGCACCGGCGAGCCGAGGATCGCCTTGATGATCTGCCGCATCGACGTGTCGAGGCCGCCCGGCGTATCGAGTTGCAGGATCGCGAGCGGCGCGTGCTCGCGCGCCGCGCGGTCGAGCGAGCGGACGATGAAGTCGGCGCTGGCCGGCCCGATCGCGCCGTTGACAGGAATCACGAACACCGGCGGCGCGGCCGCGGGTGCGGCGGCGGGAGGCGGGGCGGCAACGGCCGCGCACACGACGAGCAGCGCCGCGAACAGCGCGGCGCGCGCGACCCGCGCGGACAGCGGGTGACGGGGGCGGGCGCCGGGCGATGCAGGTGCCGGCGACGGCCCATGACGGTGAATGCGCATCGGGGCGTCCGGGCGGCGCGCGGCCGCACGCCGTCCGGCTCGCGGAAAGGGCGTTGGCCCGATATTTGAAGATTAGGCGGTTTCGGCGGAAAGCGCGAAGGCGACGCGGCAGGCCGCGGAATCAGCCGGCGCCGCCGCCGCGCGCGAGCGCTTCTTCCCGATATTCGGCCGGGCTGCGCCCGCTCCATTTGCGAAACGCACGGTAGAACGCGCTCGGTTCCGCGAAACCGGTGGCCGCCGCGACGTCGGCGATGGTCCGCGACGGATCGGCCAGCGCCTCGAACGCGAGGTCGCGCCGCAGCGTGTCCTTGATCGCCTGGTACGCATGGCCTTCCTGGTGCAGCTTGCGGCGCAGCGTCGCCTCGGCGACGTGCAGCCGCGCGGCCATCCCGTCGGCGCCGGGCCACGCGGCGGGCGGCATGCCGCGCAGCACGGTGCGCACGCGTTGCGCGAGCGCGTTCGGGTTGCGGTACTTGACGATGAAGCTGGCCGGCGCGTTGCGCAGAAACGTTTTCAGCGTCCTGGTGTTCTGCACGACGGGCAGCGTCGCGAATTCGGGATCGAAATCGACATACGAATCGGGCTGGTTGAACCGCATGTCGTCGCACAGCATCGACGGATATTCGTGGTCGGCCGGCGGCGTGTCGCAGCGGAAGCTCGCGTGCAGCAGCGGGATGCGCCGCCCGATCAGCCAGCAGGTCAGCCCGTACACGATGATGAAATAGGTCGCGTACGTGAACATCGCGGGCGTCGCGGTGCTGTTGCGGTGCACGAAACGCAGCCGCACGCGCTGCGGGTTGGCGTCGAGTTCCGCGTGCAGGTCGTCGAGCACGCAGTGCATGAAATTCACCGCGCGCGCCATCGCGTGCAGCCCATCCTGCGCGGACAGCGCCGCCTGGCTCATCGCGATGAAGCTGCCGCTGCGCATCGGATGGCGATCCTGCCCGAAAAACTCGTCGTCGAGCGCGCGCGCAATGGCGTTCCACAGCGCGCCGTATTGCTGCGCGGACACCCGCGCACGCGGCTGCGCGAGCAGCGCCGGCGCGATGCCGGCCTGCGCGAGCAGCGGCTCGGCCGCGACGCCGCGCCGGGTGGCGAGCGCCACGCTGTAGGCGACGAGGCTGATCGCGACGGTTCCCTTGTCTTCCTGCTTCATCGAAGCCGCCGGTATGGCAAAAACGCTCAGTGTAAATGAGCGGCGCGAGCATCGAACAGTCGCGCGCGCTTGCCTACACTTGTTGCATCGAAACGAAAGGTCGGTCGCGCCACGCGGCCGCGGGAGACAGCAGCGCCATGGACGAGCTTTACACCGAAGACCAGCGGATGATCCGCGACGCCGCGCGCGCTTTTGCCACCGAGGTGCTGGCACCGAACGCCACGCAGTGGGACCACGACGCGCACCTGCCCGACGCCGTCGTCGCGCAGCTCGGCGAACTCGGCCTGCTCGGGATGATCGTGCCGCAGGAGCTGGGCGGCGCGTATACGGATTACGTCGCCTACGCGCTGGCGATGGAGGAAATCGCCGCCGGCGACGCCGCATGCGCGACGATGATGAGCGTGCACAACTCCGTCGGCTGCGGGCCGATCCTCGGCTTCGGCACGCCCGCGCAGAAGGATCGCTGGCTGGCCGAGATGGCGGCGGGCCGCATCATCGGCGCGTTCTGCCTGACGGAGCCGCAGGCCGGCTCCGAGGCGCACAACCTGCGCACGCGGGCGGAACTGCGCGACGGCAAGTGGGTGCTGAACGGCGCGAAGCAGTTCGTCACCAACGGCCAGCGTGCCGGGGTCGCGATCGTTTTTGCCATGACCGACCCGGAAGCCGGCAAGCGCGGCATTTCCGCGTTTCTGGTGCCGACCGACACGCCGGGCTTCATCGTCGGCAAGCCGGAAAAGAAGATGGGCATCCGCGCGTCCGACACCTGCCCGATCACGTTCGAGAACTGCGCGATTCCGGAAGAAAACCTGCTCGGCAATCGCGGCGAAGGATTGAAGATCGCGCTGTCGAACCTGGAAGGCGGGCGCATCGGTATTGCCGCGCAGGCGCTCGGCATCGCGCGCGCCGCGTTCGACAAGGCGCGCCGCTATGCGGGCGAGCGCGTGCAGTTCGGCAAGCCGATCGCCGAGCATCAGGCGATCCAGCAAAAGCTCGCCGACATGGCCACGCAGATCAACGCGGCGCGCCTGCTCGTGCATCACGCGGCGAAGCTGCGCACGGCCGGGCTGCCGTGCCTGTCCGAAGCATCGCAGGCGAAGCTGTTCGCGTCCGAGATGGCCGAGCGCGTGTGTTCGGATGCGATCCAGATTCACGGCGGTTACGGCTATCTCGCCGATTACGAAGTCGAGCGTCACTATCGCGACGCGCGCATCACGCAGATCTACGAGGGCACCAGCGAAGTGCAGCGGATGGTGATCGCGCGACAGCTTTGAGTCCTGAATCGCGACGCGCGCGCCATCGGCAATCACACAAACCAATAAGGCAGGCAAACAGGCAGGGCACGAGGGCAGCGCGGCAAACGCGGCACGCAACGACGTGACCGTGCGCCGCGCGACACGGAACCGTGCATGCGCCGCGGCGCGTGCCCGGTTGACCGCTGGGCATGGAGACTCGAGACGGAGACGACACGATGACGGTACAGGCATTCCTGGACGCACGCGACTTTCTGCTGCGCCATCGCACCGACTACGAAACCGCGTACCGCGATTTCGAATGGCCGGTGCTCGATGCGTTCAACTGGGCGCTCGACTACTTCGACCCGATGGCGCGCGGCAACGACAAGCCCGCGCTGTGGATCGTCGACGCGGCAACCGGCACGGGCGACCCGTATTCGTTCGCGCAGATGTCCGAGCGCTCGTCGCGGATCGCGAACTGGCTGCGCGGCATCGGCGTCGTGCGCGGCGACCGGATCCTGCTGATGCTGCCGAACCGTGTCGAGCTGTGGGACGCGATGCTCGCCGCGATGAAGCTCGGCGCGATCGTGCTGCCCGCGACCACGCAGCTGTCGGCCGACGACGTGCGCGATCGCGTGCAGATCGGCGGCGCGAAATACGCGATCGTCGACGAGAGCGAAACCGCGAAATTCGAACAGGCCGATCTCGGCCTCAAGCAGAAGATCGTCGCCGGCGCGCCGCGCGCGGGCTGGCTCGCGATGAATGACGGCTACGCGGCGGGCGCCGCATTCGAGCCGGACGCCGTCACGCACGCGAACGATCCGATGCTGCTGTACTTCACGTCGGGCACGACGTCGAAACCGAAGCTCGTCGAGCATACGCACCGCACCTATCCCGTCGGGCACCTGTCGACGATGTACTGGGTCGGCCTGCAGCCGGGCGACATTCACTGGAACATCAGCTCGCCGGGCTGGGCGAAGCATGCGTGGAGCTGCTTCTTCGCGCCGTGGAACGCGCAGGCGTGCGTGTTCGCGTTCAACTACGCGCGCTTCGAGCCGAAGGTCGTGCTCGACGCGCTCGTCAAATACCAGGTGACCACGCTATGCGCACCGCCGACCGTATGGCGCATGCTCGTGCAGCAGCCGCTCGCGTCGTTCGACGTGAAGCTGCGCGAGATCGTCGGCGCGGGCGAGCCGCTGAATCCCGAGATCATCGAGCGCGTGAAGAAGGCGTGGGGCATCACGATTCGCGACGGCTACGGCCAGACCGAGACGACCTGCCTGATCGGCAACACGCCGGGCCAGCCGGTCGTCGCCGGTTCGATGGGCCGGCCGCTGCCCGGCTACCGGATCGCGCTGCTCGACCCGGACGGCGCGCCCGTCGGCGAAGGCGAGGTCGCGCTGCCGATCGGTGCGGGCGTGATGCGTCCGGTCGGGCTGATGACGGGCTATGCGAACAATCCCGACGCGACGGCCCACGCGATGCGCGACGGCCATTACCGCACGTCGGACATCGCGATGCGCGGCGACGACGGCTACTACGTCTACATCGGCCGCGCGGACGACGTGTTCAAGTCGTCCGACTACCGGCTGAGCCCGTTCGAACTGGAAAGCGTGCTGATCGAGCATCCGGCGATCGCGGAAGCGGCCGTCGTGCCGAGCCCCGACCCGGTACGGCTGTCGGTGCCGAAAACCTTCATCACGCTGCGCCAGGGCTACGAGGAAAGCCCCGCGCTCGCGCTGGAGATTTTCCGCTTCTCGCGCGAGAAGCTCGCGCCGTACAAGCGCATCCGCCGCCTGCAGTTCGCGGAGCTGCCGAAGACCATCTCCGGGAAGATCCGCCGCGTCGAGCTGCGCCGCCGCGAAATCGAGCGCGGCGACGATGCGGCCACGCGGATGCCCGGCGAATACTGGGAAGAAGATTTCGCCGCGGAACTGAAATGACCTGTCGCGGGCCATGCGCGCCGCATGTCGCGGCCGTCGCCCGCAACACCGATTGAACCGGCCGCGCGTGGCATGGCGCTACACGGCCCACTGCAAGGAGAGTGCATCGATGAACGCGAATCCGACGCCCCGCACGGGGCAAGACGTGCCGACGGTCAAGCTGCTGATCGACGGCGCCTTCGTCGAGTCCACCACGAGCGAGTGGCGCGACATCGTCAATCCGGCGACGCAGCAGGTCCTCGCGCGCGTGCCGTTCGCGACCGTCGCGGAAGTCGACGCGGCCGTGCAGGCCGCGCACGCCGCGTATGCGACGTGGAAGAACACGCCGATTTCCGCGCGCATGCGCATCATGCTGAAGTTCCAGGATCTCGTGCGCGCGAACCTGCAGCGCATCGCGAAGACGCTGACGGCCGAGCAGGGCAAGACGCTGCCCGACGCCGAAGGCGACATCTTCCGCGGCCTCGAAGTGGTCGAGCACGCGTGCTCGGTCGGCACGCTGCAGCTCGGCGAATTCGCGGAGAACGTCGCGGGCGGTGTGGACACCTACACGCTGCGCCAGCCGCTCGGCGTGTGCGCGGGCATCACGCCGTTCAACTTCCCCGCGATGATTCCGCTGTGGATGTTCCCGATGGCGATCGTGTGCGGCAACACGTTCGTGCTGAAGCCGTCGGAGCAGGATCCGATGTCGACGATGGAACTCGTCGAACTCGCGATCGAGGCCGGCGTGCCGAAGGGCGTGCTGAACGTCGTGCACGGCGGCAAGGAAGTGGTCGACGCGATCTGCACGCATCCGCTCGTGAAGGCGATCTCGTTCGTCGGCTCGACGGCCGTCGGCACGCACGTGTACAACCTCGGCAGCCAGCACGGCAAGCGCGTGCAGTCGATGATGGGCGCGAAGAACCACGCGATCCTGCTGCCCGACGCGAACCGCGAGCAGGCGATCAACGCACTGGTCGGCGCCGGCTTTGGCGCGGCCGGCCAGCGCTGCATGGCGACCTCCGTCGCCGTGCTCGTCGGCAACGCGCGCGACTGGCTGCCGGACATCGTCGCGAAGGCGAAGCTGCTGAAGGTCAATGCGGGCTCGGAAGCGGGCACCGACGTCGGGCCGGTGGTGTCGCGCGGCGCGAAGGCGCGCATTCTGTCGCTGATCGACACGGGCATCAAGGAAGGCGCGAAGCTCGAACTCGACGGCCGCGACGTGAAGGTCGCCGGCTTCGAGGAAGGCAACTTCATCGGGCCGACGATCTTCTCCGGCGTGAAGACCGACATGACGGTCTACACGCATGAAATCTTCGGGCCGGTGCTGGTCGTGATGGAAGTCGACACGCTCGACGACGCGATCGCGCTCGTCAACGCGAATCCGATGGGCAACGGCGTGGGCATCTTCACGCAGAGCGGCGCGGCCGCGCGCAAGTTCCAGAGCGAGATCGACGTGGGCCAGGTCGGCATCAACATTCCGATTCCGGTGCCCGTGCCGTTCTTCAGCTTCACCGGTTCGCGCGGCTCGAAGCTCGGCGATCTCGGCCCGTACGGCAAGCAGGTCGTGCAGTTCTACACGCAGACGAAGACGGTCACCGCGCGCTGGTTCGACGACGACACGACGGCCGGCCCCGTGAACACGACGATCCGGCTGCATTGAGCCGGGGAGGACACGAACATGAAGATCGGATTTATCGGACTGGGCCACATGGGTGCGCCGATGGCGCTGAACCTCCTGAAGGCCGGCCATGAAGTGCACGCGTTCGACCTGAGCGCCGACGCGTTGCGCGCGCTGCAGGACGCCGGCGCGCAGGTGGCCGCGTCGCCGCGCGATGCGGCATCGGGCGCGGCGTTCGTGATCACGATGCTGCCGGCCGCGCCGCACGTGCGCTCGGTGCTCGCCGGCGAGAACGGCGTGCTGGCCGGCCTCGGCGCCGGCGCGACCGTGATCGATTCGAGCACGATCGACCCGGCGAGCGCGCAGGCGTTCGGCGCGCTCGTGCGCGAGCACGGCGGCGCGTTCGTCGATGCGCCCGTGTCGGGCGGCACCGGCGGCGCGGCGGCCGGCACCCTGACCTTCATGGTCGGCGGCAGCGACGCCGATTTCGAGCGCGTGAAGCCCGTGCTCGCCGGCATGGGCAAGAACATCGTCCATTGCGGCGCGACGGGCATGGGGCAGGTCGCGAAGGTCTGCAACAACCTCGTGCTCGGCATCTCGATGGCGGCGGTGTCGGAGGCGATGTCGCTCGGCGTCGCGCTCGGCATCGATCCGAAGGTGCTGGCCGGCATCGTCAACACGTCGACGGGCCGCTGCTGGAGCTCGGACACCTACAACCCGTATCCGGGCGTGATCGACACCGCGCCGTCGTCGCGCGGCTACAGCGGCGGCTTCGGCACCGACCTGATGCTGAAGGATCTCGGCCTCGCGAACGACGCCGCGAAGCAGGCGCGCCAGCCCGTCTATCTCGGCGCGCTCGCGCAGCAGCTTTACCAGACGATGAGCAGCCGCGGCGACGGGCAACTCGATTTCTCGGCGGTGATCCGCCTGTACCAACCGGCCACGAAGAAGGACGCCTCATGATCGAACTGGACTACGTCGACGACGGCGTGATCGCGTGCGCGACGCTCAAGCGTCCGCCCGCGAACGCCTTTACCGCCGACGGGCTGCGGCAGTTGCAGGACACCGTCGCCGAATTGAACGCGAACCCGCGCGTGCGCGCGCTGGTGATCACCGGCGACGGCCCGAAGTTCTTCAGCGCGGGCGCCGATCTCAACACGTTCGCCGACGGCGACCGCGCGGTCGCGCGCGCGATGGCCGCGCGCTTCGGCGCGGCGTTCGAGGCGCTGCATGACGCGCGCGTCGTGACGATCGCGGCGATCAACGGCTACGCGATGGGCGGCGGCCTCGAATGCGCGCTCGCGTGCGACCTGCGGATCGCCGAGACGCACGCGCAGATGGCGCTGCCCGAACCGTCGGTCGGCCTGCTGCCGTGCGGGCTCGGCACGCAGACGCTGCCCTGGCTCGTCGGCGAAGGCTGGGCGAAGAAGATCATCCTGGCCGGCACGCGCGTCGACGCGGCGACGGCGCTCAGGATCGGCCTCGTCGAGGACGTGGTCGAAAGCGGCGCGGCGCGCGATGCGGCGCTGGCGCTCGCGCGCAACGTCGCGCGGCAGAGCCCGCACGCGGTTGCATACAGCAAGGAACTGATCGGCCTCGCGCGCCGCGGCGTGCCGCGCGGCGCGGCGCTCGCGGTCGAGCGCGAACGCTTCGTCGACCTGTTCGACACGAACGATCCGCGCGAAGGCGTGGCCGCGTTTCTCGGCAAGCGCGCGCCGCAATGGCATACCGATGGAGAGCCGCAACGATGAGCACGCCGGTCACGACTCATGGCAGTTTCGTGGAGCCCGCACCAGAGGTGCTGTTCCGTGTGGTGAACCGCGTGGCGCTCATCACGCTGAACCGGCCGGCCGCGCTCAATGCGTTGTCCTATCCGATGATCGGCGAGCTGGCAGCGCGTCTCGAACGCTGCCGCACCGACGACCAGATCGTCGCGGTCGTGCTGCGCGGCGCGGGCGAGAAGGGCTTCTGCGCGGGCGGCGACGTGCGCGCGCTGCACCGGATGGTCGCGCAGCGCGAGACCTGGCTGCCGTTCTTCGTCGACGAATACCGGCTCGACTACGCGATCCATACGTTCCCGAAGCCGATCGTCGCGCTGATGGACGGCGTGACGATGGGCGGCGGAATGGGCCTTGCGCAAGGCGCGGCGCTGCGCGTCGCGACCGAGCGCAGCAAGATCGCGATGCCGGAGACGCGCATCGGCCTCGTGCCCGACGTCGGCGCGACGCATTTCCTGTCGCGCATGCCGGTCGAACTCGAACTGTACGTGGGGTTGACGGGCGCGATGCTGTCGGGCGCCGATGCGCTGACCGCGAAGCTCGCGGACCTGTGCGTGCCGTCGTCGTGGCTCGATACGTTCGAGACGCGCATCGAGAGCGTCAAGTGGGACGGCGACGTGCTGCCGGCGCTGCGCAAGGTGTTCGAGCCGCCGTGCAACGTCGTGCCGCATTCGGCGCTCGACAGCCAGATGGCGTGGATCGTCCGTCATTTCGACAAGCGCTCGACCGTCGAACGGATCGTCGCGACGCTGAAGCAGGATCTTGAACGTGACGAGCTGGCGCGCGAGCACCGTCAATGGCTGCAGGCGACGCTCGACGCGCTCACCGGCCATTCGCCGACGATGCTGTGCGTGACGCGCGAAGCGCTGCTGCGCGGCCGTCAGATGACGCTGGCCGAGTCGTTCCGGATGGAACTCGGCATCGTGGCGCGCGCGATCGAGGAGGGCGACTTCTGCGAAGGCGTGCGTGCGCATCTCGTCGACAAGGATCGCAAGCCGCGCTGGGCGCCGGCGTCGCTCGTCGAGCTGCGCGCCGAGCGCGTGCGGCATTTCCTGACGTCGCCGTGGAAACTGTTCGCGCATCCGCTCGCCGATCTCGGCGCGGCGTGAGGTGACGCGATGCGCCGACGCGCCCGTGCGGCGCGTCGGCTTCAATTCATTTTTCTTTCCGTGCTTTCGCGCTCAGCGCTCGATCATCGGCGGCACCGCCTGCACGAGCGCGTCGATCACGCAGCGCGTCTTGCGCGGCAGGTAGCGCGTTTTCGGCCAGATCGCGTGGATGTCGCCTTCGCACACGAAGCAGCGATCGAGCACGACGACCATCTCGCCGCGCTTCACGTAATGATCGAGCAGCCAGCTCGGCAGCCACGCGATTCCGAACCCCGAGGCGCCTGCCGCCGCGATCGCCTGCACGTCGTCGAAACTGAGCTGGTGCGGCATGTCGATGCGCACCGTCGAGCCGTCCGGCGCGCGCAAGTCCCATGGCTGCACGACGCCCGAACGTGAATACGCGATCGTCCGGTGGTGCCTGAGGTCGTCGAGCGATTGCGGTATCCCGTAGCGCGCGAGATACGACGGCGCCGCGCCGAGACTGCCGTATTGCGTGCCGAGTCGCCGCACCGCGAGGCTCGTGCTGTCCGCGAGCGTGCCGATCCGCACCGCGAGGTCGATCCCTTCCTCGATCAGATCGACGAAACGGTCCGTGATCGACACGTCGATCCGCAGATGCGGATAGGTGCGCGCGAGGTCGAGCACGATCGGCGTCACGCAGTGATGCCCGAATGCGAGCGGCACGCTCAGCCGCAGCTTGCCGCGCGCTTCGTTGCGGCCGCAATCGAGATCGGCTTCGGCCGCTTCCAGCTCCGCCAGCGCGCGCACGCAGCGGTCGTAGTACGCCTGGCCGTCGTCCGTCAGGCTCTGGCTGCGGGTCGTGCGCTGCAGCAGCCGCGCGCCGAGCCGCTTCTCGAGCCGCGCGATCGCCTTGCCGACCGCCGAGCGCGTCATGTCGAGCCGTTCCGCGGCGAGCGCGAAGCTGCCGGATTCCACGACCTGGACGAAGGTCGTGACGCCGTCGAGTCTGTCCGTCATGGCAGGATGGGTTGATTGCGTCCTGTGATTCCCCAGTCTGGAGAAATTGTCGCGTCAATGGGGAGGGAAATTCTCACTATAGTACCGATTCCCGTTCAGCGTGCGTTGCCGGCCGCACGCGGCGCATCTTTCTTATCTGGAGGCGCGCGGCCTGTCGCGGGCCGTCGCGCAATACGCATGACGCTATCCGAATCCCGCAGGAATGCGGTCGCGCTCGCGGCCGTCTGTCTCACGTCGCTGATGTTCGGCCTCGAGATCTCGAGCGTGCCGGTGATCCTGCCGACGCTCGAACACGTGCTGCATGGCGACTTCAACGGCATGCAGTGGATCATGAACGCGTACACGATCGCGTGCACGACGGTGCTGATGGCGGCCGGCACGCTCGCCGACCGGTTCGGCCGCAAGCGCGTGTACGTGATCGGCACCGTGCTGTTCGGCGCGACGTCGTTGCTGTGCGGGCTCGCGCCGAACGTGCCGGTGCTCGTCGCGGGCCGGCTGCTGCAGGGCGCGAGCGGTGGCGCGATGCTGATCTGCCAGATCGCGGTGCTGTCGCACCAGTTCCGCGAAGGGCGCGAGCGCGGTCGCGCGTTCGGAATCTGGGGGATCGTGTTCGGGATCGGTCTCGGCTTCGGGCCGATCGTCGGCGGCGCGATCGTCGCGCTGGCGAGCTGGCCGTGGGTGTTCCTCGTGCATGCGCCGCTCGCGGCCGTCGCGCTCGTGCTGATCGGCGGCGCGGTGCAGGAGTCGCGCGATCCGCATGCGGGCACGCTCGACGTCGCGGGCATCGTCACGCTGTCGCTGGCCGTGCTCGGTCTCGCGTTCTATATCACGCAGAGCGCGGAGCTGGGGCTCACGAGTGCGGCCGGGCTTGGCGTGCTCGGCGCGACCGTGCTCGCGCTGGCCGGCTTCTTCATCGCGGAGCGCACGAGCGCGCGGCCGATGTTCGACTTTTCCGTGTTCCGGATTCGCGCGTTCACCGGCGCGATCTTCGGCTCGATGGGAATGAACTTCAGCTTCTGGCCGTTCATGATCTACCTGCCGATCTGGTTCCAGGTCGCGCTCGGCTACGACAGCGTGACGGCCGGCCTCGCGCTGCTCGCATACACGCTGCCGACGCTCGTCGCGCCGCCGGTCGGCGAGCGGCTCGCGCTGCGCTACGGGCCCGGTGTCGTGATTCCGGGCGGCCTGTTCACGATCGCGGCCGGATTCGCGCTGATGCGGATCGGCAGCGGCGTCGAGCCTGCCAGCTGGCTCACGATGCTGCCAGGCTGCGTGATCGCCGGCATCGGGCTCGGGCTCACCAATACGCCCGTCACGAACACGACGACGGGCGCGGTGCCGAGTTCGCGGGCCGGGATGGCGTCGGGCATCGACATGAGCGCGCGGATGATCTCGCTCGCGCTGAACATCGCGGCGATGGGCTTCGTGCTGGTCGCGGGGATCGTCGCGAGCCTGAAGGCCGGCGTCGCGGGGGCGGTCGATGCGGGGACGCTGCGCATGCTGGCGCAGCAGATCGCGTCGGGCCGCACCGACGGGCTGCAGGCGATCGCGCCGACGCTCGCAAAGGCCGACCCGACCGGCATGGTGTTGCACGCGGCGCTCGTGCACGGGTTCGGCTGGGTGATGGTGTACGGCGCGGCCGGCGTGGCCGTGCTCGCGACGGCGAGCGCGGTGGCGTTCGCGCCGGCAAGGCGCAGGGCGGCGGTGTGCGAATGATGCGCGCAGTGTCGCGCGCGGCCGGCTCCGCGCGCTTACGTGCGGTCGCCGCGAGC
The DNA here is from genome assembly GCF_001522185.1 of Burkholderia sp. RF2-non_BP3. Classification (NCBI taxonomy): domain Bacteria; kingdom Pseudomonadati; phylum Pseudomonadota; class Betaproteobacteria; order Burkholderiales; family Burkholderiaceae; genus Burkholderia; species Burkholderia sp. RF2-non_BP3. The sequence goes on along the minus strand of NZ_LOSU01000017.1, from coordinate 194,560 downwards.
GTCGATCCGGCGTTGCGTGTCCGCGTCGACGATCGCGCGGATCGTGCCGAACAGCGGCGCCGCGTCGGTGTAGCGCCGGCCGTAGCCGAGATTGAACGCGTAGTCGAAATTCGGCGGATTACTGCCCTGGTTGTGCTGGAGGATCGTCTCGAGCTTGTCGAGTGCCTTCGCGGCGCGCGCTTCCGGTGATGCCGCCGCCTCGTATTCGTCCCACAACGCGACGATCTCGTCGCGCAGCGCGCGATCGAGCGCGGCCGTCAGCGTCAGCAGGTCGTCGCGTTCATGCGTGCTCTTGTCCGGATGCGCGGCCTGCTCGATCGCGGGGATGTCGCCGTGCAGCGCTTCGCCGAGATCGTGGACGACGCACAGCTTCAGCAGCTTCGTCGTGTCGACGTCGGGCAGCGCATCGGCGAACACGAGCGCCATCAGGCTCAGCCGCCAGCTGTGTTCGGCCGTGCTTTCGGCGCGCCCGGTCGACGTATGGCCGCTGCGCAGCACGTTTTTCAGGCGTTCGGCTTCGCGCAGGAAATCGAGCCGCGCGTGGATCGTGTCGAGGTTCATGGCAGTGAAGTGCTTGAATCGAGCCCTCAAGCGTACGTCGCGCGGACGCGATGCGTCCACGCATGAAATATGCGTGCTGCGCTTGCTACAGCGTTTCGACGAGCCGCGCGGCGGAGCCGTCCGACAGCGTCATCCGCGTCCATCGGCAGGTGCTGCCGCGGATCGGCACGATGCGCGACGCATTGGCGCCGGTCGCGAACTCGACGCTCGGCGGCCCCGCGCGATCGTGCCAGCCGAGCGGGTCGAGCGCGGCTTCCATGCGGACGATTTCCGGCGTCGCGTAGCGCCACAGCGATGTGCCGAGCAGTGTCGGCAGCGGCCGCGAAAACTCGGCCGCGCGTGACGGCGAACACGCGAGCAGACGATGCGTGAGATCGCACACGAGATGCATGCGAGCCGTGCTGCTCGCGATCAGCCGGGCGAGTGCGTGGTCGCCGGCCGAATCGAGACGCGCGGCAAGCAGCCGCTCGGCCACCGCGCGCTCGTCGGGCGACATCTGCTGGATGCCGGCTTCCCAACGCGAAATCGTCGATTGCGCGACGCCGAACAACTCGGCCGCGTGGCTCTGCTTCATGCGATGCAGCGTGCGCCAACGCTTGAGTTGCGGGCCGAGCGGCGGCGTGTGAAGCGGTGAGGCGGGCATGTTCGTGTTCCGTTCGGGATGCGGGCCGTGCTGGCGCCGCGTTGCGAAATGGATGAATCGGCCGTTATTCCGGGGGTGCCTGGATCACGAAGAGCGTGACGTCGGGCGTTCTGACTCGCCGGAATTGTTTTCGCCGGGCTTTCAACCGGCTCCTCCATATCTTATTATTCGGCGAAAGCGGAGCGCGCGGGCTGCCGTTGTGCATGTCGAGGCATGATGCGGCGGTCGGCATGACAGGAGATGCGTGCCAGCGCGTATCCCGAAAATACATACGAGGGCGCCATGGTACGACTGGTCTTGCTGCTGCTGGGCATCGAATATCTGCGAACGCGCTGGCGCGGGCTGACCGTGCTGGGCTGGCTGTGGGTCGTCGCGGGCGTCGGCATCTTCGTCGACGCGCTCGACGGTGCGCTGCATTTTCCGATCGAACTGTTCGCATGGCTGTTCCTGATCGAGGGGCTCGCGACGCTCGCGGTGGCAGGCAGCGGCGTCGGCGGGCAGCGCATCCTGCGCTACGTGAAGGGCATCGCGGTCGTGGTGGCCGCCGGGCTCGTGTTCGCGGGCCATCATCACGGCCACTTCCTGTTGTCGATGATCTTCGGCACGCTGTTCCTCGTCGACGGGCTGCTGCAGTGCACGTCCGCGTGGATGGTGCGTTATCGGCGCTGGAACGTCGCATTCGCGTGGGGCGTCGTCGAAATCCTGCTCGCGGTCTTCTTCTATCAGCCGTATCCGACCCATTATGTGGGCACCGTGCCGTACTGCCTCGGCCTGCTGCTGATGTTCGGCGGGATGCACATGCTGAGCCTTGCCGCGCGCGTGCGGCGGCTGACGCGCAACCCCGCGTTCGTCACGTCGCCGGCGCCGTCGATCGTGCCGGACATCGATGCGGCGCCCGACATCCCGCGCTTCACGCAATCCGAATGGGACGGCCCGCCGGCCGACCACGAGCACGCGCTGACCGTGCACGTGTGGACGCCGACCGGCACGTCGAAGGCCGAAGCCCAGCGCTATCCAGTGATCGACCGCTACATCGCGGCGGTGGACGTCAACGGCGTGATCTCCACCGGTCACGCGGCGCTGGAGTCGCCCGAGGGCATCTACATCAGCCTCTATCCGGCGGTCGAGATCGATCGTTCTCCGGATGAATTCACGCGGATCCTGCGTGCGACGCGCGAGAACGACGTGCCGGGCCTGTTTCAGCCCGACTATGCGACCGAGTCGAAAGCGTGGTGTCCGTCCACCGTGCGCGTGCGGATCCGCAATTACGATCCGGCTAAGCTGGCAGCATTCTGGTCGTCGTATCGGCAGACCGTCACATACAACCTCACGCACCGCAACTGCTCGAGCACCGTGTCGAATGCGCTCGAAGCGGCGCTCGACGGCGCGGTGTGGCGGCTCAGGGGCACGCGGGCCGGGTGGGGCGCATTCATCCGGCTGCTGCTCACGCCCGAGCTGTGGGTCGCCGCGCAGATCCGCAAGCGTGCGGTGACGATGGCCTGGACGCCAGGCCTCACGCTCGACTATGCGCGCGCGCTCAGCATGCTCGCCGATCCGCGGCCGTTCGCGTGGTGGAAGGTCGCGCGCTCGGCCGTGAAGGCGATCATGGCGTCGCGCCGCGCGTGGCGCGAGCAGGACAGTGCGGCGCTGTCGCCGGGTGGCTCGGAAGCCGCGTCGGTGAAATAATCGCGTGGCGCCGGTCTCGCGCGTGCGTGCACGCAGCTCGGCAGCGGGTCGTGAGCGCGGGGGTGTCGTCGGTGAGCACATGGCTTCGCCCGTTTCCGATCTCGACGCGGTATGGCTTGCCTGGCCGGGTGCCGTCATCGTGGGGAGGATCCGTTGAAGGAAACAAGAGGTTCGGCGTTGCACTACGAATTCCTTCGTCCACCTTCATATTGATGCAACGTTGCGCAGGCAACAATCGCGGGCAGACATTCGACAATCTTGCGGCGCATCCCGCGACTGCAAGCCTTTTCCGAGGAAACGCCATGCTCAAGACGCTCGCCCGCGCCGCGGCCGCACTCGCCGTCGCATCCGCCTCGCTGCACGCCGTCGCGCAGACCAGCTACGACTACCTGTTGCTCGCGGCTTCGTGGGAGCCCGGCTTCTGCGCGTCGCACGACACGCCGGAATGTACGAACCTTGCCGGCACGTACGCGGCGACGAGCCTGTCGCTGCATGGCCTGTGGCCGAACAGATATGACGGCAACCAGCCGTTCTACTGCGGCGTGCCGCAGAGCGACGTCGATCTCGACAACGCGCACCAGTGGTGCAGCATGGATGCGTATCCGGTCAGCATCGCGACCCGCAACACGCTGTCGACCTACATGCCGGGCGTGGCGTCGTGCCTCGACAAGCACGAATGGTTCAAGCACGGCACCTGCTCGAATTCGGCGTCGCCGGATGCGTACTGGAACGAGGCCGCCGGCATGATCAGCCGGCTCGGCAACACGTCGTTCAACGCGTTCCTGCAGGCGAACGCGGGTAAGACCGTGACGCGCAATCAGCTGTTGTCCGCGTTCGAAGGCGCGTTCGGCAGCAATACGCGCAGCGCGGTGTCGCTGAAGTGTACGAAGACGAACGGCGTCAGCTATTTCACGGAGGCGTGGATCGCGGTCAAGACGAATGCGACTACCCAGTTTCCGAGCGCGGCGTCGCTCGTGACGGACGGGAATACGCAGGGCACGTGCCCGACGTCCGGCGTGTATATCGCGAAGTAACGCGCGAAGTTGCGTGGGGAGCGCCGGTCGGGTGCGTTCCGGCCGGCGTGGTGCGCGTCTATGCGAGCAGTCGCAGTGCATCCGCGAGCGACAACACCGTCGTGCGCGTCTCGAACGCCGTCGCGAACAGGTGGTCGTGCACGACCTCATCCGGGTCGTAGCAGCAGTCCTTCACCGTATACAGCCGGAAATCCGCATCGCTTGCGTGCGCAACCGACGACAGCACGACGCCGGTCGACGCGATCCCGACGAGGATCAGCGTGTCGATACCCTGCGCGACGAGCCGTGCCTGCAAGTCGGTGCGAAAGAACACGCTCGCGCGATGTGCGATGGTCAGCGGCTCGTTGTCCAGCCGTCCGAGTTCCGGGCACGGGCCGTCGTCGACGAACAGGCCGAGTTGCTTGATTCCTTGGCCGTTCTTGTTGCGTGGACTGACCTCCGGATAGCCGGGGCTGAAGTGGAGATTCGCGAAACAGACGTGGACGCCGCCCGCCCGGGCTGCATCGCACAGCTTGCGCGTGTTGGCGAGCAGGGTGGGGGCGACCGATGGAAAGAGACCGAGGATGTCGGTCTGGTAGTGCATGACGATCAGTGCGGTTTGCGCGGGCACGATCGGGGGAATCGGTGTGTGCGTGCAGCCTTCCGCGTTTGCGTGATGAGTCGTTGCGAGATCTGAAGCGTGTTCCGGTTGCATGACTGATGCTCTCCCATGAGTCATTTCGGTGTCTCAGAAAATCGATCGCTCGTTATACGTCGTCAACCATTTCAGTGCAAGGGGGGCGGAACTCGGTCAATGTGGCCCGGCATGCAATCTCTGCGGGCGAGTGGAGAGGTTGTTGATGGCTGGTTTGGGCTGCAGCCAGAAGCGGCCGTTCGCACCCGTTCACAAGTGGTTGACAATTGGTGCTCGGAGACCGAACGATGCGGGAGAAATCGCCCATGCGCGATCAAAACTGTCCGGGCGCTTGTGAAAAAGCGCCCGCACCTCTGAGGTGATTCGCAGTCCGATTCCGATTAAGCAGACGGCCTCTCAGGTCCCAGCGCTTTTCTGACTTTCTCGATAAGATCGTCCGTCTTCTCGATGACGATTGGGAAGCCCGTCACATCGAGCACGTTACTCTTAACATCGATACCGAGCTTCCCATCGATGAGCTTCATGTCGAATACAGTGCAAGGGGGGCGGAACTCGGTCAATGTGGCCCGGCATGCAATCTCTGCGGGCGAGTGGAGAGGTTGTTGATGGCTGGTTTGGGCTGCAGCCAGAAGCGGCCGTTCGCACCCGTTCACAAGTGGTTGACAATTGGTGCTCGGAGACCGAACGATGCGGGAGAAATCGCCCATGCGCGATCAAAACTGTCCGGGCGCTTGTGAAAAAGCGCCCGCACCTCTGAGGTGATTCGCAGTCCGATTCCGATTAAGCAGACGGCCTCTCAGGTCCCAGCGCTTTTCTGACTTTCTCGATAAGATCGTCCGTCTTCTCGATGACGATTGGGAAGCCCGTCACATCGAGCACGTTACTCTTAACATCGATACCGAGCTTCCCATCGATGAGCTTCATGTCGAATAGCTTCGCCCGCTCCCCTAATATCTGGCGGGCAGTACTGGTGACATCCTGCTCTGAGCCTCCTTCTTGAAATTTGACGAATGCGGGCGCGACTGCCCCCAAAAGCATATCTCGCAACGCCTCAGCCTCCCGGATCGGGGCTGTATTCGCTGCGTACGTGATGCAACGCAAGATGTCATCGTAAGTATTGGCAGCATCCGACCATTGAGCCTGATCGATATGCTCAGCTTCATCGGCAGCTGCCGTGGGCTTTTCCTGACTTGTGAATTGGTCCGCCGTTACGTAGTAGGACTCGATCGAACCCTTGCGCAAAATGAAGCAGCCCGCGCACTCTAGCAACTCCATAAGTTTGGAGAGCCGGTTTTTAATTTTGACAATCGCTCCATCGCTGTCGAAGGAGGAGATCGTCGTGTCGTCGAGGGCAAATAGAGTCGCGAAGAAGGCGCGGCGTTTGGCGACAGTGACATCCTCGCCATCCTCCCGATTGACCCAGTATGGATGTTTTTCGGCGTGCGCAGCCGCAGCATCCCATTGCGTAGTCACAACTGCGCAAAAGTCGTTGTATATCGACTTAGCCAACGCCAGCGCAGAATCGGCGCCCATGTCAACTGCCTTTGAATTGGCGATGGTGTTGTTCATCAAAAAACTCGACGCGAGTTCAAGGCTATCCGCAAGCGCATCAGCATCAGCAAGCACCACTGGTTCTTTGCCCATCATGCGAAGCAGCTTGGCCACTACCGGTATCTGCCCCTTCCCGATGACCGGCAACAATTGCGAACCTGCGGCCTCTAGGTTAGCGTCCATTTTCCGCGCGAGCGCGCTGCAGACGATCACGTCGGATGGGCCCTCGACAAGAAGAGGACGTCGGGAAAACAACGATAGCTTATGCTCTTGCCCCAGACGAGAAACGAGACCTTGGATCTTTTTGCCTTTCAGCTCCCCGGCGTCTGCTGGAATCTGTACCGGTGCGAGTTCGCGGTCGTGGCAAAAGACGAGAGACAGCAGATCTTCTGCCTTTGCGATCTGCACCATCTCAGTCGAATGGGTTGCAATCACAATCAGTTTCTTGTTGTTCCCCTGCGTGGGGATGCCCGCGACTCGCAGGATTTCGGCCAGCAGAAATGCCTGCAATTGCGGATGCAGAGAGACTTCAGGCTCATCGATGCAAAGCGCGCCCACCTCATCGTCATATAGAGCGGCCAACATACCGACGAGGTGCAGAAGCCCCGACGCCTCACGGCTCGAGATATACGGTTCAGAATTGACGTCAAGTCGGGAAAAATGAGGCTTCAGCATTCCGCCGTCCCATTCCACTAGGATATTGCGCCGAAACAGCTTGCGAAGTCGTTCCTGTACCTTCACTAGAATGTCCACACGTTCGGCAAGCGCATAGAAGTCTCCGCTGAGGCCTTCCATTGCATGGCGCCTGTTCGATTCGCTCTTCGCCCCAAAATTCGCGTTGTCGTACTGGAAATTCGAATAGCCCGCAATGTCGGACCGGAACTGCTCGAATACACCCATTCGGCCGGCCGAGAGGTAACGTACTCGCTTGCCCCCAGCGAATGACTGTAGCGCTGTCTTCATATTTCGCAGCAATTGCGTCTTCCCGGCCCCGTTCGGCCCGAGAAGCACTGTCAATCCTCGATGCAGTACGATTTTTCTTTGTGCAGGACCTGAGAGGGTCTCAGCTGCAAACGACAACTCGATTGGAAATTCCATGTGCAATTAGCGGCAATAGCCGCCCCCCCGTGTATACATTCCCACGTTGCGATGATCAAATGCAGACGGGGAAAGGTTAAACTGCTGACATTGGTCATCAGGGGGCATTTCGCTCACCCGTGACTGCCGCATTTTAATGCGTAATTTGGTAGAACGAGTTTCGGGGGAAACAGGGTTAACGCATATAGGCGTTCGAGAAGCGACGAGGACCAACCATCCCTTATACTTCGTGAGTTCGCAACAGGCTAGTGTTGCTGGGTGGACGATCACTATGGAGTCAGGGCAATGGCCGTTTCGGGTCGATTCCTGCCGAAAACCGACTTCCCCGTCCAACGCACCAGCGCCCGCCGCTATGAACCCACCGACATTGCGCAAATTAAGGTCCGCCTAAACCCAACCCCGCCCCCTCAAAAAATCGACCTCCCCGTATAAGTCGTCAACCACTCCAGCGCCAACGTCCCCGCCAACGAGTTCCCGTTCGCATCGAGCCCCGGCGCCCACACGCACACGGCCATGTCGCCCGGCAGCACCGCGACGATCCCGCCGCCGACACCGCTCTTGGCAGGCAAGCCGACGCGATAAACGAAGTCGCCCGCCGCGTCATAGGTGCCACAGGTCAACATCAGCGCCGACAACCGCTTCGCCGAACTCGCATCGACCACCCGCTCGCCGGTGACGGGCGCGATGCCGCCGTTCGCGAGAAACAGTGCCGCTTGCGCAAGCTCGATGCAGTTCATCGTGATCGCACACTGGCGGCAATACGCGTCCACCACCGTGTCGGGCGGCATCTGCATGTTCCCGAAGCTCGCCATGAAATGCGCCATTGCGCGGTTGCGTTCCGCATGTTCCAGCTCCGACAGCGCGACGCGCGAATCGTAGTCGACGTCGCCAACACCGATCAGCCGCCGCACGAACTCGACGAGCGCCGTCTCGGCCTTGACGAAGCGGCGGCACAGCACGTCGGTGACGACCAGCGCGCCGGCGTTGATGAACGGGTTGCGCGGCTTGCCGCGCTCGCTTTCGAGCTGAACGAGCGAGTTGAACGCGGTGCCGGACGGCTCGCGGCCGACCCGTTCCCACAGCGCATCGCCCAGCAACTGGAACGCGAGCGTGCACGCGAACAGCTTCGAGATGCTCTGGATCGAGAAGCGCTCCTGCGCGTCGCCGACGGTGTAAACGTTTCCGTCCAGCGTCACGACGGCCATCCCGAACTTGTCGGCGGGCACTTTCGCGAGCTCGGGAATGTAGTCGGCAACGCGTCCCTGGCCGATCCAGGGGGCGAGTTCGGCGTGGATGCGTTCGAGGATCGGCTGATAGTTCATCGCGTACGAGGCAGGGCGGGCGCGGAGCCCGGTTTTCAAAGAGCCCGTATGGAACCGTTTCGGCGCCGATTCGTCAAGCGTGGCAGCCATCGCGCCCTTATTCTCCAGATCTTCAAACGGGCAATCGGCGGGCGCAGTATCATGCGGTACGTTTCGGCCGATGGCCGGCGGCCGGCGCAAGCCCGCCGCCGCCACGGTCTCCCCGTATGATCCGACCGTTGCCCATGTCTTTTCGCATCCTGCTCGTCGAAGACGACACCCGCCTGTCCACGCTGATCGCCGGCTACCTGCGCAAGAACGACTACGAAGTCGACACTGTGCTGCACGGTGACGCCGCCGTGCCGGCGATCCTGTCCACGCGCCCGGATCTCGTCATTCTCGACGTGAACCTGCCGGGCAAGGACGGCTTCGAGATCTGCCGCGAGGCGCGCAAGCAGTACGACGGCGTGATCATCATGGTGACGGCGCGCGACGAGCCGTTCGACGAGCTGCTCGGCCTCGAATTCGGCGCCGACGACTACGTGCACAAGCCGGTCGAGCCGCGCATCCTGCTCGCGCGGATCAAGGCGCAGCTGCGCCGCGTCCCCGCGCGCGCGGCCGAGGGTGCCGCGCCGCAGCCGGAGCGCTACACGTTCGGCCAGTTCTCGATCGACCGCACCGACCGTTCGGTCGTGCTGCCGGGCGGCAGTTCACCCGACCTCACGTCGGCCGAGTTCGACCTGCTGTGGGTGCTGGTGTGCCACGCGGGAGAAGTCGTCAGCCGCGACGACCTGATGCTGCAGCTGCGCGGCGTCGAGTTCGACGGTCTCGACCGCACGATCGACGGGCGCATCTCGAAGCTGCGCCGCAAGCTGCACGACGACGCGGGCAACCCGCAGCGGATCAAGACGATCCGCAGCAAGGGTTACCAGTTCAGCAAGCATGCGTGGGAATGACGCCGGCCCGGCACGACGCCGTCGGCCGCCGCATCCCCGTATCGCACGATAGCCGGAAGCCGCGATGATCCGACGCACCCCTTCGCATCCCGACGCAGCGCCGCTTTCGGCGCCGCGCTATGTCAAATGGCGCTGGCTGCATTTCCGCCGCGCGTGGACCGACACGCGCGCCGACCGCATTCCGAGCTGGTCGCGCCTGTACGTGCGGACTTACCTGCATCTGCTCGGCCTCGTGCTGCTGACCGCGCTCGTGCCGGCGCTCGCGTTGTGCGTGGTGCTGTCGCCGGAAGTCGTGTGGCACGCGTTCGACGCGCTGCCGGGCGATATCTGGATCGTGCTCGCGTTCGTGTTCGCCGCGCCCGCGCTCGCCGCGTATCGGTGGATGCGGCCGGTCTGGTCGGATCTGGTGATGGTGCGCGAGCGCGCGATCGACTTCACCGGCGGGCGCTTCAACACGCGCGCGCGGGAGTCGCACAGCGTGATCATCGGCCCGCTCGCGCGCACGCTGAACGCGCTCGCGATGCGCATGGAGCGGCTGATCGCCGCGCAGCGCGACCTGACGAACGGGATCTCGCACGAGTTGCGCACGCCGCTCGCGCGCGTGCGTTTCGCGCTCGAGATGCTGCGCGAACCGGGCTCCGCCGCCGAATACAACGGTGCGCTGGAGAGCATCGCGCAGGACGTGACCGAGCTCGAGGAGTTGATCGACATGAGCCTCACGTATGCGCGGCTCGAATACAGCTCGCTGCAGTCGAACCTCGAACTGACCGCGCCCGTCGCGTGGTTCGAGCACCAGATCAGCGACGCGCAGCTGCTGTATCCGGAGCGCGCGATCGAGTCGCGCATCGCGATCGCGTCGGACCTGCGCGTGAAGATGGACCGGCGGCTGATGTCGTATGCGATGCGCAACCTGCTGCGCAACGCGAGCAAATATGCGGCGTCGCGGATCGTCGTCGGGATCGCGATCGAGCACGGCAACATCGCGATCTTCGTCGAGGACGACGGCCCGGGCGTGCCGGAGAGCGAGCGCGAGCGGATCTTCGACGCGTTCGTGCGCCTCGACCGCCGCACGGGCGGCTACGGGCTCGGCCTCGCGATCACGCGGCAGGTGCTCCACGCGCACAACGGCCGGATCGCGGTCGTCGATCCGGTCGAGCTCGGCGGCGCGCGCTTCGAGATCAGCTGGCCGATCTGAGCGCCGTCAGTACGTGCGGCCGAGCTGCAGGTAGATGTTGCGCCGGCCGCCCGGCGCGAGCGCGACACCCATGTACAGCGGACCGAATGCGGTCGACAGGCTCGTGAAGAACGTGTAGCTCTGCTTGAGCGTGCCGCCGCCGACGTTCACGCCGCTCGACCACACGTTGCCGACTTCCGCGCTGGCGCCAACCGACAGCGCCTTGATCGGGGATGCGTTGAACGTCATCAGCTGGTTCATGTAGGTCACGTTGCCGTACGCGAGTTCGTTGCCGGTCAACTGGTCGGCCGCATACGCGGCCAGATGCTGGAACCCGCCGAGCGTGAAGTTGAACGCGTTGATCAGGTTGGTGCCGCCGATGCTCTTGCCGCCCTCGATCGTTGCACTGACGCTGTGCCGGCCGAACTGCTGCGCGATCATCGCCTTGCCGTAGAGCTCGGTATAGGGCGTGTTGGACGCATCGGCGAGGTCCTGGGCGGACTGGGTGTTGTGCGACCACAGCGACCGTTCGACACGGAATTCGCCGTAGTAGCCGCGCCGCGGGAACATCGGATCGTCGAGCTGATCGATGACGAGCCGCGCACGCGCAGTCAGCGCCTGTGACGTGAAGCTCGGCCAGATCAGCGTCGAGCTGCCGTCGTCGAACGGGAATGGCAGGTTGTAGTTCGGCGAGCCATGCCCCGTCGCGTAGCCGATACCCATCCGGAAGTCGCCGAGCCGTGCGATCGGCAGGCCGAAGTCGAGCCCGGTGCGCGCCGTCTGCATCAAGTATTGATTCAGCTTCACCTCGCCGCTGTTGTCGTACAGGTTCACATAGCGGCGCTGGTATTCCGCATAAGGCGAAATGTAGAAACCGTACGCGGCCGGCAGCGGCTGGCGCAATTCGACGCGCGCCGACTGCAGATCGCTGCCGATCGTCGTGTCCGCGCGGAACTCCAGGCCCGATTCGGTGAGCCACGGCCGCCGGTAGCCGACGTGCAGGCGGAAGCCGCCCTCGTCGGTCGAGCTGCTCGACATCCCGACGCCGAACAGCAGGAAATTCGGCCCCCAGTATTTCTCCCGCGCATCGATCTCGAGCACGTTCTCGTCGCCGTGGCTCACGATCTGCTGCGTCACGCTCTCGAAATTGCCGCCGGTCGTCAGCCCGAGCAGGTCCTGGCTGACGGTCGCGGGATCGTAGGTGTCGCCCGGTTTCACATGCAGCGCGTCGCTGACGACACGCTTCGGCACGCCGCCGGTCGTCTTGATCTCGATCCGCGTGATGCGGATCGGCGGCGGCAGCGGCTGCGCATGCGCGGACCGGTAGGCCGCGTACTGTTCGGGCGTGAGCGCGAAGTGCCTGAGGCGCGGCAGCGCCGCGGTCGCGGCGGCCGCGCCGGCGGCGATCGCCTGCTTCGCGTTCTGGAAATCGGTGAACGCGAGCGCGCCGAGGTCGGGCGTGAGCAGCACGTCCTGTGCGGCGAGCTGCTTGCGCTGCGACGTCACGTTCTGGCGGATCAGGATGCCGACCATCTGCTGCATCACGTCGGCCGGCGACGCGAGCGCGTCGAGCGGGCGCAGCGGCGAGCCGATGTCGACGGCGATCACGACCTTCGCCCCCATCTGGCGCGCGGTGTCGACCGGCAGGTTGCTGACGAGCCCGCCGTCGACGAGTGCGCGGCCGTTGATCTCGGCCGGCGCGAACAGGCCGGGCATCGCCATGCTCGCGCGGATCGCGAGCGGCAGCGAGCCGTGGTCGAGCACGACCATCTGGCCCGTCTGCAGGTCGGTCGCGACCGCGCGATACGGGATCGGCAGTTGGTCGAACGGCTGGTTGGTCGGCACGGCGGCGGTCCAGTTCGCGAGCAGCGCCTGCAGCCGGTTGCCCTGCACGAGGCCGACCGGCGCCTTCACGCCTTTCTTGCCGAAGCCGAGCGTCAGGCTGTTGATGTACAGTCGCTCGTCCTCGCGGCTGCTTTGCGGCAGGTCCGCGCGGTCGGTCACGTCGAACGCGATGTCGGCCAGGTTCACCTCCGACAGCTGCTTCTGCATCTCGTCGGCGGCCATTCCGCTCGCATACAGGCCGCCGACCACGGCGCCCATGCTGGTGCCGGCGATGCAGTCGATCGGAATGCGGTTCTCCTCGAGCACCTTCAGCACGCCCAGGTGCGCGTATCCGCGGGCGCCGCCGCCGGACAGCACGAGGCCGATCGCCGGCCGGCCGGCCGGGCCGCCGTCGGCGTTGCAGGTCGGTGCGGGCTTGGCGGCGGGGGCGGCGGCCGTCGCGGCGAGCGCGCCCGGTGCGGCGGCAGTGGCCGCCGTCACGGGGCCGGCGGGGGTGTCGGCGGCCGGCAAGGGCTGGGCGGCAACGGTGCAGCACCAGAGCGCAACGAGCGTTGCGCCGAGTGGGCGCACCCCGAGCCAGCGGGGAAAAGCGGTCGCTGTCATGGAGGAATACCTGGCGTGATCGGTCGTCGGACGCCTGCCGGGAGCAGGCAAGACCGAGAGATTACCGTGTTTTACAAGCGCGACGCGAGAGGCCGATGCGTAGCCGCGGGCCTGCCGAAACGCACATTCGGCAATCTCGTCGCGAAAAAATCATGGGAATTGTCTAAAGTACCGGAACGATTTGCCGCTAAGTCCATGATGGGGCGGTAAAAGCGCGCCGCGGGGACGCGGCCTGGCCATTTCGGCCGGTTTGTTCAAAAAAAAGGCTTGATATGTCGACACCGCTGTTCGGAAAGTTGTTTGCGCAACCCGTTGCGATCGACCCTGGAACGGCGAGTACGCGGATTTATACGCACGAGCGCGGCGTGGTGCTGAACCAGCCGTCGGTCGTCTGCTTTCGCAAGGGCGGCGCGACCGACGCGCGACCGACGCTCGAAGCGGTCGGCGAGCTCGCGAAGGCGCTGCTCGGCCGTGAGCCGGGGCATCTGGAGGCCGTGCGGCCCATGCGGCATGGCGTGATCGCCGATGCGCACGCCGCCGAGCAGATGATCCGCCGCTTCATCGACATGTCGCGCACGCGTTCGCGTTTCGGCCGCCGCGTCGAGGTCACGTTGTGCGTGCCGTCGGATGCGACGGCGGTCGAGCGCCGCGCGATCCGCGAGGCCGCGTTCGCGGCCGGTGTATCGGACGTCGAACTGATCGAGGAAGCGCTCGCCGCCGGGCTCGGCGCGGGCCTGCCGGTCACCGAGCCGGTCGGCTCGATGGTGATCGATATCGGCGGCGGGACGACCGAAGTCGCGGTGATCGCGCTCGGCGGCATCGTCTACCGCGAGGCGATCCGCGTGGGCGGCAACCAGTTCGATGCGGCGATCGTCAACCACGTGCGCAACCTGTACGGCGTGCTGCTCGGCGAGCAGACCGCCGAGCGCGTGAAGAATTCGATCGGCTCGGCCACCAGCGCGGTGCCGCGCACGTCGACGCGCGCGATCGGGCGCGGCGTCGCGGACGGCCTGCCGCGCTCGATCGAGCTGTCCAACCACGACGTGGCGGACGCGCTGGCCGCACCGCTCAAGCAGGTGATCGGCGCGGTGAAGTCGGTGCTGGAGAATGCGCCGGCCGAACTCCTGACCGACATCGCGCATCGCGGCGTGGTGCTCACGGGCGGCGGCGCGCTGCTCGCGGGCCTCGAACGCCTGCTGCGCGACGAGACCGGGCTGACCGCGCGGATCGCCGACGAGCCGGCCACCTGCGCGGTGCGCGGCGCGGGGGAGGCGATGGGGCGGCTCGCGACGTGTCCGGTGGATTGACGCCGGCCGGGCCGGTGCATCGGCGTTCCTCGCCGGTCTTTCGAACCCCGAATCGCCAGCATGCCGTAACACGGCATGCCGGCCGGGAATCGATCGATTTCACGGCTTTCATTTTCATTTCAAAGCGGCGATTTCACGTGCGCCTGATTCGAACGTACCTAGCGGGACGTTGAAAATCCGTGCTTTCAATTAGCAAATGAAATGGATCCGGATAATGTGTGCCGGCTGCCGCTGTCGTCATTCATATCGCACCGCGAAAATCCAGCCGGCGATTCAGTGCGAAATATCGGTGTTTTCACGGATTCCGCGGCGTCGGTAGCTTGGCCCCGGATTTTGCCGGAATGACCGGGAAGCCTGCGTAAGCTGGTCGCTCCACGCATTTTCCCAAGTAAAAAATACGTATTCGATTGACCTCGATCAGATAACCAAACATCGACTGGAAAACCGTGTTTTTTTGATATAGCCTAGTCTGACAAAAGCAGGCGGAAATCAAATCAACCAGAAAGTCGCTGCATAAAAAAACGAGGGGTCACGATCATGGCATCCGGTTAGTTTTGCGTTCGCAAACGAGAATCGATTAACCAGCAGTTCATCCACGAATAAACCGACGTCGTTCCGCGACCGCCGGAGGGCACGCTTGCGTCCCGGATTTTCCGCTGTCGCCGGTCCGATCAGCATCCATGCCGATGATGAGGGGAAGCATGAACATTGCGCATTCGAAGAAGAGCGGGGAGCCGTTTCCGAGATTCCTGTTGCCGACGGGGGTTTTCCTGGCATTGTCCGGCGCGGGCATCGTTCCAGCGTACGCGACCTGCAGCACGGCGGGCACCACGGTAACCTGCTCGGGCGTCGCGAATCCGCTGGCGCCGAGCTATGCGAACAGCGCGAACAACCTGAACGTCACCGTCAATCCCGGCGCGAGCGTCGGCGTGCTGCTGGGCGTCGGCGGCACCGCGATGTCGCTGACCGGGAACAACAACACGCTGACCAACAACGGCTTGATCGACCCGTCCGCGCTCGGCTCGGGGCTCGGCGTGCTGTCGAGCGGGGCGGTGGTCGGCAATGCGTCGGCGAGCAACACCACCGTCACCAACAACGGCACGATGAACGGCTCGACCGGGGTGGCGATCAGCGGCGTGACCGGCATGGCGCTGTCGGTCCAGAACGGCACCGGCGGCACGTCGACCATCAACAACACCGGCACGATCGGCTCGAATCCGCTGGTCGGCGCGACGCTGTCCGGCGCGGATGCACCCGTGGTCGCCGCGTACGGCGGCGGCAGGGTCAACATGACGAACAGCGGGACGATCAACGGCCGCGTGTCGCTCGGCACCAACGGCACGCCCGGGCAGGGCAACACGTTCACGAACTCGGGCACGATCAACGGCGGCGTGTCGATGGGCGCGAACAGCAACAACACGTTCAACGCGGTGACGGGCTCGTCGGTCAACGCGGCGGGCGGCACTGGCGGCGCGTTCAACATCACGATCGGCCCGAACACGATCAACGTGGCGGCGACGGGCATCGTCGACGGCGGCGCGGGCGGCAACAACACGCTGAACCTGCAGCAGGGCACCTCCGCGAACGGCACGATCGCGGTCAACAATTACATCAACTTCAATCATCTCGACGTCACGAGCGGCAACTGGACGATCAACGGCCCGTCGACCGCGCAGGACGCGACGCTCGCGGGCGGCGTCGCGATCATCAACGACAACGCGTCGCTTGGCACGGGCACGATCACGGCCAACGGCGGTGCGTTGCAGGCGGGCACGGCGGGGCTCAACGTGTCGAACAACGTGGCGCTCGGCACCGCGCTGACGGTGCAGGGTGCGACGGGGCTCACGCTGTCGGGCACGGTGTCGGGCAGCGGCGCGCTGACGAAGAACGACGGCGGCACGCTGACGCTGTCGGGCGCCAACACCTATGCGGGCGGCACGAACCTGAACGGCGGCGGCCTCGTGGCCGGCAACAACCTGGCGCTCGGCACGGGCGCGCTGAACGTCAATGCGGCGGCGTCGCTCGACACGAGCGCGAGCGTCACGCTCAACAATGCGGTCAATCTCAACAACAGCGCGACGCTGACGCTCGGCGGCAGCAACGACCTCGGGCTGTCCGGCACGATCAGCGGAAACGGCGGCCTGGTGAAGAACGGCGCGGCGACGCTGTCACTGAGCGGCGTGAACACCTACACGGGCGACACGACGATCGTCAGCGGCACGCTTGCGCTGAGCGGTGCGGGCAGTCTCGCGGCGACCGGCACGGTGAACCTCACCGGCGCGGGCGCGACATTCGACCTGGGCGGCGCGTCGGGCGCGCGGACGATCGGCGCGCTGTCCGGCGCGGCCGGCACGAACGTGACCCTCGGCGCCAACACGCTGACGCTCAACGGCACCGTCAACGCAACCTACGCGGGCACGATCGGCGGTGCGGGCAGCGTGACGCTATCCGGCCCCGGCACGCAATCGCTGACCGGCACGAACACGTATACGGGCGGCACGAACCTGAACGGCGGCAACCTCGTCGTCGGCAGCAACGCGGCGCTGGGTTTGGGCGCGGTGAACGTCAACGGCTCGTCGACGCTCGATGCGACCACCAACGTGTCGCTCGCGAACGGCATCAACGTCGCCACCGGCACGACGCTGACCGTGGTCGGCAGCACCGATCTCGGGCTCGGCGGCACGATCTCCGGCGGTGGCGGGCTCGTGAAGAACGGCGCGGCGACGCTGACGCTGAACGGTGCGAACAACTACACGGGCGGCACGACGCTGAACGCGGGCGTCCTCGCGCTCGGCAATGCCGCGGCCCTCGGTACCGGCACGTTGACCGTCGGCGGCGCGGCGACGCTCGATGCGACCACGAACCTGGCGATCGGCAACGCGATCGATCTCGGCGCGAGCACGGCGCTCACGCTGGGCGGCAGCAATGCACTCGGGCTGGGCGGCGGGATTTCCGGCACGGGCGCGCTGGTGAAGAACGGCGCGGCGACCGTGACGCTGACGGGCGCGAACACGTATACGGGCGGCACGACGATCAACGCAGGCACGCTGGCGATCGGCGCGGGCGGCAGCCTGGCGGGGACCGGCGCGATGAATCTGGCGAACGCGGGCGCGACGCTCGACCTGAGCGGTGCGACCGCGGGCACGCAGTCGATCGGCGCGCTGGACGGCGTGGCCGGCAGCAACGTGAATCTCGGCGCCAACACGCTGACGCTGGGCGGGACGACCGGCGGCACCTTCAACGGGGCGATCGGCGGGACCGGCAGCCTGACGCTGGCCGGCACCGGCACGCAGACGCTGAACGGCGCGAGCACCTATTCGGGCGGCACGAACCTCAATAGCGGCGGCCTGGTGCTCGGCAACGCCGCGGCACTCGGCACCGGCGCGCTGAACGTTGGCGGCGCGGCGACGCTCGATACGAACGCGAGCCTGTCGATCACCAACGCAGTCGATCTCGGCACGGGCGCGACGCTGACGCTCGGCGGCAGCAACGCGCTCGGATTGAGCGGCGCGATCTCCGGCGCGGGCGCGCTCGTGAAGGACGGCGCGGCGACCACGACGCTGACGGGCGCGAACACCTACACGGGCGGCACGACGATCAACGCGGGCACGCTGGCGATCGGCGCGGGCGGCAGCCTGGCCGCGACCGGCGCGATGAATCTCGCGAACGCGGGCGCGACGCTTGACCTGAGCGGTGCGACGGGCGCGCAAACGCTCGGCGCGCTGTCGGGCGTGGCCGGCAGCAACGTGAATATCGGCGCCAACGCGCTGACGCTGGGCGGGACGGGCAGCGGCACGTTCAACGGGGCGATCGGCGGCACCGGCAGCCTGACGCTGGCCGGCACCGGCACGCAGATGCTGAACGGCGCGAGCACCTATTCGGGCGGCACGAACCTCAATAGCGGCGGCCTGGTGCTCGGCAACGCCGCGGCACTCGGCACCGGCGCGCTGAACGTCGGCGGCGCGGCGACGCTCGATACGAACGCGAGCCTGTCGATCACCAACGCAGTCGATCTCGGCACGGGGGCGACGCTGACGCTCGGCGGCAGCAACGCACTCGGATTGAGCGGCGCGATCTCCGGCGCGGGCGCGCTCGTGAAGGACGGCGCGGCGACCACGACGCTGACGGGCGCGAACACGTACACCGGCGGCACGACGATCAACGCGGGCACGCTGGCGATCGGCGCGGGCGGCAGCCTGGCCGCGACCGGCGCGATGAATCTCGCGAACGCGGGCGCGACGCTCGACCTGAGCGGTGCGACGGGTGCGCAAACGCTCGGCGCGCTGTCGGGCGTGGCCGGCAGCAACGTGAGCCTCGGCGGCAACGCGCTGACGCTGGGCGGAACCGCCAGCGGCGTGTTCGGCGGGGTGATCGGCGGGACCGGCGGGCTGACGGTCGCGGGCACCGGCATCCAGACGCTGACGGGCGCGAACACGTACACGGGCGGCACGACGATCGCGGCGGGCGGCACGCTGCAGCTCGGCAACGGCGGCACGTCGGGCAGCGTGGTCGGCAATGTCGTCGACAACGGCGCGCTGATCTTCAACCAGTCCGCCCACGTGACGCTCGCGAGCGTGCTGTCCGGCACCGGCTCGCTGACCCAGGCCGGCAGCGGACAACTGACGCTGACGGGCCTCAGTACGCTGAGCGGTCCCACCACCGTCGCCGCGGGCACGCTCGCCGTCGACGGTTCGCTCGGCCAGTCGACCGTGACCGTGCAGAGCGGCGCGACGCTGACGGGCACCGGCACGGTCGGCGGCATCGTCGTGCAGAGCGGCGCGTTCGCGGCCGTGTTGCAGCCGGGCGCGGCGCTGAACGTCGCCGGCAACGTCACGTTCCAGCCGGGCTCGACGCTGCAGGTCGCGGTCACGCCGCAGCAGGGCGGCAGCATCGCGGCGAGCGGCGCGGCCACGCTGAACGGCGGCACCGTGCAGGTGCTCGCGAACCAGGCCAGCTACCAGCCGACCACGAAGTACACGATCCTCACCGCATCGTCGGGCGTGCAGGGCACGTTCAGCCAGGTGAATTCGAACTACGCGTTCCTGATGCCGACGCTCAGCTACGATCCGGACCACGTGTACCTGCAGCTCGTCACGAACGGCACGTCGCTGCCCGATGTCGCGACGACGCCGAACCAGCGCGCGGTCGCGACCGCGATCGGTGCGCTCGGTACGGGCAACCCGCTGTACGACACGATACTGACGACCGACGCGGCCACCGCGCGCCGGGCCTACGGGATGCTCGACGGCGAACTGCAGGCGAGCCTGAAGAGCATGCTGCTGCTCGACAGCCGCTACGTGCGCGATGCCGTCACCGATCGCGTGCGCCAGGGCCTCGCACCCGGATCGGGGCCGCTTGCCGCGCTGTCGTCGGGCGGCGCTGCGCTGTGCGGCGACAACACGGCCGGTGTCGCCGACCCGACGTTGCCGCCGGAACGCCGGATCGGTTCGCGCGAAGGATGCTATGGCGGCACGCCGTATCAGCCGGTGGTCTGGGGGCAGGCGTTCGGCGGCCGCAGCAGGCTCGCGGGCGACGGCAACACGTCGGCGATCAACCGCAGCATGACGGGCTTCATCGCCGGTGCCGACATGGCGCTCAACGACAAGTGGCGTGCCGGCCTGGCCGCCGGCGTCACGCACAGCTCGCTCGACAACGACCAGAGTTCGTCGGCGTCGGTCAACAGCTATTACCTGTCGCTGTACGGCGGCGCGCAGTACGGTGCGCTCGGCGTGCGCGGCGGCGCGTCGTACACGTGGTACCGGATCAACAGCGACCGCAATCCGGGCTTCGCGGGCTTCTCCGATCACGATTCGGCCGGCTACAACGCGCATTCCGCGCAAGTGTTCGGCGAAGTCGGCTATGCGCTGCCGGTCGGGCCGGTCGCGCTCGAACCGTTCGCGGGTCTTGCCTACGTGAACCTGCATACCGACGGCTATACGGAAAGCGGCGGCGCGGCCGCGCTGCGCGCCGGCGGCGAGACGACCCACGTCGGTTTTTCGACGCTCGGCGTGCGTGCCGCGTCGCAGCTCGGCACGATCGCGAGCGGCACGTTCACCGCGCGCGGGACGGTCGGCTGGCGGCACGCGTTCGGCAACGTGCAGCCGTCGTCGGCGTTCACGTTCGCGAACGGCGGTACGTCGTTCCAGGTGTCGGGCGTGCCGATTGCTCGCGACAGCGCGGTGCTCGAAGCGGGTATCGACGCGACCATCACGAAGCGCCTGACGCTCGGCCTCACGTTCAGCGGCCAGTACGGCAGCGGCGTGCGTGACAACGCGGTGCTCGGCAACATCCTGTGGAAATTCTGAGCGCCGCCTGATGTGCCTGTGCGCGACCCCGCGCGGCGACGGCAACGCCGTGGGGGTCGCGTCTTTTTCGTCGCTGCGCGCGGCCCCCGTTCTGGCCTATCCTGTGCGAAACACGCGACGCGCACCGCGCGTTGCGCCTCGACACAGGAGCATCGATGCCGAATCACGCCGAAGCCACCACGACGCAGGCGCCGCAAGTCGCGCCGGTTCCCCCGACCCAGGCGACGGGCGCCGCGTTCATCGCCCCCGAAGCCGATCCGCAGGCACTCGCACGCAACAACCAGTACGTATTGAAATCCGGTGACGCGTTCGTCGTCAGCGACGCGCTCGGCGACATCGGCGGCCATGACGACGGCCTGTTCGTCGACGACATGCGCGTGCTGTCGACATGGCGCCTGACCTTCGGCGGCCGCGCGCCGTCGCTGCTGTCGGGCGCGACGAGCGCGGACAACGCGTCGTTCACCGCGCACCTGACGAACCGCCCGCTGCCGCCGCTCGGCGGCCGCGAGACGCCCGAGGGCGTGATCCACATCGAACGGATGCGCGTGCTCGCGGGCGACGTGCTGTACGAGGCGCTGACGCTGACGAACTACGGCGCGAGCGAGGCCGAGGTGCCGCTGTCGCTGTCGTTCGCGGCCGATTTCAAGGACATGTTCGAAGTGCGCGGCACGCCGCGCCCGAAACGCGGCACGGTGGTCGCGCCGTGCGTCGACGCCGGGGCGGTGCGGCTGCGCTACGACGGCCTCGACAAGGTCGAGCGCAACGTGACCGTGCATTTCTCGCCGGCGCCCGACGCGCTGTCGGTCGATCGCGCCGATTACACGCTGACGATCGCCGCGCAGGCGTGCGTGTCGATCTACCTGACCGTCGACGCGACGCTCGGCCCCGCGCACGACGGGGAAGGCCCGGGATGCGGCCGCGTCGCGCTGCGCACCGCGCTCGTCGGCGTGCATCGCGAGATGCGTTCGCGGCGCGAGTCGATGGCGCGCGTGAACACCGGCAATCCGCTGTTCGACGCATGGCTCGACCGGTCGCTCGCGGATCTCGGGCTGCTCACGACGCAGCTCGACACCGGGCCGTATCCGTATGCGGGCATTCCGTGGTTCTCGACGCCGTTCGGCCGCGACGCGGTGATCACGTCGCTGCAGATGCTGTGGCTGCAGCCGTCGCTCGCGCGCGGCGTGCTGCGCTTTCTCGCGGAGCACCAGGCGCGCGAGACGTCCGCGTTCCGCGACGCGGAGCCCGGCAAGATCATGCACGAGTTCCGCCGCAGCGAGATGGCCGCGACGGGCGAGGTGCCGTTCGCGCTGTATTACGGCGGCGTCGACACGACCCCGCTGTTCATCGTGCTCGCGGGCGCGTACGTCGAACACACCGGCGACGACGCGCTGATCGACGAGCTGTGGCCCGCGCTCGAGCGCGCCGCGCAGTGGGTGATCGACAAGTGCGACCGCAATCCGTACGGGCTGCTCGATTACCAGCGCACGTCGGAGCGCGGCCTCGCGAACCAGGGCTGGAAGGACAGCCACGATTCGGTGTTCCACGCGGACGGGCGCTTCCCCGACGGCCCGATCGCGCTGGTCGAAGTGCAGGCGTATGCGTGCGCGGCGCTCGATGCGATGTCGATGTGCTCGCACCGGCGTGGCCACGCGGCCGACGCGACGCGCTATGCGTTGCGCGCGAAGGCGCTGCGCGACCAGGTCGACGCGCTGTTCTGGATGCCGGAGGGCGAGTTCTACGGGATCGCGCTCGACGGTCACGGCGACCTGTGCCGCGTGCTGGCGTCGAACGCGGGCCATCTGCTCGCGTTCGGGCTGCCCGACGCCGAGCGCGGCGCGGCGGTCGCCGGCGTGCTCGGCTCGACGCTGTTCCAGACGGGTTGGGGCATTCGCACGCTCGCGGCCGGCCAGCCGCGCTTCAATCCGATGGCCTATCACAACGGTTCGGTGTGGCCGCACGACAATGCACTGATCGCGCGCGGGCTTGCGCGCTACGGCGACAAGACGGCCGCGGTGAACCTGCTGCGCGCGCTGTTCGAAGCCGCGGTCAGCTTCGAGATGCGGCTGCCGGAGCTGTTCTGCGGGTTCCCGCGCCGGCGCGGCGAGCCGCCGACGGCTTATCCGGTCGCGTGCCTGCCGCAGGCGTGGGCGGCCGGTGCGCCGTTCATGATGCTGCAGGCCTGTCTCGGCGTGAGCGTGGACGCGGCGCGCCACGAAGTGCGCGTCGAGCGCCCGGCGCTGCCCGAAGGCGTCGACTGGCTGCGCATCGACGAACTGCGGGTCGGCGACGAAACCGTATCGCTGACGTTCCGGCGCGTCGATGGTCAGGTGGTCGCGGCGGCGGCGCAGCCGGGGCGGGTGAAGGTGGTCGCGGTGCTGTAGTCGTGCAGCGGCCTGCACGGACGTTGCGCGATGTCGCGCCACGTCCGCGCGCAGCGGCATAGAATCGTGACATGACCCTTGAACGATGGCGGAGGCACCTACGATGACGACCGACAATCGGCCCGACGACGGCGAGCACAAGCTCGAGAATCTGGAAGCGGCGGTCGACCACCTGCACAAGTCGATCGAGTCGCAGAGCATCGCGGCTGGCGCGGCGAAGGGCATCCTGTTCAGCCTGATCGAGACGCTCGGCGCGCTGATCGGCGATCCCGACCTGCCCGAACATGCGCGTTCCGGATACGAGGCGCTGCGCGACAAGGCGCGTGATTTGCGCGGCGGGCTCGACCGGCATTGACGAACCGGCAGCGCGGGCGTCGGCCACACGGCCCGCGCCGGTGCTGCCCAATTCTGCGCGGCGCGCACAAAACCCCGTGCGCTCAACGAGTTAGCCCGCCGGTGCGCAGGATATCCACAAGCTTGCCAACACAATCTGTGGAGAACCGTCCGGCCCCCAAAACCGGCTGCGTGGTGCAGGCCTCGAGGCCGCAAACGATGCCGCGTCATTGACCTGTCTGACCCGATCTACTGAATCCCCTTTTGTATCAGGATGTTACGCGTCACATTGGTGGAATATCCACAGGCTTGCCAACAAAATCTGTGGATAAGTCCGACGTGATTGCTTCCTGATGGTTGAGGATCGGGCGAGCGGCGGCCGGCAGGCTCGCGCCTTTGCGCACGGGCTGCCCGATGCGTGCATCGGCGCGGTAATTCGTGCACGATCAACGGGTTAGGCCCCGGATACCCAGGATATCCACATCCTTGCCAACACAATCTGTGGACAAGCACGGCGCCATCATGCGACCGGCGCCGCGTCGGCCGCTTCTGCAACGATCCAGTCGCGAAACAGCGTCATCGCCGGCGTGAGCGGTTTCGACTTCAGCGACGTGAGCCAGTAGCCGCCCGCGCGCACGTCGATGTCGAGCGGCCGCGCGAGCTGGCCGAGCTGAAGTTCGCGCGCGAACATGCAGGCCGGCGCGAGCGCGATGCCCGCGCCCTGCATCGCGGCCTCGACCATCAGCCGCGACGAATCGAACACGGGCCCGTTCACCGACCACGGTTCGAGCTGCGCGGCGTCGAACCAGCCGAGCCATTCGTCGGTGCGGTACGAGCGCAGCAACGTTTCGTTCGCGAGATCGGCCGGCCGTGCGAGGCGCCGCGCGATCTCCGGCGCGCACAGCGCGGTGAGCGGTGCGTCGAGCAGCCGCTCGTTGCGCGTCGCCGGCCAGTTGCCTTCCCCGAAGCGGATCGCGAAATCGAGGCCCTCGGCCGCGAGGTCGACGACGTTGTTGTTGGTCCGCAGCCGCAGCTCGACGAACGGGTGCGTGTCGCCGAAGCGCTTCAGCCGTGGCATTAGCCAGCCTAGGGCAAAGGTGCCGACCGCGCCGAGCGTCAGCACCTCGTGGAAGCGCCCGCCCTCGAACTGCTTGAGCACGGTCTCGATCCGGCTGAATGCGTCGCTGAGCACCGGCAGCAGCGCGCGCCCTTCGTCGGTGAGCCCGAGGCCGCGCGGCAGCCGGGTGAACAGCGCGCAGCCGAGCCGCTCCTCGAGCGAGCGCACCTGCTGGCTGACGGCGGCCTGGGTCACGCTCAGCTCGAGGCCGGCGCGCGTGAAGTTCAGGTGGCGCGCCGACGATTCGAACGCGCGCAAGGCATTCAGCGGAAGATGAGGGCGGAGCTTGGTCATAAGAATTTCTTGTGGCAGCGCTCAATTATCGTTGCTTGTCAGGCAACCGTAAAGTCACGATAGTGCTGTCTCGGCGGCCGGCCGTTCCGCATTCATTCCACCACGAGAGACACGACATGACCTACTCATCGCAACGTCGAACCCTGTTGCTGGCCGCCGCGACGGCGCCGCTCGTCCTGACCGTCGCCGCGTGCGCGTCGCCGCCGGCCGCGGGGCGGGACGTTTCGTCCGCGACGTCGTTTGCCGCGCTCGAGCGCGCGGCGGGCGGCCGTCTCGGCGTGTGCGCGATCGACACCGCGAGCGGCCTGCACGCGCTGCATCGCGCGGACGAGCGCTTCCCGTTCTGCAGCACGTTCAAGGCGATGCTGAGCGCGGCGGTGCTCGCGCAGAGCGTCGAGCACCCGGGGCTGCTGCAGCAGCGCGTGACGATCGCGCAGTCCGATCTCGTGAACTACTCGCCGGTGTCGGGCAAGCACGTCGGCACGGGGATGACCGTCGCCGAGTTGTGCGAGGCGGCGATCCAGTACAGCGACAACTCGGCCGCGAACCTGGCGATGAAGCTGATCGGCGGGCCGGAGGCGGTGACCGCATATGCACGCTCGATCGGCGACGACGCGTTCCGGCTCGATCGCTGGGAGACCGAACTGAACACCGCGTTGCCGGGCGACCCGCGCGACACGACGACGCCCGCCGCGATGGCCGCGAGCATGCGCGTGCTCACGCTCGGCGACGCGCTGCCGCCCGTGCAGCGTGCGCGGCTCATCGCGTGGCTGCGCGGCAACAAGGTCGGCGACAAGCGGATTCGCGCGGGCGTGCCGGCCGGGTGGCAGGTGGCCGACAAGACCGGCACCGGCGACTACGGGACGACGAACGATGCAGGAGTGATCTGGCCGCCGTCGCGCGCGCCGATCGTGCTCGTCGTGTACTACACGCAGGCGCGTGCCGATGCGAAGGCGAAGGACGACGTGATCGCCGCCGCCGCGCGCATCGCGGTCGCGACGTTCGCCTGAGCGCGTGGCGCGGCGTGCGTTCATCGACGGATGGGCGAAGCGATGGAGGCACGCCGTGCCGCGGTCGTGACCGGCAGGTCGAAACGTTGTGCGATCAACGACTTAGGTCACGCATGCTCAGGATATCCACATCCTTGCCAACAAAAATTGTGGACAAGCCCGCGAGCGGTCGCGTTCGGCGCGCGGCGGGCGCGTCGTCGGTATGCCGCGGGCCTGCCTGCACGATTCGAAGCGGCGTGGACAAAACCTTTCGGATCAAGCGCTTGATCGCGGTATGCGCAGGCTATCCACAAGCTTGCCAACACAATCTGTGGACAAGCCCGCTCGATGTTCAGCCATGCCGATCGTCGACCGACGGCCAGCGCGCGAACGCGAACACCCACAACATGATGAAGTTCAGGACCGGGATGAACATCGTCAGGATCCACCAGCCTGAATGTCCGGTACGCCGAACGATTCGGACATACGGATAGACGACGATCGCGACGAGCACGAGCGAGACGATCAACTGCCCTGCGGTGAAGTGTTCCATGGTCTTCCTCGGATGATGTGTCGTTGTCCGATGCGGGCCGAAGGGCCCGCACGTGGCGCCGCGCGTGCAGTCGCGCGATGCGCGGCCGCGTGCGGCTCGTGTGATCCTGACGCGTCGCGTGCATGAACGTCAAGCTGCGTTCGGGGTGCCGCGGTTGCGCCGGATCGTCCGATCGCGCGCGTGAGCGGACCGCGCGTTGCCGCAACGGTGGCGCGGCGCATGAATCGTTGGCCGATCAACGGGTTAGGCGATGCGTGCGCAGGATATCCACAAGCTTGCCAACAAAATCTGTGGGTAAGTGGCGCGACGATCGCGTCGCATATCGAACGCATATTGGAATGCACATCGGAACGCACATCGACGTGGCATCGTGATGCGAAGTGCGGCGAACCGGCGCGTATGACGGCGCGGCGCGCGCCGCGTCTGCATCACGCGTGCCAAAGTCCGTCGGATCAAGGGCTTAGCGTCGCGGTGCGCAGGATATCCACAAGCTTGCCAACATTTTCTGTGGAGAAGTCCGCGTGGCGATCGCGCGATGAAGCCGGGTCGAAATGAATCCGGGTCGCCGTTTGATGAACTCGGCGTCGTCGTTCGACACGGCCAGGAAATCCGCGTTTGGCAGGAGAGGGGGATCGGTACGCGATGTCGCGTCGAGACGTGCGCGTGTCCGGCGCGGTTTGGCGCATTCGCTGCGCACGACCGCCAAACCCTTTCGGATCAATCGCTTGCCGTCGTTAGCGGCCGGTTGTCCACAAGCTTGCCAACACAATCTGTGGAAAAGAAAAGCCGGCCATCGGGCGAGCGTCAGGCCGGCGCGGGAAAACGCACCGTCACGGTCAGCCCGCGCCCGCCTTGCGTCGTGCCGAGCGCGACCGTCGCGCGATGCTGTTCGGCGATCCGCTTGACGATCGACAGGCCGAGCCCGCTGCCCGACGACGTGGCCGCCTGCGCGCCTTCGCCGCGATAGAAGCGCTCCCATACGTCCGTGCGTTCGGCTTCCGGAATACCGGGGCCGTCGTCGGCGACTTCGAGCACGGGCGTCGCGCCGTCGAGGCGCGCGGACACGTCGACGCGCGCACCGTTGCCCGCGTAGCGGATCGCGTTGTCGACGAGGTTGTTCAGCAGCACGCGCAACGTGTCCATGTTGCCCGCGGCCATCACCGGCGACGACACGATCGCGCCGAGGTCGATATGGTGCGCATCCGCGACGCGCGTGCGGTCGGCGACCACCGAGCGGCACAGCGCGGCGAGATCGACGGGCGCGGAGGCCGCGGCGGACGCCTGCGCGTCGGGTTCGAGGCGCGCGAGCGTCAGCAGCTGTTCGGCGAGGTGGCCGAGGCGCGTCGTGCCGGCCTGGATCTGCGCGAGGATCTGCTCGCGTTCGTCGGCCGTCGACGCGCGCCGCAGCAACTGCGACTGGATCGACAGCCCCATGATCGGCGTGCGCAACTCGTGCGCGGCATCGGCGATGAAGTGCCGCTGCAGCGTGAACGAGCGGTCGAGCCGCGCGAGCAGATCATTGATCGCTTCGGCGAGCGGGCGGACTTCGTTCGGCATCGACGCGATGTCGACCGGTTCGAGATTGTTCGCATTCCTGCGCTTCAGGCCGGATGCGATCGTGCGCAGCGGCCGAAGCCCCGCGCCGATACCGAACCACAGCCCGATCGCGAGCACCGGCAGCATCGAGAACACCGGCCACAGCAGGTGCACCGCGATGCCCGCGATCGCTTCCCAGCGCGCGTGGCGCGCCTGTGCGAGGCGGATCGTCGTGCCGCCGCGTTCGGTCACGTAGGTGCGCCACGGCTGGCCGCCGACGTCGACGCTGCCGATGCCCGTCTGCGCGGGCGGCGGCAGCGCGGACTTGCGATCGGTCGAGTAAACCAGCGTGCCGTTGCGCCAGACCTGCAGCAGCACGGCGTCGGGATCGCTGGCCTCGAAGTCGTGCTTGCCTTCGCCGTGATCGCGGAACGACAGTTCGCCGTTCGGACCGACGACGATTTGCTTCGACATGCTGCGCATTTGATCGTCGAGGAGATCGTCGAGCTCGCGCAGCGCGCCCCAGTAGGTGCCCGCGCTCGCGACCAGCCCGATTACGCACGCAGCCGGCAGCAGCCACATCAACAGGCGCCGCCGCAGCGATGCGCTGCGCCAGCGCGCGATCGCGTGTTGCAGATGCGTCATGCGCCGTCACCGATCCGGTAGCCGACGCCGCGCACCGTGCGGATCATGTCGTGGCCGAGTTTCTTGCGCAGGTTGTGGATGTGCACCTGCACCGCGTTGCTTTCGATTTCCTCGCCCCAGCTGTACAGCCGTTCCTCGAACTGCTCGCGCGAAATCACCGCGCCGGGGTCGCGCATCAGTTCGTGCAGCAGCACGAATTCCTTCGGCGACAGCGTGACTTCGTCGTCGTTGAGCCAGACCAGATGCTTGACGGGATCGAGACGCAGCGGGCCGATCGCGAGCGTCGTCTGCGCGCGCCCCGCGTGGCGGCGGTTGACCGCGCGAATGCGCGCGAGCAGTTCCTCGAGCACGAACGGCTTGACGAGGTAGTCGTCGGCGCCGCTGTCGAGGCCGGCGATGCGATCCGGCACGCCGTCGCGCGCGGTGATGATGATCGCCGGCAGGGTTTCGTCGCGGCGGCGCAGCGACGCGAGCACCGACAGGCCGTCGCGGTTCGGCAGCCCGAGGTCGAGCAGCAGCAGGCCGTAGCTGGTGGAGCGCAGCGCGAGCGTCGCGGCGTCGCCGTCCTTGACCCAGTCGACTGCGAAGCCTTCCTGTTTGAGGCCCTGTTCGAGCCCGCTGCCGATCAGCGGATCGTCCTCGACGAGCAATACGCGCATGGATTCGTGTCCGTTGGCGGGCGTGGCGCCCGGGGTTCCCATGATAAGCGCAGGTGTCTTAGGCCGAGCTTAAACACGGGCGCCTCCGTGCGTTCGCGCACCGAAAGGCCGCGACGGCATGCCGCGGCGGACGGCCTTCAGGTTTGCTTAATCTTACGCTCCGTAATCTCGGGGCCGTCGCGTTCAACGGGAGCGCGACGCACTCGAAAAAATGGAGGAACGAGATCATGAAACACCTGACGAGAATCCTGGCGATCGCGCTCGCCGTGCTGCCCGCCGCCGTCTACGCGGAATACACGGGGCCGTCCACGCTGACCACGACGACCGTGAAGGAACTGCTCGCGAACGGCAAGGACGACCAGCACGTGCAACTGCAGGGGCGCATCGTCAAGCACACCGGCGGCGAGGACTACGAGTTCGCCGATGCAACCGGCACGATCCGCGTCGAGATCGACAAGAAGCTGTGGGCGGCCGGCCAGCCCGTCAGCGACAAGAGCGAAGTGAAGCTGACCGGCGAGTTCGAGCGCAAGTGGTCGGGCAAGGTGAAGGTCGACGCCGATCACGTCGAAGTGCTGCGCTGACCGGTGCACCGGTGCGGACGGGGCCGGTGATACCATGGACGACCGGTTCCCGTTCTCACCAAGATGGCTGCCAATTTCGATGAACTCGCGTCCCGGATCCGGGCGCAATTTTCCGAACTGAGCCCGCAATTCCAGGCGGGCGCTGCATTTCTGCTCGATCATCCCGACGAGGTTGCCACCTCGTCGATGCGCAAGGTCGCGCAGCGCGCGCAGGTTCAGCCCGCGTCGCTCGTGCGGCTCGCGCAGCAATTCGGTTTCCCCGGCTGGAACGAGCTGCGCGACCTGTGCGTCGCGCGCGTGCGCGCGCGTCCCGAGCCGCTCACGCAGCGTGCGCGTTCGCTCGTGCGGCCCGACGCGAAGGCGTCGCTCGCGCACGATCTGCTTGCCGCCCAGCAGCACAACCTCGTCGCCACCGCCGCACAGAACGAGCACGCGCTCGCCGACGCCGCGAAACTGATCCGCAAGGCGTCGCACGTGCACGTCGCGGGGTTTCGGTCCTGCTATCCGGTCGCGTTCGGATTCGTATACGGCTATCGGCTGTTCCGGCCGACCGTGTCGTTGCTCAACGGCGTCGCCGGCTCGCTCGAGATGGAGCTGCGCACGATCGCGAAGCAGAGCGTGACGGTGATCATCAGTTTCGCGCCGTATTCCGCGGAAGCGACGCGTGTCGCGCAGGCGGCGAAGGCGCAGGGCAGCAAGATCGTCGCGATCACGGACAGCGCGGTGTCGCCGATCGCGCTGCATGCGGACGCGCAGCTGATCTTCACGCACGACAGCCCGTCGTTCTTTCCGTCGCTGGTCGCCGCGCATGCGATGGCCGAGGCGCTGGTCGCGCAGTTGCTGGCGATGGAAGGCAGCGATGCGATCGCGGCGCTCGAGCGTACGGAAGCGGAACTGCATGCGAAGGGCGCGTACGTCGTGTAGCCGCACGGCGGCGTGACTGGCGGCACGCCGCGCCGCGCGCGAGGCCCCGGCATCCACGTCGATATTTCACCGCGCGCTGAACCGTCGCGGTATCGCGCGCGCGTATGCTGACGTCTCCATTCCGAGGAGACCGCAATGTCCGATTCCAACGTGCAGTTCCGCCAGGCCGAAACCTTCCGCGCGCTGCACACGCGCCCCGGGGCCTTCATCATCCCGAACCCGTGGGATGCCGGTTCCGCCCGGCTGCTCGCGATGGCCGGCTTCGAATCGCTTGCCACCACGAGCGCCGGCTTCGCCTTTTCGAGGGGGCGGCCCGACAACGCGATCGACCGCGACGAGATGCTCGGCCACATCGCCGAGATCGTCGCCGCGGGCGGCCTGCCGGTCAGCGCCGATCTCGAGAACGGCTTCGGCGACGCGCCCGACGCGGTCGCCGAGACGATTCGCCTGGCGGCCGACGCCGGTGCGGTGGGCGGCTCGATCGAGGATGCGACCGGCCGTGCCGACGCGCCGATCTACCCGCACGACCTGGCGGTCGAGCGCATCGCGGCGGCGGTCGACGCGGCGCGCTCGCTGCGGTTTCCGTTCACGCTGACCGCGCGCTGCGAAAACTACCTGCATGGCCGTCCCGACCTTGCCGACACGATCGCGCGGCTGGTCGCGTACCGCGACGCCGGCGCCGACGTGCTCTACGCACCGGGCGTGACCGATCCCGACGAGATCGCGGCGATCACGCGCGCGGTCGGCGCGCCGGTCAACGTCGTGATGGGGCTGCAGGGCGGGTTGCTGAGCCTCGAGGCGCTCGCGGCGCTCGGCGTGAAGCGCGTCAGCGTCGGCGGCGCGCTGGCGCGGGTCGCATTCGGCGCGTTCCTGCGCGCCGCGACGGAAATGGCGCGCGACGGCACGTTCACGTTCACGCAGGCGGCGGTGCCCGGGCGCGACCTCAATCGCTGGTTTTCGGCGCCGGACAATTCGCCCGTCCGGTTCGAACAATGAGCGCCGATAAAACGTGGGAACGTTTCCAGCCGAAAACCGATTGACAGTAATCAATCGAAACCGCCGCCGATTTGAAGTTCGATGACGGCGCGAAATTCATCGTTTATTCTCCGCATTCCGGCTGTTTGACCATATTCGGCGCGCAAGCCGCGCCGAATATGGTGTCAGAAGCCCGCCGCGCGAACCGCTGCCGCGTATCGTTGCGATTTTCAGGTCGATGTTTTGGCGTATTCGGGAGTTGCCGGTTATTTATTGGATTGGTAATCTGCCGCGTATCCGAAAGACCTGTCAGCGGGCCGCCGGAAAATGAATATATAAAAAATCGAGAGAGCGATGAAAATCCGAGAAAATCACAGCAACGGCTTTCGCGTCGGCGATGTCGTGACGCTGAAAACCGGCGGGCCGCGCATGACGGTCACGTATGCCGGGCCGGTCGTGTTCGACGATGCCGACTGGCTCATCTGCCAGTGGTTCGACGATGGCGGCCACTTCCGGCAGGAAATGTTTCATCACGAAACGGTGGTGCCCGAACCGCGTGCGATTTCCGCCGGGCGCGTCCGCCTGCGCATGCAGGCGCACCGCTACCGTTCGGCAGCCTGAGGCCACGTCCGTCACGACGCCGCTTGCCGGCGGCCGACTGCTGCGTCGCATCAGCCCGCAGTGCAGGCGTGGGCGTGACCGCGACATCCGCGACATTTCACGTCAACCCGAAACATGCGGCGGCCCGACGCGCCGATACTGCACGCATGAACCCGACCAATCCGATTGCCGCGGTCACGCACCGCGATCCCTACCCGTACTACTCGACGCTCGTCGACGGGCCACCGCTCGCGTTCGACGCCTCGCTCGGCCTGTGGGTCGCGAGCCGGGCGGCGAGCGTGACGGCCGTGCTCGGTCACCCGGCGTGCCGCGTCAGGCCGCTCGATGCGCCGGTGCCGCCCGCGTTGCGCGGGACGACGGCGGGCGCGCTGTTCGGCGACCTGGTGCGCATGAACGACGGCGCATTGCGGCACGACGTGCCGAAGCAGGCGCTGCGCGCGGCGTTCGCGCCGATCGACGTCGACGCGTTGCGCGAGCGAGCCGCGCAACTTGCCGGCCGCCGGCTGCGCGCACCGCATGACGCCGATGCACTGAACGCGTGGTGCCTGACGGTGCCCGTTTGCGCGGTCGCCGATCTGCTCGGCTTCGACGACGCGCAACTCGACGATATCGCTGCGCTGGTCGTCGACTTCGTCGCCGCGCTGTCGCCGCTGTCGGACGACGCGGCGCTGGCCCGCGCGAGCGAGGCCGCGCGGCAGCTGCTCGACCGGATGACGGAGCGCGTCGCGCGCACACGCGCGCAGGACGGCTCATGGGTCGCGGCGATTCAGCAGGCGGCCGGTGCCGCGGGCTGGCACGCAAGCGGCGCGCTCGTCGCGAATCTCGTCGGGTTGCTGTCGCAGACGTGCGAGGCGACGGCCGCGTGGCTCGGCAATGTGCTGGTCGCGTGGGACGCAACCGGCGCCGAACGCACGCTGCCGGATGCCGCGACGCTCGACGCGTTCGTCGCCGAGATCGGTCGCTTCGATGCGCCGGTGCAGAACACGCGCCGCTTCGTCGCGTCGCGCACGACGATCGAAGGCGTGACCGTCGATGCCGGTGCGGCCATCCTGGTCGTGCTCGCGGCGGCGAACCGCGATCCGGCCGTGCATCGCGAGCCGAACCGATTGTTGCCGGGCCGCGCGCCGGGGCCGAACTTCGGGTTCGGCACGGGGCCGCACGGCTGCCCGGGCGAGCGGATCGCGCGGGCGGTGACGGCGGGGGCGTTCGGGGCGTGGTTGCGCGCGGGCGGTGAGACGCCGCGCGACAGGCTGGTGTGGGACTACCGGGCCTCGACCAACGTCAGGATGCCGAAGTTCGAAGCGGCGAGGTAAGGAGAACAGCGGGACGGCCTAGCGGCAACCTTGCTTCTCGGCCCATTGCTCCTGGGCGGCGACGCGGCGCTGCACGCGTTCGACGAGGCCGGCCGAGAAGGTCCGCATGCTGATGCCGCGGCGCTTCGCGAGGATGGTTTGCGCGACGTCGGTTTGCGGGTTCGGCTGGCATGCCCAGTAGAGCGTCATCAGCCAGCCGATGCCCGTCCACGCGAACAGGGCGTTGAACATTGCGATCGTCAGCTTGTCGTGCCTGGCGCGCCGGTCGGCGACGATGGCCGGAAGAAAATAGAGCGCGATCGCCGCGACCGAGCCGGCCATCTGAATCGGGACTGCGTGTTCCATGTTGCTGCTCCATCCGAACTGCAATGTGGCCGATTGTCGCGCTTTTTCCGTTTGCGTGCCGGCAATTGATTGTTGCGTTTTTAATGACGATCAGCGCGTCGCGACTTCCTCCGGCTGCGCTTCGTTGCACAACGCGAAACCTTCGTCGAGCCAGCCCGTGACGCCGCCGATCATCAGCTTCACCGGGCGGCCGAGGCGCGCGAGCCGGATCGCCGCGCGCGCGGCGCCGTTGCAGTGCGGGCCGGCGCAGTAGACGACGAACAGCGTGTCGGCCGGATGGTCGGCGAGCTTGCCGGCGACGATCTTGCGGTGCGGCAGGTTGCGCGCGCCGGGCACGTGGCCGGCGGCAAACTGCTCCGGACCCCGGACGTCGAGCAGCACGAAATCGGGCGCGCCGGACGCGAGCGCGTCGTGCACGTCCCAGCAATCGGTCTCGAAGCGCAGCGACGCTTCGAAGTGCGCGAGGGCGGCGGCGCTGTCGGCGGCGGGGACGTCGGTGACGTAAGACATGAAAGGCGCTCCTGAAGGGCGGCGCGGAATGCGCCGGGATGAAGGGCAGTATCGCGGTTCGGCGGCCATCGCGGCAGTGGCGCGATCGACAAGTTCCGGTAACATCGCGCCATGCACAATCATCTCGTCGTCGCGCTCGCCTACGATCGCCTCTGCACCTTCGAATTCGGCTGCGTGGTCGAACTGTTCGCGCTCGAACGCCCGGAACTCGGCGTCGACTGGTATCGCTTCGCGGTCTGCGCGAGCGAGCCGGGCCCCGTGCGCGCGGCGGGCGGCATCACGGTTGCCGCGCCGTACCGGCTCGCGATGCTCGATCGCGCGGACACCATCGTGATTCCCGGCTGGCGCGATCCGGACGAGCCGCCGCCGGAACCGCTGCTGAAGAAGCTGCGCGCCGCGCATCGCCGTGGCGCGCGGCTCTGTTCGATCTGCTCGGGCGTGTTCGTGCTCGCGGCGGCCGGCGTGCTCGACGGGCTCACCGTCACGACGCACTGGCGCTACGCCGAGCGCCTGCAGGCGCGCTATCCGGCGCTGCGCGTGAATCCCGACGCGCTGTACGTCGACGAAGGGCAGATCGTCACGTCGGCCGGCTCGGCGGCGGGGCTCGACATGCTGCTGCATCTCGTGCGCCGCGACCACGGCGGCGCGATCGCGAACCGCGTCGCGCAGCGCCTCGTGCTGCCGCCGCATCGCGACGGCGGCCAGGCGCAGTTCGTGCCGCGACCGGTCGCACCGGGCGGCAGCGACCGGCTCGCGAAGCTGATCGACTGGATGCGCGCGCATGCGGCCGAGCCGCACACGCTCGCGTCGCTGGCCGCGCAGGCGGCGATGAGCACGCGCACGCTGCAGCGTCAGTTCGCGGACGCGACGGGGATGTCGCCGCTCGCGTGGCTGATCCGCGAGCGCGTGAACGTCGCGAAGGACATGCTCGAAGCGCATCCCGGGCTGTCGCTCGCGCAGATTGCCGCGCGCGCGGGGTTCGGTTCCGAGGAGTCGTTGCGCCGGCATTTCCGGCGCGTCGCGGCGACGAGTCCTGCCGCGTACCGGCGCGGGATGGATCGCGGCGTGAGGCCCACGGACGCGTGAGCGTCGCGTCTTCCTTCGCCACGGCGGCGCCCGGTCGTCGTTCGCTTCCTGCCGACTTCGAGCGCGCGTAAGATGGCGGTCGCCGTGCGGCGATCCGGTTCACGCGCGCCGCGCTTCCTGCGCCGCTGCGACCAGCCGCCATTCATCCATCACAACGACAAGGACAATCGCCATGGGCCTGCTGGGAAAGCTGTTCGGAAAGAAACCGCGTGATGAAGCGGCGACGCCCGCGCCGTCCGCGAATGACGCACCGGACGCATCCGAAGGCGCGAACGATCGGAACGGCCCCGACATCGCGCCGGAGCTCGCGTCCGCGTTGAAGGCATTCCAGGCCGGCCGGCACGAAGCCGCGATCGCGTCCGCCGCGCCGCATGCGGAGCGGCTGGCCGATGCGGCGCGCCTGTGCGCGCTGTCGTATTCGGCGATGAAGCGTTACCGTGAAGCGTTTCCGTACTGGCTCGCGCTGTTCGACCGCGAGCCGAGCGCGCACAACGCGGTGCAGCTCGCGACGACCTCGGTGATGTGCGACGAAGTGGAGCGCGGCGAAGCGTGGATGCAGAAGGCCGCCGAGGTCAATCACGACACGCGCGAGCAATCCGACGTCGCCGCGCGCGTGAACTTCATTTCCGCGCTGATGCAAAGCGGCCACCTGCGCGAGGCGCTGCCGCATCTCGCGTGGGTGCGCGACGTATACGGCCACGTGCGCATCACCGATTCGACCTTCCTCTACATGCGCGGCATTCCGTTCTTTGCGTCGTTCCTCGAGAACAGTTTCGAGATCCTGAAGGCCACGCAGCCGGCCGACGCGATCGCACCTTGGTACGGAGAACTGAAGGGCAAGCTCGACGAAGAAGGCGAAGCGCAGCTTGCCGCGTGGGTCGGCCGGTTGCCGGCATGACCGGCGGGTCGTCACGCATCGCGACGCCGGCCGCATTCTGCCGGCGCGGCGTCGCGGCGCGCATGCTCAGCGCGTGTTCGTGTCGCGCGCGGTTTCCTTGATGCACGCGATCCGGTACACGCCGTCCTCGACTTCGACGCCATGCGTGTCGTGCGTGAAGCCGGGGAAGCGCAGGTCGTACTGCTCGAGCGCCTTCAGGTAGCCGAGCAGCGGGCCGTCGGCCGGCCCCGCGTTCTCGCCAGGCATCAGCAGCGGAATGCCGGGCGGATAGGGCACGACGCCCGTCGCGACGGTGCGGCCTTCCATCTCCGACAGCTCCAGCATCTCGATGTCGTTGTGCACGAGATGTTCGAACGCCTCGGCCGGGCTGAAGTCGGGCTGCGGCAGCGTCGAGAAGCCGCGCGACATCATCTCGGTCGTCTTCAGGTCGCTCATCGCGCTGAACATCAGGTCGCACAGTTCGCGCAGGCCGAGCTTGCCGTAGCGGTCCGGATAGCGCGCGACGAGGTCCGGCAGCGCCTGTTCGAGCGGCGCGTTCGCGTCGTAGTCGCGCTTGAAGTCGAGCAGCGTGTTGACGAGCGTGCCCCACTTGCCCTTCGTCACGCCGAGCGAGAACAGGAACAGGATCGTGAAGTCGGTCGTCTTCTCGACGACGATCCCGTGCCGGTCCAGATACGCGGTGACGACCGACGCCGGAATGCCGACCGGCATCAGCCCGCCGTGCGGCGCGACGCCAGGCGTGACGATCGACACCTTGATCGGATCGAGCATGCAGTAGTCGTCCTCGATCTCGCCGAAGCCGTGCCACGTCTCGCCCGGATGCAGCACCCAGCACGACGGATCGGTGGCGAGCAGCGTTTCGTCCGCTTCATGGAACGGCACGCGCCGGCCCGTCTTGCGGTCGACCACGGTGTCCGGCTGCCAGCCGTTGAAGAACCAGTCGTCGTTCTCCTCGCATTCCGCATGCAGCCGCGCGAGCATCCGGCGGAACGACACGGCCTCGCGGATCGCGTCGGTCGTCAGCGCCTCGCCGCCGGGGCCGTCCATCATCGCGGCGCTCACGTCGTTCGACGCGATGATCGCGTAGTTCGGCGACGTCGACGCATGCATCATGTATGCCTCGTTGAAGCGTGCATGCTCGATCGGATTGCGGCCGTCGCGGACGTGGATGAACGACGCCTGCGACAGCGCGGCGAGCAGCTTGTGCGTCGACTGCGTCGCGAACACGGTCGGCTTGCTGGCGTCGTGCTGCGCCGGATCGCCGTGCATCGCGTGACGATCGCGGTAGATCGGGTTGAAGCGCGCATAGCCGTACCATGCTTCGTCGAAATGCAATCGGTCGACGCTCTGGCCGAGCAGTTCCTCGACGCGCGCGACGTTGTAGCAGAGGCCGTCGTACGTCGAGTTCGTGATCAGCGCATGCACGGGCGTCGGATCGATGCCGTCGCGCCCGCGCACCAGCGGGTTCGCGTCGATCGCGAGGCGCACGGCGGCGGCCGTGAGCCGTTCCGGCATGATCGGCCCGATGATCCCGTAATGGTTGCGTGACGGGATCAGGTAAGTCGGAATCGCGCCGGACATCGTCATCGCGTGCTCGGCCGACTTGTGGCAGTTGCGGTCGCACAGCGCGACCTGGTTGCGCGTGACGCTCGCCATCAGGATCACGCGGTTCGACATCGACGAGCCGTTGGTCACGTGATACGTGCGGTGCGCGCCGAACACGCGCGCCGCGTAGCGTTCGCTTTCGCCGATCGGACCGGAGTGGTCGAGCAGCGAGCCGAGTTCGCCGACCGAGATCGACAGGTCGGAGCGGAACAGCGCCTCGCCGAAGAATTCGAAGTACGCGCGGCCGACCGGCGATTTCAGGAATGCGGTGCCGCCCGTGTGGCCCGGCGTGTGCCACGAGTATTCGTACACGCGCGAGAACTGCGCGAGCGCGCGGAACATCGGCGGCAGCACGGTTTCGCGGTAGCGTTCGATCGCGGCGACGATCCGCCCGCCGATGAACGCGGTGGTGTCTTCCAGCATCCAGATGAAGTCGTCGGCCTTGCGCATCGCGTCGACGGGAATCGCGGCCGCGCTCGCGCGGCTCGCGAGCAGGAACACCGGCACCGTCGCATTGCGCGCGCGCATCGCGTCGAGCACGGCCTGCGCGGGCACATGGGCGGGATCGTTGCCGAGCTCCCAGTTGAGCAGCAGGCACTGGATCGCGGGATCGGCGTCGACCACCGCGCGCGCGTCTTCGGCGGAGGTCGCGATGACGACGTCGACGAGCCGCATGCGCAATTCTTCGACGAGCGCGGTGGCCGCGCGTCCGGTCGCCGTGCGTTCGTCGATGTCGTGCTGCACGAGCAGCGCCTTCATGCCGAGGCGGCGGAACGCCGGTTGGGTCAAGGAAGCGGTCATGGGTTATTCCCCCGTTTGCTGGGTTGCCTGGACGCCCGCGGCCGGCGAGCGTGCGTGAAGGATGTCGGCCGTGTGTCGGCCCACGGAGATCCAGAAGGTCGCGACGAGCGCGACGATGGTGACGCCGAGCGCGAGGTAGCGCACCCAGCGCGGCGAGCGGCCGCCCGGATGGATATGGGTTTCCTCGATTTCGCGCTGACGGTTGATCGACAGCTCGTAGAACACGATCGTCGCGATCACGAAGATCAGCGACCAGCGCGTCTGCTGGCCGTCGGAGCCGACCATCGCCCACAGCGCGTAGACGGCGCCGATCAGGCCGACGATCGTGTAGAAGGTGAACTGGTGCGACGGCATCTTGCCGTAGCCGAGCACCTTGATCGCAATGCACGAGTAGATGTACGGCAGGAGCGTCATGATCACGGCGATCGACGCGATCTTGCCGAACTGCTCGCTCGCGCTCGGCGACATCGTCGCGAGCACCTGCACCGACATGATGACCGCGACGATCGCGAGGCCGGCCGACGGCACGTTCTTCGAGTTGACGCGGGCGAACACGCCGGCGAACAGGCCGTCGTCGGCCGCGGCCTTCGCGGTCTGGCCGACCAGCAGCGTCCAGCCCGCGAGCGAGCCGAGGCAGCCGAGCGCCGCGCAGATCGCGACCGCGTTCGCGGCGGTGTCGCCGAGCGCGAGGCGCGCGGCATCCGCGAACGGCGCGCTCGATGCGAGCAGCGCCTTGTTCGGGATCATCCCCATGATCACGGTCGAGCTGAGCACGTAGCAGACGGCCGCGAGCACGACGCCGCCGACGGTTGCGATCGGCACGTTGCGCGACGGGTTTTCGACGACACCGGCCGACACCGACGCGCTCTCGACGCCGATGAACGCCCACAGCGTGAAGTTCAGCGTCGCGCCGATCGCGCCGACGCTGCTCGCGCCCGACACGTTCCAGCCGGCGAAGTACACGTCCTTGCTGAACCAGAACCAGCCGAACACGGCCATCCCGAGGATCGGCACGAGCGCGAAGATCGTCGTGACCGACTGCACGCGGCCGACCACGTTCGGCCCGAGGATGTTCGCGTAGGTGAACAGCCAGATCACGAAGATCTGCGCGAGCGCGAATACCAGCGGGTCGCGCAGCATCGGGAAGAAGTGCGTGAGATAGCCGAGGCCGGCGACCGCGA
Organism: Burkholderia sp. RF2-non_BP3; assembly: GCF_001522185.1. Lineage (NCBI taxonomy): Bacteria > Pseudomonadati > Pseudomonadota > Betaproteobacteria > Burkholderiales > Burkholderiaceae > Burkholderia > Burkholderia sp. RF2-non_BP3. The sequence continues at coordinate 154,515 of NZ_LOSU01000017.1, read as the reverse complement.
GGCCGACGTTGCCGAGCACGTTCGCGAGCCAGTAGATCAGGTTGGTCTGGTAGCCGATGTACGGGCCGAACGACTTGCGCGCGTATGCATACGGGCCGCCGGCGGCCGGGTCGATCGCCGCGAGCTTCGCGAACACCAGCGCGAGCGACACGGCGCCGACGACGGTGATCAGCCAGCCGAAGATCGCGATGCCGCCGGTGGCGGCGAGGTTCGCGGGCAGCATGAAGACGCCGGAGCCCATCATGTTGCCCGCGACCATCAGCGTGGCGGGGATGACGCCGATTTTCGGCGCGGTGGTCGCGGCTGGCGCGGCGGTGGAACGGGAGGAAGACGAGCTGGCATCGGACATGCGAGGCTCCTTGAATGATCGTGATGCAGTTGAGGTGGCGCGGCCCGGCGCCGTGTCGACGAATCCGGAATGGTCCGTCGCTTTATTGAACGACAGCATCTTATCTCTTAATTGAGTTTCAATAAGAGTAAACGATGCAATTTAATATCTTGAATATTGATCATCATCATTGAAGAAGATGAAATGTCATGGTGCGAACGGATGGGGGCGTATGAGGCCGGGCGGCGGGCCTGGGCCGGTTCGGGTCGTGTTCGCGGGTGACGGTGCAGTATCTCGAAAATGGAACGGATAATCGATTTTTTGCCGAACTGGTTAATTCAATTGACGGGCTGAATGACTCGGGAAACCCTGATTGAATTAGTCGGTTATTATCGAGCGCTTGAAATGCGCTTGCCGGCGCCAGTGATTGTTTCTACCGAACGGTGATGCCGATGACGATGCATCGGTGCGATTGCCGACGGCCGCGGCATCACGGTCGAAGTCGCGTTCGGCGTGCGTGTGAAACGCTGCGGGAACGGGCCCTGAATACGGCCACGGAAAGCGCCCCCGGGAGCGGGGGCGTCGGCGTATCATCCGGTGTTTCGTCAGCCCTATCCAGGCACCCCACCATGACCTCCGTCGACACTACCCCCGTCCTCGACCATGACAAGCTCGTTACCTTCGTCGAGCGCAAGTGGAACGATGAAATTCTTCACGCACTGACCGACTACATCGCGATCCCCGCCAAGAGTCCCGCGTTCGACCCCGACTGGGCGAAGCGCGGCTATCTCGAGCGGGTCGTCACCGATGCCGCGCAATGGGCCGAACGCCAGCCGGTGAAAGGCCTGAAGCTCGAGATCGTGCGTTTGCCCGGCCGCACGCCGGTGATCTTCTTCGAAACGCCCGCGACACGCTCGGGCAGCACCGACACGATCCTGCTGTACGGCCACCTCGACAAGCAGCCCGAATTCGACGGCTGGCGCGCGGACCTCGGCCCGTGGACGCCGAAGTTCGAGAACGGCAAGCTGTACGGCCGCGGCGGCGCGGACGACGGCTACGCGATCTACGCGAGCCTCGCGGCGCTCGGCGCGCTCGACGAGCAGGGCGTCGAACGGCCGCGCTGCGTCGGCCTGATCGAGACCTGCGAGGAGTCGGGCAGCTACGACCTGCTGCCGTACGTCGACGCGCTGCGCGACCGGCTCGGCCAGGTGTCGCTCGTCGTGTGCCTCGATTCGGGCGCCGGCAACTACGACCAGATGTGGCTCACGACGTCGCTGCGCGGGCTGGTGTCCGGCGACCTGCAGGTCGAGGTGCTCGAGGAAGGCGTTCACTCCGGCGTCTTCGGCGGCATCGCGCCGTCGAGCTTCCGCGTGATGCGCCAGCTGTTCGAGCGCCTGGAAGATGCGAAGAACGGCAACCTGCTGCCCGGCGTGTTTCATTGCGAGATTCCAGACAGCCGCGTGCGCGAAGCCGACGCGGCCGCCGCGATCCTCGGCGACGCCGTGTGGAAGGGGCTGCCGTGGGCATGCGGTGCGGACGGCAAGCCGGTGCTGCCGACCACGACCGATCCGCGCGAGGCGCTGCTGAATTCGACGTGGCGTCCGTCGCTGTCGGTGACGGGCGCGGCCGGCCTGCCGGCGCTCGCCGACGCGGGCAACGTGCTGCGTCCGCGCACCGCGTTCAAGCTGTCGCTGCGCCTGCCGCCGCTCGTCGACGCCGCACAGGCCGTGCAGCAGTTGAAGGACCTGCTCGAACTCGATCCGCCGTACAACGCGAAGGTCACGTTCAAGCCGGACGCGGGCGCCGCGACCGGCTGGAGCGCGCCGGATCTCGCGCCGTGGCTCGCGTCGTCGCTCGACGCCGCGTCGCGCCGCCACTTCGGCGCGGACTGCGCGTACATGGGCCTCGGCGGTACGATCCCGCTGATGAACGTGCTGCAGGCCGGCTTCCCGTCCGCGCAGTTCATGGTGTGCGGCGTGCTCGGGCCGAAGTCGAATGCGCACGGCCCGAACGAGTTCCTGCACGTGCCGTACGCAAAGAAGCTGACCGCCGCGGTGGCGGACGTGATCGCGTCCGCGCGCTGAGCGTTCGCGCTGCCCGACCCGAACGGATTCAACCGGATTCACCTCGACCTCACGGAGCCTTGCCGATGACCGCGCTGCCGACCTCCGATACCGACCCGCTGCGCATGCGCGCCGAACCGCTGCATGCATTCGTCGCGGCACTCTGGGAGCGTGCCGGCAGCAGCGAGCGCGAGGCGCGGCTCGTTGCCGATCATCTGGTCGGCGCGAATCTGGCGGGTCACGATTCGCACGGGATCGGGATGATCCCGAACTACGTGGCGTCGTGGCGGGAGGGGCAGTTGCGGTTGAACGGGCACGCGTCGATCGTCCGCGACGGCGGCGCGGTGCTCACGATCGACGGCGGGCGCGGCTTCGGCCAGGTGATCGCGTTCGAGGCGATGGTCGAAGGGATCGAGCGCGCGCGACGCATGGGCATCTGCGCGCTCGGGCTGCGCGACGTCCATCACCTCGGCCGCATCGGGCACTGGGCCGAGCAGTGCGCGCGCTCGGGGCTCGTGTCGTTCCATTTCGTCAACGTGCCGGGCGATCTGCTCGTCGCGCCGCTGCACGGCACCGATCCGCGTTTCGGCACGAATCCGTTCTGCGCCGCGTATCCGCGCGCGGGCCGGCCGCCGCTGCTGCTCGATTTCGCGACGAGCGCGATCGCGTACGGCAAGACGCGGGTGGCATACAACCAGCGCAAGCGCGTGCCGGCCGGGTCGCTGATCGATCATCGCGGCCAGCCGACCGACGATCCGGCCGTCATGCACGAGCAGCCGTTCGGCTCGCTGCTGCCGTTCGGACTGCACAAGGGTTATGCGCTGGCGGCGATGTGCGAAATCTTCGGCGGCGCGCTGGTCGGCGGGCATACGACCTACGGCGGCACGCTGCAGAAGACGAGCGCGATCGTCAACGGGATGCTGTCGGTGCTGATCGATCCGAACGCGTTCGACGCGGCCGACGCGGAGCGCGAAGCCGATGCGTTCGTCGAATGGGCAAAGGCGTCGCCGCAGGCGGGCGATGCGCCGGTGCGGATGCCCGGCGAGCCGGAGGAGGCGAGCCGCGCCGCGCGTGGCGCGGACGGCATTCCGGTCGATCGTGCGACGTGGCGGCAGATCCGCGAAAGCGCGGCGGCCGTCGGTTTCGACGACGCGGAACTCGACGTTTGGACGCAGCGCTGCACGGAGCCCGCATGAGCTGGCAATCGGAGAAGGCGCACGGCGAGGAGATCGCGTATCGGCTCGCGCCGCTCGGCAACGTACAGGTCGTGCGGTTCTTCAGCGGCGCCGCGATGCGGCTCGACGGCGTGATGTTCGGCTTCATGTCGCGCGGGTCGCTGTTTTTGCGCGTCGACGACGTGAACCGTCCCGCGTTCGTCGCGGCGGGGATGGGGCCGTTCTCGTATGAGCGTCCCACGCGCACCGTTGCGCTCGAGGGCTATTACGAAACGCCGGCCGACGTGCTCGAGGACGCGGGCGCGCTGTTCGACTGGTGTCGCGGCGCGTATCGCGCGGCGCTGCTGGCGGGGGCGCCGAAGCGCAAGGCGCGGCCGAAGTCGAAGCCGGCGCCGAAACCGGAAGCGACGCGCAAGCGCACGTAGCACCGGGCGCTGAGCGTACGGCGGCGCATTTCCTTTTCCTTTCTTTCTTTCGATCCACCGCGGGTGCGCGCAAGCGCCGGGTTTGACGCACCGCATGTTCCGCCTGCTTCACAACGGCGGCCCCGGCGTTTATGATCGGCGCGATCGCGTCCGTGCCCGGCGCGACCCCGAGCCGGTCTCGCCGCCGGCCTCGCGAACGGCGCATCGAAAGCCGCGCGAATGATTCCCCACTCATCGTTCCAGACGGAGATAGCCGATGCTCGTCCTGATTCTCGGTTTAGCGATCTTCCTCGGTGTGCATTCGATTCGGATCGTCGCGGACGGCTGGCGATCCGCGACCATCGAGCGGATCGGCGAGAAACGCTGGAAGGGCCCTTATGCGCTCGCGTCGATCGTCGGCTTCGTGCTGATCATCTGGGGTTACGGCGTCGCGCGCCAGGGCGGGACGCTGCTGTGGGTGTCGCCCGTCGGCGTTCGCCATCTCACCGGCATGCTGACCGCGATCGCATTCGTGCTGATCGCCGCGGCCTACGTGCCGCGCAACCGCATCAAGACGCTCGTCGGCCATCCGATGGTGGCCGGCGTGATGGTCTGGGCGGTCGCGCACCTGCTCGCGAACGGCACGCTGCATGCGGTGGTGCTGTTCGGCGCATTCTTCGTGTGGTCGCTGGTCGATTTCGTCGTGTGGCGCGCGCGCGATCGCCGCGACGGCGTCCGCTATCCGGCCGGCAGGCTGTCGGGCGATGCCGTGACGATCGTCGCCGGGCTCGTCGTATGGGCCGTCTTCGCGCTGTTCCTGCATGGCCCGCTGATCGGCGTGCGGCCGTTCGGTTGAAGTTGAACGCACACGCCTGCGGGCATTGAAGCGCGGGGCGCGCAAGCCGCCCCGAAGCGCCCGCGACATCGAGTTTGGCGCGTTACTCCGCCGTCGCTCGCCGCACGGACGCTTGCACGTCGATTGCGCGTTCGTCGCGGCCGACGGCGCGCGTGCGTCAGATCGGCTTGGCGAACAGCCCGACGGTCAGCGCGGCGCCGATGCAGACGATCGCGATCCGCAGCACGCGTTCGTTCACGCGGTGCAGCGCCCACGCACCGAGCAGGCCGCCGACGATCGCGCCGCCGCCGAGCGCGAGGGCCTCGCGCCAGTGCAGATGCGGCGAGGTCAGGAACAGCACGACCGCCGACGCGTTCATCACGCCCGCGAGCGCATTCTTCGTCGACATCGCGTGACGCGGCGACAGGCCCGCCATCGTCAGCGCGGCCATCATCAGGAATCCGATGCCTCCGCCGAAGTAGCCGCCGTAGATCGCGATCAGGAATTGCGAGATCGCGGCGGTGACGGGGCCGATATGCTGCGTGCCGGCGCCGGGCTTGCGGAAGAAACTGCCCCATGCGAACACGACCGTCGCGAACAGCACGAGCCACGGCACGAGGTGCGAGAAGATCGACGACGGGGTTTTCAGCAGCAGCAGGCCGCCGAGCGCGCCGCCGACCACGCTGATCGCGAACAGCGCGCGAAAGGGCAGCTTGCCCGCGCCGCGCACCATGTTCCGGCTCGCCCAGCCCGTCGTGACCTGGCCGGGGAACAGCGCGACCGTCGACGTGATGTTCGCCGCGAGCGGCGACATCCCCGACACGATCAGCGCGGGCAGCGTGACGAATGAGCCGCCGCCCGCGAGGGCGTTCTGCAGGCCGGCCCACAGGCCGGCGATGATGATGAGAGCGAGCATCGGTGCGGGAGCACAGAGGTGGCGGGGCGCGCGGGTACGCGCGGTGGACGCACGATGGTAATGCAGGATCGCAGCGGCGCAAAGCGGAGCGAGCGTGCCGTGTATCGGGCGCGCAGCGGGCGCGGCCGATCGACGTGGGTGTTGCATCGGGCATGACGCACCTTCGCGCTTTCATGCCGTCACGGCATCGCGTGCGCGCGTCGCTGTCGCGTCACGCGTTCGGTTGCGCGCCGGCTTCGTCTGCCGGCGCATCGCCTTCGACGTCCGGGTAGACGATCGTTCCGTCGTCCCGGATCACCGCGCCGGCCGTGATGTGCGCGGGCTCCACGCGATTCGGGCTCATGATGTGCAGCACCGTCTCGCCGCGCGCGATCAGGTAGTCGGACACGATGCGCCGATGACAGCGCCACCCCACGGCTTCCGAACACATGATCACGCCGCGCTGCCGGTGCCCTTGCGCGATCAGCCGGTCGTTGCCTACGCAACGTCGGTGCCGGCCGCGCATGGAAAAAGTATGGACGACAGGCGCAAGCGCCATGCCGGCACCCGGCGATGCTTTCATTTATCCGACGACGCGCGCCCTCATTCTCCCGCTTGCTCTCGTGAAATTGCCGTGCTAATTTTTCATGAAATTATCCGGCGAGAATTTCACGGGAGTCCGCATGTTCGTGCAGTCCGACCGTCACGTCGCAAGCTACTACGCCGGCACTTACCCGGCGCCGATTCCGCGGCGGCCCGAACTGGACGAACGCATCGACGCCGACGTGCTGGTCGTCGGCGCGGGCTTCAGCGGGCTGCACACGGCGTTGCGCCTCGCGCTTGCGGGCAAGCGCGTGGTCGTGCTCGAGGCGAGCCGCGTCGCGTGGGCCGCATCGGGCCGCAACGGCGGGCAGGCGCTGCTCGGCTGGTCGTGCGACATGCAGCCGCTCGAGGATTCGCTCGGCCGCGACGGCGCGCGCGTGCTGTGGGACAGCATGCGCTGGGCCGCGGCCGAAGTGCGCGAACTGCCCGCGCGGCACGGCTTCGACATCGACTACCGGCCCGGCAGCCTATGGGCCGCGGTGCGGCCGCGTCGCGTCGCGATGCTCGCGCAGGCCCGCGACGAGGCCGCGCAGCGCTGGGGCTACGACCGGCTGCGCGTGATCGGGCCGGACGAGATGCCCGAGTGGATCGGCAGCGCGCGCTATCTTGCCGCGCTCCACGATCCCGAGGCCGGCCATCTGAATCCGCTGAAGCTCGCGCTCGGTCTCGCGCAGACGATCGAACGGGCCGGCGGACGCATCTTCGAGCAAAGCCGCGTGCTCGACTGTCGCGAGACCGCGGGCGGTCACGTTGCCCGCACCGCGCACGGCGAGGTGCGCGCGGATGTGCTGGTGCTCGCGTGCAATGCGTATGTCGACCGGCTCGATCGCGAACTGTCGCGCCGGTTGCTGCCCGTCGGCACCTACCAGGTCGCGACCGCGCCGCTCGCGCCGGACGTCGCACGCTCGCTGCTGCCGCGGAACAGTTGCGTGATCGACAACCAGTTCGTGCCCGACTACTTCCGCCTGAGCCCCGACAATCGCCTGCTGTTCGGCGGCGGCTGCACGTATCTCGGCGGGATTCCGGCCGACATCGCGGCCGCGACGCGCCCGCACCTCGAACGCGTGTTCCCGCAACTGGCCGGCGTACCGCTCGACTACGCGTGGGGCGGCCACATCGACATCAGCATGCGACGCACGCCGGACATCGGACGTCGCGGCCAGCGCTTCTGGCTGCAGGGCTTCTCGGGGCATGGCGTGTTGCCGACGCTTGCCGGCGCGCGCGCGGTCGCCGATGCCGTGCTCGGCGACGACCGCCTGCTCGCGCAGTACCAGCGCATCCGCAACCCGCGCTTCCCCGGCGGCGATCGCCTCGCCGCGCCGCTGGAAGCGATGGGCAAGGCCTGGTACCGTTTGCGCGATACCGTCTGACGCACCGGAATCCATCATGAACGAACAGGAAGAGATAGAAAGTCTGGCGATCCTGATCCGCGATCTGCGCAAGCATCGCAAGGTCACGCTCAACGATCTCGCGGAACGGATCGGCCGCTCCGTCGGCTTTCTGTCGCAGGTCGAGCGCGGGCTGTCGCGTCCGACGGTCGCGGATCTCACCGCGATCGGCGAGGCGCTCGGCGTGCCGACCACGTATTTCTACAGCCTCAGCAAACCGCGCAGCGTGCCGTGGGTCACGCGGCCCGACGAGCGGCGCACCGTGTATTACGCGGCCGGCATCACGGACATCCTCGTGTCGCCGAACATGCGTTCGCGCTTCTCGATCCTGGAGAGCCATCTCGCGCCCGGCGCGAGCAGCGGCGAGCGCTCCGTCGACGACAGCGACGAGCAGGGCGGCTTCGTGCTCGAAGGCGAGCTGACGATCTGGATCGACGGCGACGACACGCCCGTCACGCTCGGCCCGAACGACGCATTTCAGCTTCCCGCGCACAAGCGGTTTCGTTACGCGAACCTGAGCGATGTGCCGGCACGCGTGATCTGGGTGTTCACCTGAGTTTGTCGGACAGCGGCGCGACGGGTCGTCGCGCCGTGCTGCCGGTTTGCAGTACTGAGCGATAGCGGGCATGTGACGTGCCGCATGCCGATGAGTCCGGTTCGCCGCGCCGCGGCACCGCCATACAAGACATGGAAAGGATGAGACATGGCTGACGTCGTTCCCGTGCTGGTCGATGAAATCCGCGCATTCCGGCAGGCGCATCCCGAGATCCGTTATGTCGACCTGATCTGTCTCGACCTGCCGGGCCATTTCTACGGCAAGCGCTATCCGATCGATGCGCTCGAGAAGGTCGCGTCGGGTTCGCTGCTGAAGCTGCCGCAGAACTGCGTGCTGCTCGGCACGCAGGGCGGCCTCTACAAGATCGGCGACTACTGTTTCAACGACGGCGACCCGGATGCGCCGCGTCGCCTGATTCCCGGCACGCTGAAGCCGGTGCGCTGGGAGCGGCAGCCGCTCGCGCAGATGCTGATCAGCTCCGACGGCACGGATGCGCCGATCGAGTTCGAGCCGCGCGAGGTGCTGGCACGCGTGCTGCGGCGGTTCGCGGCACGCGGCATCCGGCCGGTCGTCGCGTTCGAGCTCGAGTTCTATCTGTTCGCCGCGCAGCTCGCGGACGGGATGCCGCAGTATCCGCGCGATCGCTTGAGCGACGACCGCGACGACCAGCCGAACATGCACATCGAACGCCTGTCGCGGTTTTCCGACGTGCTGCACGAGATGGTCGAGGCCGCGTGCGAGCAGGGCGTCGACGCGACCGTGATCACGGCCGAGCTCGGGCCCGGCCAGTTCGAGATCAACTTCGGACACACCGACGATGCGTTGCGCGCGGCCGACTGGTCGGCGCTGTTCTGCCGCAGCACGCGCGGCGTCGCGTTGCGGCACGGCTATCGCGCGAGCTTCATGGGCAAGCCGTATCTGCATGCGCCGGGCAGCGGGATGCACGTGCACGTGAGCCTGTACGACGACGCGGGCCGCAACCTGCTCGCCGCGGACGGGCAGCGGCCGCTGCGGCATGCGGTGGCCGGGTGCCTCGAGCTGCTGCCGCACTGCATGCCGGTGTTCGCGCCGAATCACAATGCGTTCCGGCGCTATGGGTCGATGGTGAACGCGGCGAGCCGTGCAAGTTGGGGCTTCGAGGATCGCGATGCGTGCATCCGGATTCCGGAATCGGATGCGCGCAATCTGCGGATCGAGCATCGGCTCGCGAGCGCGGATGCGAATCCGTACCTCGTGCTCGCGGCGATCCTCAGCGGGATGGAGCACGGGCTCGACGCGCGGATCGAGCCGATCGCGCCGCTCAATGATGATCGCGGCAGCGGGATCGATTTTCCGAAGGAGATGCTGTCGGCCGTCGCGGCGATGCAGGATCACGCGGCCGTGCGGGAAGGGCTCGGCAGTGAATTCGTGATGGTGTATTGCGAGAACAAGCGTCAGGAGGAGCTGGATTTTCGCAACGAGATCGGGGCGCGGGAGTATCGGTGGTTTCTGTGACGGCGCGACGCGTGACTTCGCCGCGGGGCGGCGGCAAACCCGACGGGAAATGAACCGAGGGCGTGGCTAGGGAAGCGCACGCCAATAGCGGATCTCTTCGATCGGCACACCGTCGATCTCGAACGTCTTGGCGTCGCGCTCGGCGACGAAACCTTCGCGTTCGTAGAATGCCTTCGCCCGACGATTTTCGACGAGGACCCACAGCGATACCCACCGATGCCCCGCGTCGTGCAGTGATCGGCGCGCATGGGCGACCAGCGCGGCCCCGATTCCCCGGCCGCAATGCGACGGATGCAGATAGATCGCGCCGATTTCGCCCCAGGTGGAATCCTTGTCGGTGTCGCGCGTCGGACCATAGTTGATCCAGCCCCGGAGCTCGCCTTCCGTGAACGCGAGTGCGACGCGTGACTGTTCGGCGTCGAGCACCTCGCGCCAGACGGTGGTGCGCTGTTCGACCGACAGACCGGCGAGGTACGAGGCAGGCACGATGCCAGGGTAGGTGGCGCGCCACGATGCGACGTGGATGTCGGCGATGGCCGGTGCATCGAGGGGCGTTGCGGCGCGGATGTCGATCGTCGTCATGTTCGATGTGATCGATGTGCCATCGGATTGCCGAATGACGAATGGTGCACGAAAGAAGGTACCGCGCCGCGAATCGACTCACGGCACGGCACCCGGTCAGCCCTTACTCCCCGAGCTTCGCCGTCACGCACCCGGTGCTCGCGCACTCGCGCTCGCGTTCGCGCAGGAACGACAGGCGGGATTGCGTCGCATCGATCGCGCATTGCAGGTTCACGAGGTAGCCGTCGTCGCGCGTTTCGCTGCAGCGGTCGTCGCGCTGCTTCATCCACGCGAGCTGGCCCGTCTTCAGCTTCGCCTGCTGGTCGCCGCTCAACTGCTTGCGCACGCGGGCGTACTCGTCGTTCAACTCGCGGTCGAGCTGCGAGAACTCGTTGCTGCTGCAGTACACCTGATCGAACGCGCTGCGCGGTTTACCGCAGCCTGCCGCATGCGCGGCGAACGGAACGGCGAGCGCAAGCAACGCGCAGGATACGAGCAGATTCTTCTTTTTCATGGCACTCCTCCTCACTGGGTGAAATCCGTTGAAAACCAACGGGCGTTACCTTTACCTGGCCGCCGTACACGTGTCGATCCCGCCCGCGATCGCGGTGGCGAGGCGCTGGATCGTCTCGCGCTGCGCGAGACGTTTTTCCTCGTCGGGATTGACGATCACGCCGGCCTCGACCAGCACGGCCGGAATCGGCGCGGTGCGCAGCACGACGAGATCGTCGAAGCGGTGGATGCCGAGTTGCGGATCGATCAGCGGACGATTCTCGCCCTTGATCGGCTGCGCGTGATACAGCGACGGCCGTTCACCGGCCGCGATCAGCCGCTCGGCGATCACCTTCGCGCAACGCAGGCTTTCCGCGTAGTGCGGATTGCGCTCCGACACGAACACGGCGAAACCGCGGAATTCGCGTTGCCGACCCGCATCGATGAACTGCTGCTGCATCGAATCGTGATGGATCGACACGAACAGGTTCGCGTCGGGGGCCTGTGTCGCGCGCTGGTCGAGCGCGATCTCGCGGCCGTCGGCCGACGTGCGCAGTACGCGATCGCCGTGCGCGGCGAGTTTCTCCGCGACGGCGGTGGACAGGTCGAGGTTGTATCGGTATTCGACGCGGCCGCTGGCGCCGGTGGCGCCCGGGTGGGCCGGCGTATGGCCGGTGTCGACGACGACGTAGCGGCCGGAGGCCGGCTGCGCATCCGGGCTTGCGGCATCGGCCGCATGCAGCGCCGGCGGCACGCCCAGCAGCGGCGCGCACGCGAGCAGGCGCGCGGCGGCGCGCACGAACGGGCGAAGGCGTCGAACGGTTCGGTTTGTCATTGTTGTTGTCGAGGAGGACATGCGGCGCGTCGTATGGCGCGCACCGTCGGCCTGCTCAATGCAGTCGGAATGTCGCGCGATTATAGCGGTTGCCGGCGGCGCCGCAATGACGAAATGGCCGCTGCCGCACGGCGTCGCGTGAGCGACCGGGCCGACAGCGACGGTCGCGCATTCGACGACGCGCTGCACCGATTTCGCGAACGGCTTATGATCGGGCGGTACTACGTCCCCGCGCAGAGACCCCCATGCACATCGCCATCCTGACCTTCGACGGTTTCAACGAACTCGATTCGCTGATCGCGCTCGGTATTCTCAACCGGGTCAAGCAGCCGGACTGGCGGGTTTCGATCGCGAGCCCGACCGCCCGCGTGCGCTCGATGAACGGCGTGATGATCGACGCGCAAGCGTCGCTGCAGGACGCCCGCGACGCCGACGCCGTGCTGGTGGGCAGCGGCGTGCGGACCCGCGACGTCGTCGCCGATGCCGCGTTGATGGCGCAATTGCAGTTCGACCCCGCGCGGCAGTTGCTCGGCGCGCAGTGCTCGGGCACGCTCGTGCTGGCGAAACTGGGATGGCTCGGCGATGTCCCCGCGTGTACCGACCTGACCACGAAGCCGTGGGTGCAGGAAGCCGGCGTGGCCGTGCTCGACCAGCCGTTCGTGGCCAGCGGGAACGTCGCGACCGCCGGCGGGTGTCTGTCGTCGCAGTATCTCGCCGCGTGGTTCATCGCGCGTCTGGCCGGCATCGAGGCCGCGCGCAGTGCGATTCACTATGTCGCGCCGGTGGGCGAGAAGGACGATTACGTCTCGCGCGCGATCGCGAACATTTCGCCGTTCCTCTGATGCGCGCGGCGTCGCGCGTCAGTGCGGCAACGCTTCGGCTTCGGCCCAGCGCTTGAACGAATCGAGACGCCGGCGCGTGTGCACGAGATAGAACGCGCCGATCAGCGGTTCGAGCAGCCAGCGCAGCCAGGACGGCTGCGCGCGGAACTGGTACGTGAACTTCACTTCGGTCGTGCCCGGCGTGCGCTCCGTGAAATTCCAGCTGCCGCTGAAGCGTTCGAGCACTTTCGGCCCGTCGACCATTTCGATGGCCGCGACCTGCGGCGGACGGTACGAGATGTAGCGCGACACCATCGTCGCGCCGGACTGGCTGCGGCAGAACGCGTCGACGCCGACGTCGGCCGTCATCCCGTCGAGCAGATACGCGTCGGCGAGGAAGTTGTCCCACACGAGCCGCCGCGCGTAGTCCTGCGACCACGTGAAGAGGCGTCTGCGATCGACGCCGACGATCCGGCTGACTGAGATCCTCATGATGGATGGCGGGCGCCACGGCGCGGATTGGGATGAAATCGAGTGTACCGCGCCGGCGCCGCGCGTTTCGTCAGACTTCGTCAAGTCGAGCGCGTGCTCGATTGACCTTCTCCGGGAATTCCCCTACGATCGATTCCATGCCTTCGGGAAAGACCCGAAGCGTTTCAATCTCTTGAGGGAGCCTCATGAGTACGCAACAGAACCGGCGCTTCGACGCGCTCGTTTTCATTGGTCGTTTCCAGCCCCCGCATCGTGGTCACCTGAACGTGCTGAAGTCGGCACTGAGCCGGGCCGAGCGCGTGTGCGTGCTGATCGGGTCGACCGACAAGCCCCGTACCATCAAGGATCCGTTTTCGTTCGATGAGCGCTGCCAGATGCTGGCTTCGCTGCTCGAGCCGTCCGAGCGCGATCGCGTGACGGTCGCGCCCGTGCAGGATTCGACGTACAACGACGGCGACTGGGTGCGCTGGGTGCAGGATGCCGTGGCCGCCGCGCTCGGCGACGTCGCGCAGCGCAAGGTCGGGCTGATCGGCCACGAAAAGGACGCCACGTCGTATTACTTGCGGATGTTCCCGCAATGGGAGCTCGTCGACGTCGATGCGACCGAAGACATTTCCGCCACCGAAATCCGCGACCAGTATTTCGCCGAACGCACCAACAGCTTCGTGCAATGGGCCGTGCCGGAACCCGTGTTCGGCTGGCTCGAACATTTCCGCACGCAGCCGCAATTCGCGCAGTTGAAGGCCGAAGCCGAATTCATCGCCGCGTATCGCAAGGCTTGGTCGGCCGCACCGTATCCGGTCACGTTCGTGACGGTCGATGCGGTGGTCGTGCACTCCGGCCATATCCTGCTCGTGCGCCGGCGCAGCGAACCGGGTCGCGGCCTGTGGGCGTTGCCGGGCGGCTTCGTGAACCAGGACGAACGGCTCGACGCGGCGTGCATCCGCGAATTGCGCGAGGAAACCGGCCTGAAGCTGCCGGAGCCCGTGCTGCGCGGCTCGATCAAGGATCGCCAGGTGTTCGATCATCCGGCCCGCTCGCTGCGCGGCCGCACGATCACGCACGCGTGCCTGTTCAACTTCCCGACCGGCGAGTTGCCGCGCGTGAAGGGCAGCGACGACGCCGACAAGGCGCGCTGGGTGCCGCTCAACGAATTCGCGCAGATGCGCAACGTGATGTTCGAGGATCACTTCGAGATCGCGTATCACTTCCTGGGGAAGCTGTGACGCGCTGATTCCCCGGATTCCGGTCCGCCGCGACAGACGCGGCGGCACTTCAACGGCCTAGAGGAGCTCTAGCCATGCAAAACGATCCCGGCGGCCTTGCCGCGGTTCTCGCCAATCCGATCCTCAACACGGATTCGTACAAGGCTTCCCACTTCCTGCAATATCCGCCCGACGCGCAGGCGATGTTCTCGTACGTCGAGTCGCGCGGCGGCCGCTACGACCGCACGCTGTTCTTCGGCTTGCAGATGCTGCTGAAGGAATATCTGTGCCGGCCCGTCACGCACGCGATGATCGACGACGCCCGCGATTTCTTCGCGGTGCATGGCGAGCCGTTCAACGAGGACGGCTGGCGCCATATCGTCGAGCACTACGACGGTTACCTGCCCGTGAAGATTCGCGCGGTGCCCGAAGGTTCGATCGTGCCGGTGCACAACGTGCTGATGACCGTCGAATGCGACGACCCGAAGGTGTTCTGGCTCGCGTCGTATCTGGAGACGATGCTGCTGCGCGTGTGGTACCCGGTGACGGTCGCGACGCGCAGCTGGCACCTGCGGCAGACGATCCGCCGCTTTCTCGAGAAGACCGACGACGATCTCGCGCAGTTGCCGTTCAAGCTGCACGACTTCGGCGCGCGCGGCGTATCGAGCGCGGAATCGGCCGCGATCGGCGGCGCGGCGCATCTCGTGAGCTTCATGGGTTCGGACACGGTGCTCGGCGTGCTGGCCGCGAACCGCTTCTATCGCGAGCCGATGGCCGCGTATTCGGTGCCGGCGGCCGAGCACAGCACGATCACGTCGTGGGGGCGTGAGCACGAAGCCGATGCGTATCGCAACATGATCGCTCGCTTCGGTCTGCCCGGCGCGATCGTATCGGTCGTGTCGGACTCCTACGATCTGTTCGCCGCGCTCGAGATATGGGGCGGCGCGCTTCGGCAAGCCGTGATCGATTCGGGCGCGACGCTGGTCGTGCGTCCCGATTCGGGCGACCCCGTGGCGATCGTGCTGCAGACCGTGCGCGCGCTCGACGCATCGTTCGGTTCGTCCTTGAACGGCAAGGGACGGCGCGTGCTGAACCACGTGCGCGTGATCCAGGGCGACGGCATCGACGAGCTGTCGATCGACGCGATTCTCGCCGCGCTCGACGACGCGGGCTACGCGGCCGGCAACGTCGTGTTCGGGATGGGCGGTGCGCTGCTGCAGCAAGTCAATCGCGATACGCAGCGCTTCGCGATGAAGTGCTCGGCGATCCGGCGCGACGGCGTGTGGTGCGACGTGAGCAAGGATCCGGTCACCGATCCGGGCAAGCGCTCGAAGAGGGGGCGCCTCACGTTGCTGCGCAATCGGCGCACGGGAGAATACCGGACGGTGACGCTGCCGGTCGCGTGGGACGATCGCGCGCTCGAAGGCGAGTGGGACGATGCGCTCGAAACGGTGTTCGATACGGGGAGAATGCTGGCCGATACGACGTTCGCGGAGGTGCGGGCGAGGGCGCACGCGGCGGAAGTGTGACGGTGGCGGCGGGGCGTTCGTGCGTCCCGCCGCCTTCGATGGTCATCGGTCGCCGGCCAGTGTGCGGTCGCTGCGTTCCGCCGCACGCGTCGCGTCCATCGCCCGCGCCAGCGCATCGAACACCGCCGGCCCCTTGCAGCGCGACACGTTGAAGCGCATGAACGACGTCGCGCCGTGCGACGCGCTGAACACGTTGCCGGGCGCGAGCACCACATCGTGGTCGAGTGCATGACGCGCCACGCGCGCGGCATCGAGCCCGTCGGGCAGTTCCGCCCAGACGAACAGGCCGCCGCGCGGTTCGGTCCAGATCCCGAGCCCGGCGCGCGCGAGCCGCCGGATCGTTTCGCCCATCGCATCGGCCAGCTGCGCACGCAGGCCGTCGAGATGGCGCCGGTAGGTGCCGTCGACCAGCAGCCGGTGCACGACGTTCGCGCCGATCTGCGCGTTGCCGAACGACGTCGCGAGCTTCAGGTCGACGAGCGCGTCGATCCATTCGGGGCGCGCGGCGACATAGCCGCAGCGGATCGCGGCCGACAGCGTCTTCGAGAAGCTGCCGATCGACACGACGCGCGACAGCCCGTCGAACGCCGCAAGGCGCGGCGCGGGCGTGCTCTCGAAATCCGCAAAGATGTCGTCCTCGACGATCAGCAGGCCGTGCTCGGCCGCCAGCGTCAGCAGCCGGTGCGCGACCGGCGGCGCGAGCGTCGCGCCGGTCGGGTTGTGCAGCGCCGCGTTGGTGATGTACAGACGCGGCCGATGCTCGGCGAGCACCTGCTCGAAGCGTGCGAGATCGGGGCCGTTGGGCGTGAACGGCACGCTGACGATCCGCGCGCGATGCGCGCGCAGCAGCGCCTGGAAGTTGAAGTAGCACGGATCGTCGAGCACGACGGTGTCGCCCGGCTCCAGCAGCAGCCGGCACACGAGATCGAGCGCGTGCGTGCCGCCGTCGGTCAGCATGATCTGCGTGGGCTCCGCATGGACGCCGTGCTGCGCGAGCCGCCACGCCAGCTGCTGGCGCAACGCGGGCAGCCCGAGCGGCGTCGCGTAGTCGGTCAGCGCGTCGGGTTCGTCGCGCGACGCCGCGCGTAGCGCCCGTCGCAGGCTCTCGTCCGGCAGCCACGACGACGGCAGCCAGCCGCAGCCCGGTTTCACCGAGTTCGGCGCCGCCTCGAGCGCCTGGCGCGACAGCCACAGCGGATCGAGTTCGCGATCGAGGCGCGGGCCGAGTTCGGCGAGCGCGAGCGGCGGCGCGTGGCCCGACACGTAGAAGCCGGAGCCGCGCCGCGCGACGAGCACGCCTTCGCTTGCGAGCCGCTCGTATGCGTCGACGACGGTCGACTTCGACACGTGCAGGGCGTCGGCCATCATCCGGATCGACGGCACGCGCGCGCCGGGCATCAGCGCGCGGCTCGCGATCCTTGCACGCAGCGTGTCCATCACGGTTTCCACGCGCGTGCGCGACGGCGCGGGCGGAGCAGGGGCTTGCACGGAACGGCTCATGGCGAGAGGGAACTGTACGGTCGGTTGTCCAGTACAGTTTGTCCGGATTGTATTGGGCTGTAGCTTACGCGCTTTTCACGGGCGGCGGATCATCGGTCATCCATCTTGTTCCGATCAGGATTTCCCGTGCAAAAGACGACCGACGGATGGCTCAGCGGCCTGCTGGGCGTGATCATCTTCAGTGGCTCGCTGCCCGCGACGCGCGTCGCGGTGCAGGGGCTCGACCCGCTGTTCCTCACGTTCGCGCGCGCGACGATCGCCGGCGTGCTCGGCCTGATTCTGCTCGCCGCGCTGAGGCAGAAGCGGCCGACGCGTGCCGAGACCGCGTCGCTCGTCGTCGTCGCGCTCGGAGTCGTGGTCGGTTTTCCGTTGCTGACGGCGCTGGCGCTCAAGCACGTGACGTCCGCGCATGCGATCGTGTTCGTCGGGCTGCTGCCACTCGCGACCGCGCTGTTCGGCGTCTGGCGGGGCGGCGAACGGCCGCGGCTGCCGTTCTGGATCTTCTCGCTGGTCGGCAGCGGTGCGGTGGCCGCGTTCGCGCTGCGCAACGGCGGAAGCGCGTCGGTGGTGGGCGATGCGCTGATGCTGGCCGCGATCGTTGCGTGCGGGCTCGGCTATGCGGAGGGCGCGCGCCTGTCGCGTCAGCTCGGGGGCTGGCAGGTGATCTCGTGGGCGCTCGTGCTGTCGCTGCCGGTGATGCTGCCGCTCGCGTGGTTCACGTGGCCCGCGACGTTCGACGGCGTCGACGCCGCCGCGCTGTGGGGGCTCGCGTACGTATCGCTGTTCAGCATGCTGATCGGCTTCGTGTTCTGGTATCGCGGCTTGGCGCTCGGCGGGATCGCGGGCGTCGGCCAGCTTCAGTTGCTGCAGCCGTTCTTCGGTTTCCTGCTCGCGGCCGGGCTGCTGCACGAGACGGTGCCGCCGTCGATGCTCGCGGTGACGGTCGTCGTCGTGGGCTGCGTCGCGGGTGCGAAGTACTTCTCGAAGATGGCGCCCGTGCGGCGCGCGAGCTGATTCATGCACCGCGGTCGCGCGACGACGTGACGGGTGCGGCCCGTTCGCCGTCGCGCACGCGTGGCTTGCGGCTTATCCCATCACGACGTTCGCGAGCCGGAACTGATACGCGGTCGCGGTGGTGCCGCCGCCGCCGCCCGTCATCACGATGTCGGCGCTCTTGATCCCCAGCAGCGACAGTTCGGTGTTGATGTCGGACAGCACGGCCGAGTTCATCACCGCGCCCTGTTCGATCTGCGATGCCGTGCCGATCCACAGCGTCGGCTTGAACTCGAACACCGCTTTCTGCCCCGGCACGATGCCCGTCTTGTGCGCGAGCAGCCGGTTGTCCTTGAAGACCGACGCGGTGATCGCCCCCCGGCTCAGGTCGTTGCGCAGCTGGATCTCGCGCGACGTCGGCGCCGGGCCGGCCAGCGCCAGCACGTTGCCCGACGTCGCGCGCGACACGGTGAAAACCTGTCCGTTGTCCGCGCGCTTCTGCGGCATGTAGTTGCCGTCGGCATCGCTCGCGGAGACGGTCGTCAGCATCGGGAACACGAACGGGTGGTTGTCGCCGCGCCCGCAGTTGGTGATCACCTTCCACGCGATCGCGAGCTCGTCGAAGTCCGTCGACACGTTCTTCTGGAAGATCACGATCTGGCTGTTGTTGACGTCGTTCGACAGGTTGACGAAGTTGAGATTGATGTCCATGAGTCACCTTGATTCGATTTGGAGAACTGATTGAAGGGGCGCCGGCCGTGCGTCGCCGGCGCACGGACCGTTACGCCATCACCACGTTTTCCAGCCGGAACGTGAACGGCATCGAGCGCGGGCCGGGGCCGCCGCCGGTCATCACGATGTCGGCGCTCGCGATGCCGAGCAGCGACAGTTCCGTGTTGATGTCGGAGATCACCGCGGAATTCATCAGCGCGCCCTGTTCGATCTGCGACGCGACGCCGATCCAGATCGTCGGCTTGAACTGGAACACGGCCTTTTGGCCCGGCGCGACGGACGTCTTGCGCGCGAGCGCGCTGCCGTCCTTGTAGATCGTCGCGTTGATCGCGCCGGCCGGCAGGTCGTTGCGCACCTGCACCTCGGAGCTCGCGCCCGGGTCGCCGCCGAGCTGCAGCACGTCGCCCGAGCTGGAGCGCACGACCTGGAACACCTGGCCGTTCGCGGCGACCTGCTGCGGCATGTAGTTGCCCCAGCTGTCGCTCGCGCTCACGCTCATCGTCATCGGGAACTTGAACGGATGGTTGTCGCCCTGGCCGCAATTGCGGATCACCTTCCACGCGATCGCGAGTTCGTCGAAGTCGGTCGCCACGTTCTTCTGGAAGATCACGACGCTCGAGTTGTTCGCGTCGTTCGAGCGGTTGATCAGGTTCAGTTGGATATCCACGTCGTTGCTCCTTGAGTTTGAAAAAACGGCAGTCGGTCTGCCGCACACCTTTCCCGCCGGCCCGGCCGCGAAGCCGTGCCGTCAAGCCGGTTCAAGCCGTGTCGGGCGGCGCTACGCGCGCACGATGTGTTCGAGCGCGAACGCAAACGGCTGCGCGTCGGTGCCGGTGCCGCCGCCCGTCATCACGATGTCCGCCGCCGCGACGCCCGCCAGCGGCAGAAGCGTATTCGCACTCGACATCACCGCCGCGTGCAGCGCGCGGCTTTCCTGTATCTGCGACGCCACGCCGATCCACAGCGTCGGCGTGAAGCGGAACACGGCCTTCTGCCCGGGCGCGACCGCTTCCTTCACCGCGATCAGCCGGCCGGCGCTGAACGCGTTGACGTTCACGGCGCCGCGCGGCAACCGGTTGACGACCTCGATGTCGCCGCCCGGCGCGTCGGCCGGGTCGGGCACGAGCCGGCCGCGTCCGGTCGGTTGCGCGTCGACCACGAAGCGCACGCCGGCGGGCGCCGCGACGCGCGGCGAGAAGTTGCCGTGCTCGTCGCCGAGCGCGACGTCGATGTCGGTCGAGTAGTCGAACGGATGGAAGCAGTCGCGCCCGCAATAGCGGATCACCTTCCACGCGATCGCAAATGCGTCGAGATCGGGGATCACGTCGCGCTGGAACAGCACGACCTCGCTGTTGCCGCAGTCGTTCGAGCGGTTGACGAAGCGGAGCTTGATGTTCATGACGTTTGCTCCTGATCGGACGCGCCGCGATCGTCGCGCAGCGTGCGGTCGGCCCACTGCGCAAGCGCGGGCGCGACGCCGTTCGCGAGCGACGCGACGTGCAGCGCATGGGCGCGCGCCTGGGCCTGCAGGTCGCCCGCGAAGCGGCCGAGCGCCATCGCGGCATCCGCGGGGCCGCGCGTGCGGCCGAGATCGTCGAGGTATTGCGCGGCCGCGTCGGCCATCGCGCCCGCATGCTGCAGGTGGCTCTGCGTGAAGCGCGTCGCGAGATCGGCGTTCAGTGCCGCCAGCTCCTTGACCGCGGCGGCCGAACTGCCGGGCGCGAACCGTTCGAGCTGGCCGCGCCACGACGCGTCGATCGCGGCCTGGCAGGCGTCGGAGTAACGGTGGCCGGCGAGCAGCGCGGTGTGCGCGAACGCGCGCCACGCGGGGCCGCCGGACGTGCCGCCGGCGCCGGTCGTCTGCGCGGCGACCTTGCCGAACAGCTGGAGCGCGTCGGCGTGCGCGCGTTCCCATTGGGCGATGAACGTGGAGAACATGGCGATTCCTCGTGATGAAGGGGTGGTGACGACGTGACGGCGGCCGGTACGCGGATTACTGACGCGCGGCGCCGAGGCGCTGCACCATCCGCATCACGGCGGCCATCTGCGGCGCGTCGCGGCGGTAGAAGCCGGGGTTGAGCGGATCGGTGCTCGTATAGCCCCAGAAATCCCAGCAGCCGAGCGGATTGACGGCCGATTTCTCGACCTGCGGATAGAGCACGATCAGCCGGTTCGTGTCGGCGATCTCGTTGTAGCCGACGCCGCGAATCATCTTCTCGCCGACGGCCGCGACGTTCTGCACGCAGCCGTGGAACACCACGTGCACCGCGCAGGCCGTGCGCTCGCAGTCGGCCGGCACGTATGCATAACCCGTGTCGCCGAGCGACGCGCCGCGCCGCGGATCGAACGCGCGCTGATCGAACTTCAGCAGCTTGCCGCCTGCCTGGGCGGCCGGCGGATTGAGCGGCTTGTCGGGGGTGCCGTAGATCCAGCGCACGATGTCGTGTGCCTGCTCGAAGCCGCAGTTGTCGATATACGGGCTCGCGTTCGCACTGCATGCGTTGTCTTCGGGGCGGTTCGTGATGAACGCATGGCCGGCGTCCGGCGATTCGCGGTACTGAAGGTTCGCGGCCGGGACCTGTGCGAGCGTATAGAAGCGCGCGGTCTGGTCGACGACGCGCGTCGACACCACCGTATCCTTCGCACCGCTGAACACGTAGATGCGCTGAGCGCGCAGCGCGGCCGGATCATCGATCTCGCCGCGCTGCGCGAACATGCGCGCGGCGCGCCAGGCATCGGCCGCGGAAGGCGCGGGGCCGATCGGCTGCATGCACAGCGTGGTCGCGGCCACCGCCGGCGGGATCAGCGCGTTCACGCCCGCGCAGTAGAACGGGCCGCCCGCGACGATGCCCGCGCCGATCAGCCGGCTCGAGAACGCGACGTCGAACTGCGCGGCCATGAAGCCGCCGGACGACAGCCCCGACACCGACGTGCGCTGGAGGTCGGCGCCGTATGCGGGCAGCGGATCGGCGGGGGCGGCGACGGCGTGCGGCGCGACCGTCGCCACGGCGGCGACGGCGACGCATGCGGCGCCGAGCACGCGGCGCAGCGTGCGCGAAACGGTGAAATGCGGCGACGTCGTGCGGCCGGGCGAGCGAGTGATCTTCATGCGGGGCTCCTGTCGTGACGAGTAACGAACGTGAATGACGAATGACGAACGGCTGGAACGGATGCGGCAAGATTTCAGCGACGGTTTCAGCTTACGGGCAGCCGACGACAGGCGAAATGGCGCGAACGACATGCGCGGCGACCCGTGACGTTCGGCCGGTGCGGTGTCCCGTCGCTCACGACAGAAACAGCGCGCGCTCGGCCTGGCGGCGCTTCGTGAGCCCCGCGAGCGGCTTGCCGCCGGCCTTGTTCCAGACGAGGAACTGGTCGGCCGCCCGCGCGCTCGCGCCGGCGTTCAGGTAGCGCAGCAGCGTCGACGAGCGCAGCCGTCCCGCGCCGAGATTGAAGACGAACGACATCAGCGCATCGAACTGCTGCTGCGTGACCGGCACGCGCAGCAGCTTGCGCAGGTTCAGCTCGGCGCCGCGCAGGTCGCGCCGCAACAGCGCCTCGGCTTCGGCCGGCGTGAGCGGTCGCGTGAAGCGCTCGTTCGGCAGGATCAGGTGCCCGTAGCCGATCGTCGGCTTGCCGACCGCGTCGAGATAGCGCGCGAGCCGCAGCCCCTCGAACTGCTTGATCAGCGCGATGCCTTGCTCACCGGTGTGTTCAGGCTGGTTCGCCATCGTCGTTCTCCTTGCTGCCCGGCCGTGCGCGCGGCACCAGGCGATGCGTGTATTCGTCGATCACGCGCATGATCGCTTCGGGCGGCGGCAGCGCCGCGAACTGCATTTCGATGTCGATGTGCTCGGTGTCGCGCTGCCGCGCGTTGCCCTGTGCGTCCTTCTTCCCGGAGGGCGGCGCGAACGTCACGTAGAAGCGGCTGCGCTGGTCATCGCCGCCCGCGACGCCGCCGGCCGGCAACGCCTCGGTGAAGTCGCCGCGCACGGTCAGGTGCACGATCATCCGGTCGAGCGCGAGCCCGCGCGGCGTGGCGAGCGCGACGAGCGGCACCGGCATCGTGTGCTCCGCGTCGAGCGCGACCGTGACCTCACGTGGCGCGAGCAGGCCGTCGTCGCGCAGGTCGAAGAACTGGTCGAGCACGGCCGTGTACTGGTGCGCGAGCAGTTGATTCGCGGCGGCCGCCGCGTGCTGCATCCCGCGCGCGATTTCGTCGAGCGCGATGCCGCGTGGCGGCGGGCGCTCGTCGTCGGCAGGCGTGCCGGGCGGCGCCGGTGGGGCCGGCGGAGCGGGGGGCTCGCCGCCGGCGGACGCGCCGGGCGCGCCGGGCGCGGCGCCCGGTGCGTCGTGCGTGCCCGGCGCGGCCCCGGCCGGCGCACCGGAGACGTCGGGCGGCACGTGGCGCGCCGGATCGGCGGTTGCCGCCGCCGGCGCGGCGGTGCCCGCGACCGTCCCGGCAGTGCCGGCCACCGCATCGGCCGGCGGGACCGGCCCGTCCGGTTCCGCTCGGGCGGTGCGGCTGCCCGGACGCGTATCCCCGTCGTCCTGCCCGCCGCCCGCGCGGCGAGACCGTCTGAAGAGCCTGAACATGGCCGGCCCGCGCGCTTACGCGTGCGCCGGCTGCTGGGCATCCGCACCGGCGCCGGCAGGCGCGGCCGCGCTGCCGCCCGCGCCCGACGCATCGCCGACCAGCTTGCCGTCGGTCGGCGTCGCCGGCAGCGGCTTCACGGCCTTCGCGTTGCCTTCCGTGACGACCGGCTTGGTCGCGGCTTCGGTCAGGAAGTCGATCACGCGCATCAGCGCTTCGGGCGGCGACTGGCGCTTCACCTGCGTATGGATCGAATATTTCGCGCGCGTGTCGGTGCTGCGCGTCTGCTCCGCCTTGTGCGACACGCGCCCGGACACGCTGACGCTGATCGGCCCCCAGCCGAACTTCGCCTGGAATTCGCCGCCGGCCTCGGTCGACGACGACGACTTCTCCGATTGCGTGATCTCCATCTCGAAGTCGATCGTGCCTTCCTCGATCGCGATGATCGGATGGACGATCGCCGCGAGCAGCGGGATGCGCATCGTCTTCTGCACGACGCCCTTCGATACGCCGCTTTCGTCCACCAGCGTTTCGTCGTAGTCGAACTGGACGGCCACGGCCTTGCCGCCCTGGATGCAGACCTGCATCAGGAAATCCGCGTAGCTCTTCGCGGCCTGCGTCTGCGCGCTGATCATCGCCTTTAACGGGCCGGCGATCATTTGGTCCATGGGTAAAGCGTTAATCACTGAGCCGATGAAATTCGCGTCCATGAATAAACTCCTCTTCGTGTTGAAGACAACGGAAATTCGTTGTCTTTATTCACGTTAGGAAATTGAAGACGTTTACCAAATATGACGTCCGTCATGTCCGGCGGCCCTGGCCGGCCCGCGGCGGGCATCGGTATGCGCGGCGGGGCGGGGCGTGGATGAATTAGGCCATTCGTCACGGAGCGACGGGCCTAGTGCGCGGCGGGTAAAACAGCGGTAAAAAAAACGCCGGGTAGGGAAGCAAAAAAACCTAAACCGAGCATCCCGATTTCGAGGAAACCGCGCAATGAACGTTCTGATGATCGATAGCCCGCCGTTATTCGTCGCGGGCGTGGCGGACGTACTGTGTAAACGCGATGTCGACTGGCACGTATGGTCGGCCCGCCGTCCCGAGGACGTCTTGCGCTTGCGCGACGCGTTGCTGCCCGGGACGGTCGAGGCGATCACGATCGAATGCGGCGAGCAGGCCGCGCGACCGAGCTGGCCGAGCGTGCTGAACGAGACGTTCGCCGGCGCGCCGTGGCTGTGCGTGGTGGCCGCCGTGTGCCGCCGCACGATTGCCGATGCGCTGCTGGCGGGGGCGGCCGGCATCATCGACCGGCACGCGAGCGCCGACGAGTTCGCGGACGCGCTCGGCCGGGTCGCCGCCGGCGCGATCTACGTGCCGCCGAACGACGGCGGCGCGACGCAGGCGCGCCCGGGCGGCGCGCCGGCCGGGGACGATCGCGCATTCGAGCGTCTGACGCCGCGCCAGCGCGAGGTGCTGCGGCTGCTGGCCGAAGGCAAGTCGAACAAGCAGATCTGCCGTGTACTGAATGTCGCGGAGGGCACGATCAAGAACCATCTGTATGCGCTGTTCCGCCAGATCGGCGTGAGCAACCGGACCGAGGCCGCATTGTGGCTCGCGCGCCACGTGCCGTCCGAGCCGGCGGCGTTCGCGTTCGCGCCCGTTTGCAGTTCGCCGGGGTGATGCGTGCGACGGACGCATCGGCCGGGCCGGCGTGCGAGCGCGCGGCGGGCGAAGGCCGGCTGCGCGCGGCGCCGCGAACGGCGCGCCAGCGCCGCGTCGCGCTACTGCCGGGGCGTGTCGGGCGGAAGCGGATCGTCCGCGGCCGACGGCGCGGGGTGGGCCGCGAGCATCGCGCGCGTGAATTCGGCGAGGCGCGCGCGCACGACGTCGGCGGACGCCGCGCCGTCGAGCGATTGCTGCAGATCGAGCAGGTTGGCCGCCAGTTCGCCCTGCCACTGCGCGCGTTCGCTGGCGGCGCGCGCGCGATTCGCGGCGAGCGCCGCGCCGACGTCGGTCGAGCGGTCGCCCTGCACCAGCGTCTCGAGCGTTTCGACGAGCCTTTGCAGCACGCGATGCACGGCCGTCGCCGAGAAGCCGCCGAGCATCGCGAGCGCCGGCCGTCCGAAGTTGTGCATGCTGCCCTGTGCGAACAACTGCGCCGGCAGCATCTGGACGATGATCAGGCCGGCGATCACGCCGAGAATCAGCCGCGCGCCATACGATGCGTCATATTTCGGATCGTAGGTCGACGCGGCGACGTAGTGGTGTGCCTGGAACAGCGTGGCGAACGATGCGCCGAGCCCCGCGCAGCACAGCAGGAACGTCGTGTTCCACAGCAGCTGCATGCCGTTGGATTGCAGGAAGCCACGCTCGATGTTCTCGCCCGACACGTGCGGCGACAGGCTCGTCAGCACGACCGCGAGCAGGAAGCCGAGCGCGGAGCCGGTCAGCAGCCGGATCAGCGGCACCGGGCCCAGCCACGCGAACGGATGCGCCTGGCGCCGGTGCATGTCGAGCAACGTGACGGCCTGCGGCGTCGCGGGCGCGACGAGCGTCGCGAGCTTGCGGTGGATCGCCGTGAGCGCCTGCTGCTGCGCGGGCGTCAGCGGCGTGGCGGGCGATGCGCCGGCCGACGGGGCGGCCGAGCCGGCGGCCGCGATCAGCGCCGCCAGCCGCGCGACGAGTTCGGGCTCGATCGGCAGCCCGTGATGGAGCGCATAGCGCGCCATCGCCTCGCATTCGTCGCACAGCTGCGCGGCAAGATCGTCCGGTGCGCGTGTCGGCTCCGGCATCGCCGGCCGCGCGCGCCAGCGTCCGAAGCGCGGGGCGCCCATGTCACGGTGCGCCGTCCGCGTCCGGCACGTCCACGTCGAACGCGTGGATCGCGACGCGTTCGCGGTCCGCGCTCGACAGGTGGCGCACGCACGGCGCTTCGGCGACGCGCTGCCAGTGTGTCCGCGCGCGGTCGACCGCGAACACGACGACCTCCTTGCGGAGGCGCCCGTCGTTGTGAGCGATGTATTGCAGCGAGTCGGGCACGTCGAACGCGCGATCGGTCGGATTCACGCCGTACGACAGCACGAAGTCGAGCACGAGCGCGCCGTCGTCGAGATGCGGCGGCTTGATGTCGTTGCCCGGATGCTGGCGCCATTTCAGGAAGTCGAGGCAGATGTCGATGCCGAACGGCGGCGCGTCGCCGAGCCGGTTGTCGAAGCTGTCCGACAGGCGCGGCCCCTGGTACGGCGACGACGGCGGCGCTTCGGCCGTTGCGCTTTGCGGCGAAACGTCGCTCGTCTTCAGCACCTCCACCAGCGTGCCGTCGCCGAGCCGAAACGTGTGGGTGAACGGCGTGTCGAGCGCGTCGACCGATTCGCCGTAGTCGATCCACGACGTGTGCCGCTTCGGCCAGATCGCCGCGCGGCGCGATGCGTCGTCATCGCCGTCGCCGTCTTCGTCGCGCGCGAGCGGCGGCAGGAAATTGGTCGTCGCGAACGTGAAATTCAGCGACACGTACGGCCCGACGAGCGGGCCGTCATCGGGCACGTCGGCCGCCGTCTCGTGTTTGACGAGCATCGCGACGGTGCCGGGCAGGAACACGATCGGCCCGTACCGATGCACCGGAAAGCGTTCGGCGACCGCGCCGATCGCGCGCCGTACGGGGTCGAGCTGCAGGTCGACCAGCGCATGGAGTTCGTCGACGTCGTGCAGCGCGCCCCACGGCACGTTCCAGTAGAACTCGGGCGCGGTGACGAACGTGACGCAGCGCGCATCGTCATCTTTCGCGTCGCGGCGGACGGCTTCGAACGCGCTCGACAGCGCACCGCTCAGGTGATTGAGCGCGACCCGCTGCACGCGTGCAGCATACGCGTCGAGTGCTTCGTCGGGCGCGCGCAAGGGCTTGCAGTCGCACGCGTGGCGCACGGAAACGATTCGGACTGCTTGTTTCATGATGGCTTCCTCTTCCTCGATGACGGCGGTGCAGCGCTTCCGGCCGCGTCGCCTTGGCTTCACACGGACGTGATGTCGGTGATCCAGAACCACGGGTTCGCGTACGGCCCGTCGACGACCTTGGCGACGGTTTGTCCGGGGCCCGGATCGAGCGTGCCGGGCACCCAGGTTTCGTAATGGATCGGCGAGAAGTACAGGCGGCCGAACACGTAGTCGAACGCGATGCGCGCGCGATTGCCGCCGCGAAACAGTGCGTTCGTGCCCGCCGTGTATTCGACGTAGCCGGTCGTTTGCGTGCCGCCGCCGCGACCGTTCGAATTCGCCTTGAACGTGCGTGCATAGCGTTCGTACAGCTTCGCGCGTTCGGCGAGGCCGTCGAACGGGTCCGTCTGCGTGCCGTACGTGAAGGTCGGCAGATAGCGGGGCACGTTCTGGTGGATCTGCCGCATCGCGCCGAGCACGTCGCCGCCGATATGGCGCCCGGGCGGACCGCGATCGACGACGCGCGCGGACGTCGCGATCTCGGACATCAGCGCCCGCAACTCGGGCGGCGCGTCGAGCCGGCCGAACGGAATCACGTACATCGGCAGGGCGCAGCCGGTCTGCTGCTTGCCCGCGCGTGGCGTATCGCCGGCATTCGCGATCAGGCCCAGTACGAACGTTTCCCAGCGCAGCGACGTGTTGAAGTCGAGTCCAGACATGAATGGCTCCTTCGTCTGCATCAGGACGGGTCGCCGAGCGGGAAACCCTTCGCCGCCCAATTGTTGAAGCAGGCCGTGCGATCGTCGTTCGGCGCATAGGTCGCGAGCGTGCCGTCGAGCAGGCCGGCGATCGCATGCTCGGTGCGCGCGAAGCGCAGCGCCTCGGACAACGCGATCACGAGCCGTGTGAGATCGGGCTTGAACGGTGCGGGTTTCGACGCGTCCGCCGGCTTGAGCTTCGACAGCGTCCACACGGCCTGATGGAGGTTGCTCGGATTGATCGTCGGCAACGGATCGGTCGCGTAGCCGAGCCAGCCGTACGAACCGTCGCCGCCGAGCGTTGCCGCACCGGCCGGCGTGCCGCCCGGAAACGGCCGGATGTCGAACACGAAGGGGGTGCCGCCCTGGCTGACGAAGCCGAGCGTGTACAGCGACGCGTCGACGGCGGGCCCATTCTTCGCGGCTTGCCACGCGAGGTTCAGCAGCAGCGACACGCGCGGCGCGCCGGTGTCGTCGCCGATCACGACGTCGACGGCTTGCCGCGTCGCGCGCGTGCCGTTCCGGCGGATCGCGTCGCGCAGCGCCGTGAGGTCGTCCTGATAGTCACTGCCGGTGGTGAGTCGAAGTCGCACGATGTTCGCTCCTGTCGATGACCCGGCGTCGCTCGGCCGTCGAGACGGCGCGCGGGTCGAAGCGAATGCGCTGCCGTGCGGCCACTGTGCGCGGCGCGCGGCGGGCGAACAATGCGGCGGAAGTCATGGTCCGGCGCGTGACCGAACACCCGGGAAGCGGGTGTCGGATCCGGTCGACGCAGGGGCGAGGCGACTGCGTGTGGAAGATCGGCAACGTCGGCGGCGCGCTTCGTGCGTTGCCGGACAGCATGAGCGCAGCGCGCCGAAAAACAAAACGGCCAGGCATGCCGATCGCGGCAAGCCTGGCCGTTGGCGTCCGGTTCGTCGAACGCGGCGCGAATGCGCGTGTTACTCGAACGTTTCGAGCGCAAGCAGTTCGTCGATCGTCTGCCGGCGGCGGATCAGCCGCGGCGTGCCGCGATCGACGAGCACTTCCGGCGCGAGCGGCCGGCTGTTGTAGTTCGAGGACATCGATGCGCCGTATGCGCCCGCGTCGTGCAGGAACAGCAGGTCGCCGATCTGCGGCTGCGGGAGCTTGCGGTGCGTGACCACACCGCCCGCGTCCTGCGTGAACACGTCGCCGGACTCGCACAGCGGCCCTGCGATCGCGATGTCGACGAGCGGCCGGCCGGCGGGCAGCGCGCCGTCGTGCGCGTGCACGGACACCGCGTGATAGCTGCCGTACATCGACGGACGCATCAGGTCGTTGAAACCCGCGTCGATCAGCACGAAGTCGTGCTTCGGCCGGCGGTTCACGGCCTGCACTTCGGTGACGAGCGTGCCGGCTTCCGCGACGAGAAAGCGGCCCGGTTCGATCTCGATGCGCACCGCGTGGCCGAGATGCCGTTCGATCCGCTTGCGCGCGGCGTCCCACTGGCTGAAGTAGTGACCGACGTCGACGCGCGGCTCGCCGTCGCGATACGGAATCGACAGCCCGCCGCCGGCGGAAATCGCTTCGATGTCGTGGCCGAGCGACGTGACGAGGTCGACCATCGCGTCGCACACCTGCGACAGATGGCCGTAGTCGACGCCCGAGCCGATATGCATGTGGATGCCGACCAGCTTCAGCCCGTACTGGCGCACGATCTCGATCGCGCGCGGCACGTCGTCGATCCAGATGCCGTGCTTGCTTTGCGGGCCGCCGGTGTTGGTCTTGTTGCTGTGGCCGTGGCCGAAGCCGGGATTCACGCGCAGCCATACGCGATGGCCGGGCGCATGCTCGCCGACGCGCGCGAGCATGTCGAGCGAGCCGGCGTTCACGGTCACGCCGTGCTTCAGCACGGCCGCGAGCGTCGGGCGGTCGATCAGGTCGGCCGTGAACACGACGCCTTCCGGTTCGCCTGTCGGACTGAATCCGGCCGCGAGGCTGCGCTCGATCTCGCCGAGCGACACGGCGTCGACGCACGCGCCTTCGTCGCGCATCAGCTTCAGGATATGCAGGTTCGAGTTCGCCTTCTGCGCATAGCGGATCACGTCGAACTGGCGCAGTTGGGCGATGCGATCGCGGATGACGTCGGCGTCGTACACCCACAGCGGGGTGCCGTATTGCTGCGCGAGCGCCGCGAGCTGGCGGGAATCGAGGGACATGGCGGAAGAATCGGATCGATTGAACGGATAGCGTGAATGATGCGCCTGAACGGCTATACAGTAAAATGCCTGTTCATCAAGATTCGATTCATTTCTGATATAGGCGATCATGCTTACACACCGGCACATCGAGGTCTTCCGCGCGCTGATGGTCACCGGAAGCACGACGCGCGCGGCCGAGATGCTCTATACGTCGCAGCCGACGATCAGCCGCGAGCTCGCGCGCATGGAGCAGGTGATCGGTTTCGCGCTGTTCGAGCGCTCGCACGGGCGGCTGCGACCGACGATGGCCGCGCTCACGCTGTTCGACGACGTGCGGCTCGCGTATGTGGGGCTCGAGCGCGTCGCGGCGACGGCCGCGCGGCTGCGCGAGTTTCGCGACGGGCAGTTGTCGGTGATCGCGCTGCCGGCGTTTTCGCACGCGATCCTGCCCGGCGCCTGCCGGCGTTTCCATGACGCGCATGCGGGCGTCAGCGTGTCGGTCGCGACGCAGGAGTCGCCGGTGCTCGAGGAGTGGCTGACCGCGCAGCGCTACGATCTCGGGCTGACCGAACACGACATCGCGCCGGCCGGCACGGTCCTCACGCCGTTGCTCGAAGTCGACGAGGTATGCGTGCTGCCCGACGGCCATCCGCTGCTCGCGCAACCGGCGATCGATCTCGCGGATCTCGCCGATCGCCCGTTCGTGAGCCTGTCGCTGAACGACCCGTACCGGATCCTGATCGACGAGGCGTTCGCGCAGCTCGGCGTCGCGCCGCGTTCCGTCGTCGAGACGCCGTCGGCCGTGTCGGTGTGTGCGTTCGTGCGGCAGGGGCTCGGCGCCGCGATCGTCAACCCGCTGACCGCGCTCGATTTCGTCGGGCGCGACCTGCACGTGCGGCCGCTCACGCGCTCGTTTCCGTATCGCGTCAGCGTGATCGTGCCCGAGCACCGGCCGAAGAGCCTGCTCGTCGACGCATTCGCCGATGCGCTGCGCGGCGAAGCGCACGCGATTCGCCAGCGGCTCGCCGCGCTGCCCGTATGATGGTCGTTTCGCTGCGCGCTGGGTCAGCCTCCTCGTCATTTTCATGGAAACGCAACCCGTCATGACCGACGCTTCCTCTTCCCTCGAACTCGAACAACCGACGCTCGCCGGCGAGCGCATCATACTGCGGCCGCTCGAGGCATCCGACCGGCAGGCGTTGCTCGATGCGGCGGCGGACGGCCGGTTGTGGAATCTGAAGGTCACGGTCGTGCCGGGCGAGGACACGGTCGACGCCTACATCGACACGGCGCTGCAAGGTCGCGCGGCCGGCACCGTGATGCCGTTCGTGATCGTCGATCGCGCGTCGGGCCGCGCGATCGGCAGCACGCGCTTCTGGAAGATCGACCGCAAGAATCGCAAGCTCGAGATCGGTCACACGTGGCTGAGCGAATCGGCGCAGCGCACGCGCGCGAATACCGAGGCGAAATGGCTGCTGCTCTCGTACGCGTTCGACACGCTGCACTGCGTGCGCGTGCAGTTCACGACCGACGAACTGAACGAGAAGTCACGCGCGGCGATTCTGCGGCTCGGCGCGAAGCAGGAAGGGATCGTGCGACACGAGCGGATCATGCCCGACGGCCGCAAGCGCAATTCGGTGCGCTTCAGCATCATCGACGACGAATGGCCGGACGTGCGCGAGCGGTTGCGGGCGAAGCTCGCGACTTGACGCGAACCGGGTGCCGCTGGCGTCGCGCCGCCGGAAGGGGCGGCGACGCGACGAGGGGGAAGCGGGGCGCCGCGCGCGATGCGCGGCGGGGCATCGCGTTACTGTGCCGATGCGAGGTGGTGACGCTGCGCAAGCTTCTGCGCGTCCGCGTAGTGCGCCTGCAGGATCGGCAGCGCCTGACGTGCAACTTCCTTCAGCTTCGTGTCGCGGCCCGAAGCGATTTCAGCCTGGAATGCCGAGATCGTCTTTTGCTGGCCGGCGAGCGCGACCTGCTCGATGTATGCCTTGTCGAATTCCGCGCCGCGCAGGTTCTTGATGCTGTCCAGCACGGCCGTGTCGGGATCGTTGGCCGGCACGTCGACGCCGCGCGGGCTGGCCGCGCGCATCGCCTGGATGATCTTCTCGTCGTCGGTCGACACGCGCTGCGCGAACGCCTTCACCTGGCTGTCCGACGTGCGCGAATTGGCGATGCGTGCGGCGTCGTGCTGTGTCGACACGGTCTTCGTGCCGTCGGTGATGAAAGCCTGGTCGGCTTCGTGGATGCGCGTTTGCGTGGCGGCGGCCGGTGCGGACGGCGCCGGTTGCGCGGTTTGCGCGGTCGCCGTCACGGCGACGAGAAGCAGGCCAGCGGCAGACAATGCAAGGCGCGAGATGTGGGGAAAGCGGTTCATGGGACCTCCTTTCTATCGGGGCTCTGATTAACGGGCGGATCGGGTGATCCGCAGCTGTGCGAGAGACCGGGCGCGCCCGGGCCGGATTCGATGGCCGCTCTGCCGCGGCGGCGTTCGAAGTGTTTCCCGGCCCGACTGATTCTAGGAGAGCGCTCAGGTAGCAGGTGCAACCGCGCTGTGGTTTGTGTAACGGATGGTAAGACGAATCGATGTGGGCGCGAGCGGGCAGGTAGGGCGTACCTGTCGCGCGCATCGTGGCGGCAATTTTTGCGCGCGCGTGTCATCGGCGTTTCATCGTCTTGCGCAGGAAACGCGTCGATTATTTCGCGACGAGATACGTCGAATCGAATGCGCGATGCGCGCTGCGTCCTCACACGCGATCGAGCAATGCGTCGAGACGCGGCAGCAACGGCGTCGCGCAATGCGCCTGCAACGCATCGGCGGCCGTGTAACCCCATGCGACGCCCTGGAAGGCGATCCGCGCGCGGCGCGCCGCGTCGGCGTCGCGGATTTCGTCGCCGACATACAGCACGTCGTCGGGCTGCATGCCCGTTTCGCGCACGAGCGCGCGCAGCCGGCGTGCCTTGCCGAACAGCGGAATGCCGCACGCGAACGTATCGACGCATCGGCTCGCATGCGGGCCGAGCCGGTCGCGCACGATGTCCTCGCTGTTCGACGTTGCGATCGCGATGCGGATGCCGCGCGCGGCGAGCGCGTCGAAGGTCGTGTCGACGCCGGGAAACAGCTTCACGTGCGCGATGCGCGGCCGCATCAGCCGGCGCATGTCGAGCGTCACGCGCGGCACTTTCCACATCGGCACCTCGAGCGCGCGGATGATCTCGCGCGCCGACATGCCGCGCAGCGCCGGACGCAGTTCGGGCGTCGCGTCGCGAAAGCCGTGCATGCGCGACGCTTCCGTCAGCGCCGCGAGAAAGCAGTCGAGCGAATCGGCGAGCGTGCCGTCGAAGTCGAACGCGATGAGTCGATAGGGCATGAAGCGATGCGGCGAGTTCATTGAGCCGGTGACGATATCACCGAATCGAGCCGGATGTGCCCGGGGCGAGGCGGGATGGTCGAGCAGACGCCGGGGGTGTCGCGCGGCTGGGTCGTCACCAACGAGGGGATGCACGGTTACGGCTGCGCATGCCTTGACCTGGAAATCGACCCGCGCACCCGCGAGGTGACGCGGATCGTGGTGGCCCGGCCGCTCCCGTTGAAGCGCTGCAAGACCGATCGGGCGTTGCCGGCTTCATAAGCGGCGGCGGGGACGGAGGCGGGATTGGCACTACGCGTAATGGTAGCGGCAGGACACGATGCTGATCTGAAGATCGTCCGCTTCATAGACCAGACGGTTCGTATCGTCGATGCGGCGCGACCAGAACCCGGACAGATTGGCCTTCAGCGGCTCAGGTTTGCCGATGCCTTCGAACGGCGTCCGTTGGGCTTCGCGAATGAGCTGGTTGATGCGCTTGAGTGTCTTGCGGTCCTGCCCTTGCCAATAAACGTAGTCGTCCCACGCGTCGGAAGTAAAGAGCACGCGGCGTACGCTCATTCATCGTCCCCCGCCAGCTTGTGCTCTTTCGTCTTGCCCTTGCGCAGTTGCGCGATCGAGCGTTCGAGATGAGCGACGTTGGCCGGGGAGCGGAGCAGATGAACTGTCTCCATCAGGCTGTCGTAGTATTCCTGCGACATGATGACTGCGTTCGGCGCGTCGCGACGAGTGATGAGCGTCACGTCAGCGTCGTCGACAACTTGGTCGATGACCGTCTTCAGATTGCCGCGGGCATCCGAAAAGTGAATGGTACGCATGATTTGCTCAACTTGTACTTGAAATTGTACAAGTATAACATGGGCGCATTTTCTGTACGGATTGTTGTACATGTCGGCTCGGCGTCGCTTGTCGCCCACCCCGCGCCGCGCTATCGTTGCTGCTCCGCCCCCGACCGACCGGAGAGCCGACGTGCCCGCAGCCACTCCCGCCACGCTGAGATTTTCCACCGACAAGCGCGAACTCGACATCGACGCGATCTTCGATTTCCTGCATCGCGATGCGTACTGGTCGCAGGGGATTCCGCGCGATGTCGTCGAGCGCGCGATCGACGGCTCGCTGTGTTTCGGCGCGTATGTGGACGACAGGCTCGTCGGGTTCGCGCGGCTCGTGACCGATCACGCGACGTTCGCGTACCTGTGCGACGTCTTCGTCTTGCCGGCCGACCGCGGCAACGGCTATGGCCGCGCGCTGATCGACCACGTATTCGCGCAGCCGATGGTGCGGAGCCTGCGCCGCATCATGCTCGTGACGACCGACGCGCACGAACTGTACCGGCCGGTCGGCTTCGGGCCGTCCGCGAATCCCGAGCGGCTGATGGAGATTCGCCGCCCCGACATCTACTCGAAACGCTGACGCGCGGCGAGCGCATACAATACGCGCTTTCGTTTTTGCCGAAGGGAAGCAGATCATGACCGAACAGGAAGCCGAACAGCTCGCCACGCATCGTCACTACAAGGGCGGGCTGTATCGCTACATCGGCGTCGCCCGTCATTCCGAAACCGAGGAATCGGTGGTGGTGTACGAGCATCTGTGGCCGCATGCGCGCGGCCTGTGGGTGCGGCCGGAAGCGATGTTCAACGAGAACCTACCGGACGGCACCCCGCGCTTTCGCAAGCTGCGCGACTGAGTCGTGACAGGTGGCGGGAGACGGGCGCGCCGTCGCGCAATCGCAGGCGGCACGCACGTCGCCGTTCCGCCGGCGTTACGCGCCGGCCAGCGCCTTCGACAATTCGGGCGGCGCGTGCGCGACCGTCACCTCCGGCGTGCCATGCCACACCGCCAGCCGTTTCACGGCCTTCGCGACGTCGGCCGCGAGCCCCGTGCCGAACCGCACGCCCGGCTCGACATGCACCGCCTTCAATTCGAACGTGCCGAGCGCGCGATGCGCTTTCGCGTCGACGCGCCCGATCAGCCGGCCGCGATGCAGCACCGGCAGGCAGAAATAGCCGTAGCGGCGCTTGTGCGCGGGCGTATAGCACTCGATCGTGTAGTCGAACCCGAATAGCGTCGACGCGCGCCGCCGGTCCCACACCACCGGATCGAACGGCGACAGCAGCGTCGTGACGGTCGAGCGCAGCGTATCGTCCGCGGCGGCCGGCAGCAGCGCCTCGAGCGAGCGATGCACGTAGGCGGGCTCCTTCCAGTCCGCGATCTCCACCGGAATCAGCTCGCCCGCCTCCGCGAGCCGCTCGAGCTCCGCGCGGTACGAACGGCGCGGCAGCCGGTAGTAATCGGCCACCCAGTCCGCGCGCACGACGCCGAGCGCGCGGCACGTGTAGTCGAGCAGCGCGGGCAGCACCGCGTCGCGCGGCGGCAGGTCGCGCGCATCGTCCCAGTCGGGCAGCACGCGCTCGCGCACGTCGTAGATCCGCTGAAAGTTGCGGCGTTCCGACACCATCAGGTCGCCGGTCGTGAACAGCACTTCCAGGTGTTTTTTCTCGGGCTTGCGGTCCCACCATCCGTTGCCCTTCGCGCCGTCTTCGCGAATGAAATCCGCCGACCGCACCGGCCCTTCGTCGCGAATCCGCGCGAGCATGCGGTCGATGTCCGCGCGATTCTGCTCGTGCCATTCGGCCGCGTATTTCCAGCCCATTCCCGACGGATCGAGCATCTTGTAGCGCATCAGCCCGAATTGCTCAATCGGCAGGAAGCACGCCTCGTGCGACCAGTATTCGAACAGGCGCGCCTCGGCGAGATGTTCGTCGAGCCACTGCGGGGCGAAGTCGCCGAGGCGGCTGAACAGCACGAGATACGGGCTGCGCGCGACGACGTGAATGGTATCGATCTGCAACTGCGCCATCCGGCGGATCGTGTCGAGCACGTCGGCCTTGGTGGCCTTGCGGCGGGGCGGGGTCAGCAGGCCCTGCGCGGCGAGATGCAGCGCGCGGGCGGCGGCGGGCGAGAGCGTAAGCATCGGAACGGCGGCTGAGGGTGGCGGTCGGGCACCACTTTAGCGCGAAAGCGGCACACGTGTGCGATGCATGCATGCAACGCGTCTGACAATGGTTGACAGATGCGCGGCGCGACTTTCCCTATAGTGCAGTCATGGCGCGACGAAATGTGCGCGCAACGATTCGGCTTCCGACGCACATATGTCCATGGCACGCAGGAAGCAGATCCGGGATTCTCAACCCCCAACGAGAGACCCGGAGCCCTGAGCGGACATCCATGCGGCTGTGCACCGGCCCCGTGTGGATGTCCGCTGATTTTTTTTGTTTTCCGGCTCTTCCGCCGCCTGCCTTTCCCTCTCCAGCCAGCACGTTCATTGCCGCTTGCCGCGCGCGACTTCGTCGCCGGCGCCGGGCGGCAGCCGTCGCGTGATCGGAATCGACGCGAACGAACACAGCCCGACCACGACGAACGCGGGCCAGAAATCCGACCACACCATCGTCTGATGCCCCTGCAGCCAGTGCGACACGTGCAGCACCAGGCCGGCGACCGTCACGCCGAGCCCGAGCGACATCTGCTGCACGACACTGCCGAGGCTCGTCGCGCGGCCTGCATCGGCCTGCGAAATATCCGCGTAGATCATCGAATTCAGGCTCGTGAACTGGAGCGCGGGGAAGATGCCGCCGACCAGCACGATCGTCCAGATCGCCCAGGTCGCCATGCCCGGATGGAACACGCCGTAGGCGGCGATCGCGAGCCCGGCGAACGCGGCGTTATAGATCAGCACCGTGCGAAAGCCGAAGCGGCGCAGCGTATGGGTGGCCGTCGAGCGGCTCACCGCGCCGCCGAGCGCGGATGCGCAGGTGATCAGCCCGGAGTGGAACGCGCTCATCCCGAGGCCTTCCTGGAGCGCGAGCGGCAGCAGGAACGGCACCGCGCCGAGGCCGATGCGGAACAGCGACCCGCCGACCACGCTCGCATGGTAGGTCGGGATCTTCAGGAAACTGAGGTCGAGCACCGGACGCGTCTTGCGGCGCGCGTACGGCACGTAGAGCGCGAGCATTGCCGCGCCGGCCGCGCACATCAGGAGCGCGTTGCCGCGCGACGTGAGCGAGCCGTCGATCAGCGTGAGGCCCATCAGCAGCAGCGCGGCGCCGCTCGCCGACAGCAGGAATCCGAACCAGTCGAGCGGGCCGGGATCGGCCTCGTGCGTGTTCGCGATGTGCTTGCTCGCGAGGTAGATCCCGTAGATGCCGATCGGCACGTTGATGAAGAAGATCATCCGCCAGTGCAGGTAGGTCGTGATGAAGCCGCCGACGAGCGGCCCGAGCGTCGGCCCGAACAGCGCGGGAATCGCGAGGTAGTTCATCGCGCGCACGAGATCGGAGCGCGGCACCGCGCGGAAGATGATGATCCGGCCGACCGGCACCATCATCGCGCCGCCGACGCCCTGCACGAAGCGCGCGAACGTCAGCACGCCGAGCGAGTTGGAGGCCGCGCACATCAGCGAGCCGGCGACGAAGATGCCGATCGCGGTGCGGAAGACGGAGCGCGCGCTGAAGCGGTCGGCAAGCCATCCGCAGATCGGGATGAATACGCCGAGGCCGACCACGTAGGACGTGATCGCAATGTTCAGTGTGACGGGATTGTGCCCGAAGTCCCTCGCCATCGCGGGCAGTGCGGTGACGATGATGTTCGCGTCGACGCTTTCCATGAACAACGCACAGGCAACGATGAGCGGTGCTAGAAAGACGGGCGACATGGGCAGGGCGCGCGGTAAAGACGCCATTATGCCCACAATGTGGTCGTTGCGTCACGCGAGACAACGGTTGTTCCGCATGTTGCAACAGTCGTTCCTGTTACCGCGTGTGAAAGAAGGGACGACTGCGATGCCGGATGCGATTCGTGACATGACACATGACGCGCGCCCGTGGTGGCCGCCGCGAAACTTGCGTGCGATGCGCGTTTCGTGCGACAGTCGGAACTCATCTGCGTAATACAACGACGCGCATCGATCGACGGCCATCGAGACGAGCGCACGCGCGAACGAGACCCCTGCCGAACCATTCATCATCGAAAGGAGGGGACACGTCATGACGCCACGTCGTGCCGCATCGAACGCATCGCATCCTGCCTCGCATCCGCCCGTTCCCGCGCCGCGTCTGCGCTGGGCCGCCGTCCTCGCCGTCGCTTACCTCGCCGTCGCCGGTTGCGCGGCGCAGGCCGACAGCGCAAATCAGGCCGCGATGCAGGCGGGCAGCCAGTCCGCCGCGCCCGCCACGGCGACGCTCGCGAGCCCGGCTTCGGGCACGCTGCTGCCGCCACCGAGCCAGCTCTACGGCGACCTGTTCGTCGCGGTGCAGACGGCGCAAATCTATCCTGACCAGAAGACCTTCGTCGACGCGACGCCCAACACCGATCCGGCGACGATCGTACAGTTGTATCAGCAACAGAAGTCGCAGCCGGGCTTCTCGCTGAAGGCGTTCGTCGACCAGCACTTCACGCCGCCGCCGGAAGGCGGGGTCACGCCGCCCGCGAACCAGACGCTGCGCCAGCACATCGACTGGCTGTGGCCGCAGCTCACGCGCACCAGCACGACGGTGCCGCCGTACGGCTCGCTGATCGCGATGCCGAAGCCGTACGTGGTGCCGGGCGGCCGCTTCCGCGAAGGCTACTACTGGGATACCTATTTCACGATGCTCGGGCTGCAGGTGTCGGGGCGCGAGGATCTCGTCGACGACATGCTCGACAACTTCGCGTATCTGATCGACACGATCGGCCACATCCCGAACGGCAACCGCACGTACTACGCGAGCCGCTCGCAGCCGCCGTTCTTCGCCTACATGGTCACGCTCGCCGCGCAGGTCGAAGGCGACAAGGTCTACCAGAAATACCTGCCGGCGCTGCGCAAGGAGCATGCGTACTGGATGCAGGGCGAGACCACGACGCCGCGCGGGCAGGCGGCGCGCAACGTGGTCGCGATGCCGGACGGCGCGGTGCTGAACCGCTACTGGGACGCGAGCGACACGCCGCGCGACGAGTCGTATCTCGAGGACGTGACGACCGCGAAGGCGGTGCCGAATCGTCCCGCGAACGAGGTGTACCGCGACCTGCGCGCGGGCGCCGAAAGCGGCTGGGACTACAGCTCGCGCTGGTTCGGCGACGGCAAGACGCTCGCGACGATCCGCACGACGTCGATCGTGCCGGTCGACCTGAACAGCCTGATGTTCCATCTCGAGACGACGATCGTGAAGGGCTGCGCGGTCACGCGCGACATCGCGTGCGTGGCGGATTTTTCCGGACGGGCGGCGCGGCGCGCGGCGGCGATCAACCACTATCTGTGGAATCGCCGCGGCTATTACGGCGACTACGACTGGCAGTTGCGCAAGCCGCGCGACGGCGTGACGGCCGCCGCGCTGTATCCGCTGTTCGCGGGCGTCGCGTGGCCCGAACGCGCGAAGGCGACCGCGCGCGAGGTGCGCAAGACGCTGCTGCAACCGGGCGGCCTCGCGACGACGACCGAGAACACCGGCCAGCAATGGGACGCACCGAACGGCTGGGCGCCGCTGCAGTGGATCGCGATCGACGGGCTGCGCCGCTACGGCGAACCGGCGCTCGCGAAGGACATCGGCACGCGCTTCCTGGCCGACGTGAAGCATGTGTATGCGACCGAAGGCAAGCTCGTCGAGAAGTACGTGGTCGAAGGGGCCGGTGCGGGCGGTGGCGGTGGCGGCGAATATCCGCTGCAGGACGGCTTCGGCTGGACCAACGGCGTCACGCTGAAACTGCTCGGGCTGTATGGCGAGTGACGGGCCGCATGCGTTGCATGCAGGCGCGTAAACGGACACGGGCCGGATCGCCGCGCGCGCGGCAGTCCGGCCCGTGTCGCATGGGCGGGTGTCAGAACGTGATCGTCGTGCGCACGCCGACCACCGTTTCGTCGCCGATGCGCGCGCCGGCCGCGTTCGGGTTCGGGATGCCGCCGCCCGGCCGGAAGAAGTGTTGCACGTCGGCCTGCAGTTGCCACCACGGCGCGACCTGGTACTGATAGGTCGCCTCGATCACCGTTTCCGCGCGACGCACCGGATAGCCGGGCGTCGTATACGTGCCGGTGTCGCCGTCGAGCGCACGGGCATGCGAGCCGATCTTCGCGTAGCCGATCGCGATGCCGGCCGTATCGTCGTCGCGGCCCTTGAACGGCGCCTTGAGCGTCACGCCCGCATTCGCCGCGAAATCGACGACGTTGCGATCGCCCGGCGCGCCCATTACGCGCGCGAACACGCCGACCGAACGCGGGCTGTCCGCCGACGGCCGCCACACCATCTGATCCGCGACCGCATAGAAACCGTAGTTGCCGCGATGCGTGGCGGGGATGCCGTTGCTGGCCGGATTCGCGAGCGACAACCCGTCGGTGCCGAGGCGCGGATCGTTCGTGTGCTGTGACTGATACCAGAAGCCGAGCTTGTACGTGCCCGGCAGGCCGGCTGGTTGCGGCGCCTTCGGGTCGGCCGACGGCGCGTTCAGCGCGTACTGGAGTTCGCCGATCACGAATGCGCCGCTGCGCAGATTGAAGTTGGTGCCGTGCGCGTTCAGCACCTGCGCGTCGCCGTCGCTGCGGCCGGCCGGGTTGCCGTCGAACACGCCGACCATCGCGGTCCACGCGTCGGCCGGCTTCACGCGCAGCCGCACGCCGAGCGACGACAGCGGATACGCGGGGCCGCCGGACGGCAGGTCGGTCGACGGCAGCACGGGCCAGCCGAACGTCGCGTTCATGAACGTCGCCGCGTACTGGCTCACCATGAATTCCTGATCGACGCTCTGCTGGCCGACCCGT
Organism: Burkholderia sp. RF2-non_BP3; assembly: GCF_001522185.1. Taxonomy (NCBI): domain Bacteria; kingdom Pseudomonadati; phylum Pseudomonadota; class Betaproteobacteria; order Burkholderiales; family Burkholderiaceae; genus Burkholderia; species Burkholderia sp. RF2-non_BP3. The sequence goes on along the minus strand of NZ_LOSU01000017.1, from coordinate 113,019 downwards.
ACGTCGGCCTTGCCGGCGAGGAACGCCTGCTGGTACCAGAGCTCCCACAGCCGCGTGGTCGAATTCGCCTCGATGCCGGTCGCGGTCTGCAGCGTCTGCAAATAGCGCTGCGTGAGGTTGGTGCCGTGGATCTGCAGCGCCGACACGTTGAACGTGCCGCCCGGCAGCCCGACCGCTTTCTCCGTATCGACGTTGAAGCCGAATTGCGTGAGGCCCTGATAGGCGCCGCCGCGCTGCGTGCCGCCCGCGGCGTTGTACAGGTATTCGCTGGTTTCCTGCAGGATCAGCGTGACGCCGTGATCGCCGAGCACGTCGCGCAGGCCGCCCATGTTGCCGAACAGGTTCGAGCGCTCCCAGAAACCGGTGGGCGCGGGCGCGGCAGCATCGGCGGCCGGTGCGGGGGCGGCGTCGCTGACGCCGGGCGCCGGCTCGGCCGCGGCGGCCGGCGATGGCGATTGCGCGAACGCGGGCGCAGCGGCGAGCGACAACAGCAACGCGGCGAGCGCATCGAGGCGCGGTGTGCGCGGTGCGGATTCGAAGCGATTCTTCATGCGGGCTCCGTTGTTTGATTGATTAGCTTGACTGAAGAAATGGAAACGTGAAGCGATGGCGCGGGTACAGGTGGCGCGTTCCGCATCGCCGTTCATGGCAACCAGCCCCCGATCCGCCATACGTGCGCGAAGCCGAGGCGCGACGCGCCCGTGCAGAGCAGCGCGACGAGCGCGATGGCGGCCGCCATCGCACCGACCAGCACGCAGTCGAGCGGGCGCGGCGCTTCCGGCAGGTGCGCGAGGGCGCTGCCGCGCCAGTTGCCGAACGCGTGGACGAGCGGCGAAACAGCCGAAACCAACGAGCGGTCGGACGCGACGTGGATGAGTCGCTTGAGTCTGGCCGCGAACGATTGAAAGAACATGACGACCCTCCGTCCGGTCCGGCGCATGCCGGACGACGTGATCGAGCGCGGGTGCATGACGCGACCTGCGATCGGCGGTTGGAACGTAACGGAGCGTGCGACGGACGGGCCGACTGTGCCGGCACCGGGGGAAGCGCGCTAACCCGACGAATGCGAGCTAGCGGCGAATGACATGCGTCTGGCTGCTATCTCGCGATGGCTTGGCCGGCCTGGACCGGCATCGAACTGCAACTGGAGCATGTGTCCACGAAGGGACTCCCTTGATGAATTGGGGCGGATTGTAGTCGCGAGCTTTGCTGCGGTGCAAGTAAAAAAGCAGCGGCGTTGCGCATATCGCGTCGGCAGCAGCACCGCGCGCGAGCCGGCCGACGCCCGGCGCGACCGCCCGCCGGCGGCACGCGGCGACTGTTGCTCGCACGCATCGGCGGCGCGCGCCGTGCGACGCATTGAAAGGTTGCGGCGCGTCATTCCGGGCGCGAATCTTTCAGCGTGTAGGGGACGGAAAAAATATTCCCCGGCGGGCGTGCCAGAGGGTTGACTTCCGTTTCGGCGGGTCCATAGAATCCGGCATCTTCACTCTTGGGGCCGCCGCCTTGGACGCCTGCAGTAGTCGATCTTCGAACGAAATTTCCGCCTGAGCGACCGACGTCCGCGCCTCATCGAAGCCGCCGTTTGTCATCCAGGCAAACGGTGCGCGCAGCAGTATTCCGCAGCAACTCCCTACGTGCACCCTGATTCGCGCCGGTTAGCGTGATGCGTTTGCGCATGCGCCATCCGGTTTCGCCGCCGCCCGGCGCGCGGCCGCGTTCGCGCATGCGTTTCGCATGCACCCGAACGGCGGCCCGCGCCGCGCGGCGGTCAATCGTGTTCTCCGGAACACTGCACAGGAGCCGCCGTGAACGACAGTGACAGTTGTCCCATATGCCCGTTGCACCAACAGACCCTTTTGAACCCGGGTCGCAGGGACAATCCGGCCGACTAGCCTGACACGTCGTTCAGGCCCCGGACTGGCCCCGCGCCCACCAAGCGGCCGGCACGCATGCCGTTGCCGCCAGGAGCCAGACCATGAACTTCGGCCTTCTGCTGTCGAACCTCCCGCACGTCACGGAATCGCGTCCGCATTACGACGCGATGCTGACGCTCGACGCCCGTCCGCGGGTGTTCTCCCGTTTGCTGAACCACCTGAAATCGTTGATCCGCTGAAGAAGCGCCGAGCGCGTCTCGGCATGCGCGCGCGGCCTCGTTCCGCGCGCGTATTCCAAGGCCACACGCTTGCCGGATAAAAAACCAGCCGTACGGAATTCATCATGTCCACGCCATCGAACGTCTCTCCACCGATCGCCGTCGAACGCAGCGCCGTGCTCGACGAAGCCCACCTGGGCGACATCCGCGGCGCGCTCGGCACCATCGCACATCACGACACCGCCGCGCGCGGCACGTGGTGGGCGCGCCTGCGCACGCTGCTCGCGATCATCGGCCCCGGCCTGATCGTGATGGTCGGCGACAACGACGCCGGCGCATTCGGCACCTATACGCAGGCCGGCCAGAACTACGGCACGACGCTGCTGTGGACGCTGCTGCTGCTCGTCCCGGTGCTGTACGTGAACCAGGAGATGGTGCTGCGCCTCGGCGCGGTCACCGGCGTCGGCCACGCGCGCCTGATCTTCGAGCGCTTCGGTAAATTCTGGGGCGCGTTCAGCGTGATCGACCTGTTCCTGCTCAATGCGCTGACGATCGTCACCGAATTCATCGGCATCACGTTCGTGCTGGCTTTCTTCGGGCTCCCGAAGGTTGCGGGCGTCTGCGTGGCGGCCGCGTTGACGATGGCGGCGGTGAGTACCGGCGACTTCAGGCGCTTCGAGCGGTTCGCGATCGTGCTGTGCGTGATGAGCCTGCTGCTCGTGCCGGTGCTCGTGTCGATCCACCCGCCGGTGGCGCAGATGTCGCGCGACTTCTTCGTGCCGAACTGGCCCGCGCACGCGAAGCTGTCCGACGTGATGCTGCTCGTGATCGGCATCGTCGGCACGACGGTCGCGCCATGGCAACTGTTCTTCCAGCAGAGCTACGTGATCGACAAGCGCATCACGCCGCGCTTCATGAAGTACGAAAAGGTCGACCTGTGGATCGGCATCGCGTTCGTGCTGATCGGCGCGGTCGCGATGATCGGCTTCAGCGCCGCGCTGTTCGGCGGCCATCCGGAAGCGGGCAGCTTCACAGACGCGGGCGGCGTGATCGCGGGCCTCGAGAAATATGCGGGCCGCACGAGCGCGACGCTGTTCGCGGTCGCGCTGCTCGACGCGTGCATCATCGGCGCGGCGGCGGTGTCGCTGTCGACCGCGTACGCGATCGGCGACGTGTTCAAGATCCGCCATTCGCTGCATCGCGGCGTGTCCGATGCGAAGGGCTTCTATCTCGTCTATTTCGGCATCGTCGCGGCGGCTGCCGCGCTCGTGCTGATTCCGGGCAGCCCGCTCGGCCTGCTGACCGAAGCGGTGCAGACGCTCGCCGGCGTGCTGCTGCCGAGCGCGACCGTGTTCCTGCTCGTGCTCTGCAACGATCGCCAGGTGCTTGGGCCCTGGGTCAACTCGACGAAGCTCAACGTGTTCACGGGCGCGGTGATCTGGGTGCTCGTGCTGCTGTCGATCATCCTGACCGCATCGGTGATGTATCCGGACATCAGCGGCGAAGCGATCGTCGATGTGCTGGTCGGCGGCACCGTGCTCGCGATCGCCGGTTATCTCGCGACGGTGCTGATTCGCCGCAACAAGCGTGTCGTCGAGCCGGGCATCGACCGCGCGCTGCGCCCCACGTGGCGCATGCCGCCGCTCGAGACGCTCGAACCGCAGAACATGACGGTCGCGACGCGCGTCTGGATGGCCGTGCTGCGCGGTTATCTGGTGATCGCCGTCGGTCTCGTGATCGTCAAGGTCGTGCAGATGACGCTGCTGAAGTAACGCCGCACGGCGTGATCGTCAGGTGTACGGACATGCCGGCCCGCGAGGCCGGCATGTCCGTTTACGCGGGTTCGTCGCGGGCGCGTCAGATCAGCTCGAGCTTCGACGTCAGGTACGTGAGCTGGATCCGGTTCGCGACGCCGAAGCGTTTGCGCAGCTTGCGCAGGTGATAGTCGACGTTGTGCGCGCTGGTGTCGAGGCGCCGGCCGATCTCCTTGTCCGACGCGCCTTCCGCGATGCCCAGCAGCAGTTCCTGTTCGAACGGCGTGAGTCCGTTCACGGCGCGTTCGCGCGACGTCGCGATCAGTTGCGGCGACGCGAACTTGTGCACCGACAGCCCGATCGACAACGCCTGCTCGATCGTCGCCGGCGTGATCCACTCGCGCGTGCGGCGCGGCGCGGTGAAGCTCATGAACGCATGCAGCCGCGTGCCGGGCACGGCCATCGAATACATGATGCCGCTGCACATGCCGTCGTCCTGCATCGTCTGCAGGAAACCGTCGAGCGCCGTCGGCGTCACGCACGGGCCGTCGTCGCGTTCGCGATGTTCGCGGCGCAGTTGCTGCAGGTCCCACACGATCGGCATGTTGCATACGCGCGCGCCGAGCGTGCGCGGATCGATGTCGTGATGGTTGTGCCGCACGTAGTCGCCGCGATAGGTGGTCGGCGTGAACGCTTCGTGCAGATAGAGGCTTTCGACGCGCTCCCGCGAGAATTCGAGCGCGAAATAGGCGAACGTCGAGAAGCCCGTCAGGTGCAGCAGGCTTGCGACGATCCGGTTGCGTTCGGCGGTGCTTTGCGCGTGCGCGAGCGTATCGGCGACGCCGAGCTTCGGCGCGTGCGGCTGCACGATGTCGCCGCGCTTGACGTCGTCGCACCAGACGACCTGCACCGGGCGCGCTCTCGACGCGTCGGTGCAGGGGGCCGTCCGTCGCGACGGACGGGACAACGTTGGGGCGACCGCTTCTTCTTGCAATGCAATATCGGACATGTGCCATCCCTCGGAATCGACGCGCATCGCGTGGCGGCAGCCGTGTCGTGCACGGCGTTCGCGACGATGCGATCGAGCATCTTTATGATATGCGCAGATCATCATCCAGACGAAACGCGGGGGCATTGTACAAAAATGCCTGTGTACGCGTAATATGCCGTAATACTAATTCGGGCGAAAGGTTCATATTCGCACCGGTATAGAGACAACCAGAAAAAAATAAAGAAAAGACCAGATCGTGACGGGGCAGGTTCACATATTGGGAAAGGGTGGGCTCCTCATGACATATGCTGACGACGCGCCACGCGTCGAGTGGTTCTCGCAAGCCGATATTGCGGTCGCCGCCGCTTATTCGAAAGAAATTCATGCAATCGAGCGTGACGTTTTTACCGGCATTCAAATTGCGCCAGGTAAATCCGACCTTGCGCCTGTCGATTTCGCCCAATGCCATTCCCGATTGCGGCAAATCGGTTTCAGCACGCTTGGATACGGCGCGTATGAAATGATCGGGCGGCGCATTCTGTGCGCGCATTTGCTGCGCGATCTCGCGCCCGCGACGTTCATGCAGCCGTATATCGAGGGCATGCTCTACGAGAGCGACCCGCGTTTCGCGCAGGTGCGGCAGAGCGGCTTTCCGGTCGCGTGGCGGCTCGACGAGATCGAGTCGGCCGCGCAGGGCAGCGGCGACCGCAAGGTGCTCGCGCTGGCCGGCCATCTGCGTGCGCATGCAATGAACAGCGGCGTGATTTTCAGCCTGTCGGCGCCGCGGCTCGACTTGCGCGTCGCGGTGAACGTGACGTCGGAAGCGCACGGCACCGAGTGGATCGACGATCGCGTGATCGGCGGCGCGCTGTCGGTGAGCCTCGCCGTGCATCGCGTCGCGCTGCCGTTTCTCGAGGCGCGCATCGCGCGCATGCGCGGCTTCGCGCTCGGCGACGAGCAGCAGGAGGTGCTCGAGCGCCTCGTGCGCGGGCTGTCCGACCAGGAGATCGCGAGCGCGCTGCGCACGTCGCTGCACAAGGTCGGTCACCATATCCGTTCGCTCGAAAAACTCTTCAACGTCCAGAATCGCGCGCAGCTCGCGTATCTCGCCGCACGCCGTCTGGAGCCCTGACCCTGTCTGCGCGCGCGGCGCACGCCGCGCGATGGAAGCGGTTCCGGCGACGCGCGCGAGCAGGCGCCGCCGGGTTTCGTAGTCGGATCGGATCGTCATCCGAAAACCGCCGCGCCGCTACGAGGCGCATCCCTTTTTGCGCGGTGTCGCGTCGCTACACTCGTCCCATTCAACGGTCCGCGCGACACGGGGCATGACGGCCCGTGCCCGGCGGCGACAACGACAGGACGACGGCACGATGGCAGAACCGAAGGCGCTCCCTCGCGACTGGCAGCGGATCTTTTCCGCCGGCCGCAGCGTGTCCGGGCGACGTCTCGGGGCATCGCCGCGCGCCGACCTGTTTCTCGCCGCGTTCATCGTGTCGGTGGTCGCGCTGTTCATCCTGCCGCTGCCGCAAGCCGCGCTCGACGGGATGATTTCGCTGAACCTCGCCGCGAGCGTCGTGTTGCTGACGGTGTCGACCTACGTGCCTTCGGCGGTCAGCTTCTCGTCGTTTCCCGCGCTGCTGCTGTTCACGACCCTGTTCCGGCTCGCGCTGAACATCGCGTCGTGCAAGCTGATCCTGCTGCACGCGAATGCGGGCCACGTGATCGACGCGTTCGGCCGGCTCGTGGTCGGCAACAACGTCGTGGTGGGCGGCGTGGTGTTCCTCGTGATCGCCGTCGTGCAGTTCATCGTGATCGCGAAGGGCTCCGAGCGGGTCGCCGAAGTCGGCGCGCGCTTCTCGCTCGACGCGATGCCGGGCAAGCAGATGAGCATCGACGCGGACCTGCGCGCGGGGATCATCAGCGCCGACGAAGCGCGCGAGCGTCGCGAGAAGCTCGAACAGGAATCGCAGATGCACGGCGCGATGGACGGCGCGATGAAGTTCGTGAAGGGCGACGCGATCGCGGGCCTCGTGATCGCGTTCATCAACATCGTCGCGGGCATCGCGGTCGGCACGCTGATGCACGGCATGGACATCGGCGAGGCGCTGCAACGTTACGCGATCCTGACGGTCGGCGACGGGATGGCGTCGCAGATCCCGTCGCTGCTGGTGTCGATCGCGGCCGGCATCGTCACGACGCGCGTCGCGACGCGCGACACGCGGCAGCGCCAGCTCGGCGAACAACTGGGCGAGCAGCTCGGCGCGCATCCGCGCGCGCTGCTGATCGCGGCGCTGGTGCTGGCCGGCTTCCTCGTCGTGCCCGGTTTTCCGAAGTGGTCGTTCGCGCTGATCGCGTTCGGCCTCGGCGCGTTCGCATTCACGCAATTGAAGCGCAAGACGACCGCGCCGAGCTTCAACCTGATTCATATCGCCGGCCGCATCGGCGCGACCGACGACGGCCAGCCCGCGAAGGTGTCGCATGCGGCGGGTGTGACGTCGCTGATCGCGGTGTCGCTGTCGGACGACCTGCGCACGACGCTGAACCTCGCGCAGCTGCAGACCGCGCTGTCGAGCGCGAAGGCGCGCGTCGACGCGGATATCGGCACGGTGTTTCCGCGCATCACGCTGAACGACGACGAGGGCGCGGCGGCCGGCACGTACCGGATCTATCTCCAGGACGTGCTCGCCGCGCATGGCGCGCTGAAGCCGGGCTGGCTGCTGTGGGACGGCGTCGCGCCGCTGCCCGAGCGTGCGGAGCGCCAGCCGGCCGAGGCGTTCGGCCCGTTCGCGACCGCGCTGTGGATCAAGCCCGACGGCGCGGCGCCGGACGGCAAGTGGCTGACGAGCGAAGGCGCGCTCGCCGCGCACGTCGAACAGATCGTGCGCCAGCATGCGGACGAACTGCTCGGCATCCAGGAAACGCAGGCGCTCGTGCACCTGGTGCGCCGCGAGCATCCCGAACTCGTCGGCGAACTGACGCGGCTCGTGCCGCTGCAGCGCGTGACCGAGGTGCTGCGCCGACTGCTTGCCGAACAGGTTCCGATCCGCAACCTGCGCGTGATTTTCGAAAGCCTGATCACGTGGGCGCCGAACGAACCCGACGACGTGATCGCGCTGGTCGAGCTGGTGCGCGTCGACCTGCGCCGGATGATCACCGATCGGCATGCGGGCGCGACGCGGCAGCTGCGCGTCGTGCTGTTCGAGCAGAACCTGCAGGAGCGGATCGAGAACGCGGTAATGCGCACGAAGCAGGGCAATTTCCTCGCGCTGTCGAGCGCGATCAAGCAGGACATCGGCGAACAGGTGCGCGCGATCGTGCAGGCCGCGACGTCGGCGCAGGCGGCCGGCGCGGGCGGCCACGGCAGCCCGCAGGGCGCCGCGCGGCTCGCGGTGATGGTCGCGCTCGGCGCGCGCCGCTACGTGAAGACGATCCTGCAGCCGGTGCTGCCCGAACTCGCGGTGCTGTCGTACCAGGAGGTCGAGGAGGACGTGCAGCTGCATACGGTCGGCTGGGTGAAGAACCCGCCCGACGACGGCACGCTCGGCGCGGGCGCCGGCGTGCGCGCGCCGGGAGTCGCGCAATGACGAGCTCGACGATCCTCGACCTGACCCGGCAGGCGCTGATGCTCGTGCTGCTGCTGTCGCTGCCGATCGTGCTGATCGCCACCGTCACCGGCCTCGTGGTCGCGATCCTGCAAGCGGTCACGCAGGTGCAGGACGCCAACATCGGCATCGCGGTGCGGCTGATCGCCGTGATGGTCGCGCTCGTGCTGCTGTCGGGCTGGCTCGGCAGCGAGGTGCTGCGATTCGCGCAACAGGCGCTTGAACGCATGTTCGTTTCTTCCTCAGGAGTGCTTTGATGCGTCGACGCGTCACCCCGATCCGGTTTCAACCGCGCCGCCTGCAACGGGCCGCGCTCGCCATGTGCGCGACCGCGCTGCTCACGGCATCGCTGTGCATGACGGTCGCGCATCCGGCGCGCGCGGCGGACCTGCGCTGGCGCAACAAGCCGTTCACGATCGTCGCGAACGGCAAGAAGATCGGCGATTTCATTCGCGAGCTCGCATCGTCGCAGGGCGTGACGGCCGTGGTCGATCCGAAGGTCGACGGCGTGATCAGCGGCCGCTTCTCGGGCACGCCGCAGCAGACGCTCGACACGATCTGCTCGACCTACGGGCTTACGTGGTACTACGACGGCTCGTTCCTGTACGTCGATCCGGCCGACCAGTCGCAGACGCAGATGATCCCGATTCCGCCGAACGCGGCCGGCGAGATCGGCCGCTCGCTGCAGGCGATGCAGATTCCCGACAAGCGCTACACGCTCGTGATCAACGACCGCGCGAACAGCGTGTACGTGGCCGGCCCGCGCCGCTACGTGGAGCTCGTGCGGCAGGCGGTCGGCTCGGTCGGCGACCCGTCGGCGAACGGTGCGCATGCGGACATCCGCGCGTTCCGGCTCAGGTACGGCTGGGCGTCCGATTTCACGATCAACCGCTCGGGCAAGGAAGTGACGGTGCCGGGCGTCGCGACGATCCTGCGCCGGCTGTTCGGCAAGGGCGGCGGCACGAGCGAACTGCCGTCGAGCACGCCGCTCGGGCAGGCCGCGCGTCAGGTGAAGCTCGGCTCGGGGCTGACGATCGCGGTGCCGCGGCTCGACTTCCCGGACATGTCCGGCGGCCCGCGCCAGGGCGGCTACGGCGGTGCGGACGGCAGCGCGGGCGGCTTCTCGCCGTTCTCGAGCGGCGGCGGTGGCGACGCGCTGCCGCAGATCGTCGCCGATCCGGCGATCAACGCGGTGATCGTGCGCGACCTGCCGGAGAACATGTACCGCTACCAGTCGCTGATCAACCAGCTCGACGAACGGCCGCGCATCGTCGAGATCAACGTGACGATCATCGACATCAACGAGGATTCGCTCGACAGCCTCGGGATCGACTGGCGTCTGCACACGACGCACGGCGACGTGCAGATCGGCAACGGCCAGAATCCGCTGAACGGCAACACGCAGTTCAACGGCGCCGGCAATCCGCCGCTGACGTTCGGCATCGGCACGTCGGAAACCGGGCAGACCGGCGCCTTCATGCCGACCGGCATCGCGCTGACCGCGTCGATCGGCGGCTCGTTGCGCAACTATCTGCTCACCCGCGTGAACGCGCTCGCGCAGAAGGGGCAGGCGCAGCTGCGCTCGAAGCCGAAGGTGCTCGCGCTCGACAACACCGAGGCCATTCTCGAGAATCTTACGCAGTTCTACGTACAGGTGCAGGGCTACCAGGATTCGTCGCTGTACAGCGTGACGACCGGCACCAGCATCAAGGTGACGCCGATGATCGTCGACGAGGCGATCCGCAATGCGGCCGCCGTGTCGGGTAACCCGCAGAGCGTGATGATGTCGATCGACATCCAGGACGGCAACATCGTGCCGGGCCAGGCCGTGTCGAACGTGCCGGTGATCCAGCAGCGCAACATCGTCACCAAGACGATGATCGACGAAGGCAAGAGCCTGCTGATCGCGGGCTTCAACGACGACGAGGTGCGGCTGAACAAGAGCGGCGTGCCGTGGCTGTCCGACATCCCGCTGATCGGCAACCTGTTCAAGTACACCGACAAGTCGGGCAACCACATGGAGCGGTTCTATTTGCTGACGCCGCGCGTGGTGACGACCGCGTCGATGTACGCGCCGGACGGCTCGCCGGTGAATCCGGGCGCCGACGGGCCGGCCGGTTCGAACGGCACGTCGATGTATCGCCCGCCGGACAACGACATCGCGGTGCCGCTCACGCCCGCGCCGCTGCCCGGCACGAAGTTCGGCCCGCCCGCGCTGCCGCCGCCGAAGGATTCGGCCGCGCAGCCCGTGGCGACGACCGCAGGAGCGTCCACTCATGTCGACGACCATCATTGACCCGCACGGCGACGGCGCATTGCCCGGCGGCGGCGCGGCCGGATCGGCCGCGCTCGCGTCGCCGTGGAACCTGTGCTTCCTCAGCGGGCCGATGTACGGCCGCACGATGTCGCTCGCGCGCGGCGCGAACTGGGTCGGCACCGCGGCCGACTGCGAAGTGATCCTGCCCGATCGCGAGATCGGCGCGAAACAGGTGTGCCTGCAGGTCGGCGCGCTCGCGGTGACGGTGCAGAACCACGGCGGCGACGGCGGAGCGCCCGTGCTGTTCAACGACGAGCCGCTCGGCGCGGGCCGCCGCTCGATGACGCCGCAGGACGTCGTGACGGTCGGCTCGATCAAGCTCGGCATCGCGCGTCATGCGCAGGCGAGCGTCGCGGTGCCCGACGAGGCCGACACGCAGGACGCCGCGCGCGAGGCCGCGTGGCTCGGCTGGCTCACCGGCGGGCTGCGACGTCTCGGCAGCCGGCGGCTCGTGATCGCGGTCGTCGCGCTGTGGATCGGCGTGCTGCTCGGCGCGCTCGGTTACGGCTTCGTCGCGTGGTCGGGGCGCCTGCCGTGGCAGCACGAGTCGGTGCTCGCACGCACGCATCGGTTGCAGCAACTGCTGCACGCGTATCCGGAACTCGCCGTCGCGCCGCGCGACGACGGCGTGATCGTGTCGGGCTACGTGAGCGACCCGGCCGCGCGGGAACGCGTCGCGCAGATCGTCGCGGGCGTCGACAACGCGGCGCTCGGCAACATCTACGTGGTCAGCGATCTCGTCGCGACCGCGCAGACGTATTTCAGCGACACGGCACTGACGGTCACCTATCTCGGCCGCGGCCGGATCGAATTGACGGGCGCGGCCGAGCGCGCGCAGATCGAGCCGCGCATCCGCAACTACATGAAGGATGCGCGTCCGGCGCTCGAGGTGGTCGACCACGTGCGCGACGCCGATGCCGCCGCGCCGCGCACCGCGACGACGCTCGGCGGCGTCGCGGGGATTCCGGAGATCACGACGGTATTCGCGGGCGACGGCGACCAGCGCTACATCGAGACGGCCGACGGCAGCCGCTATTTCGAAGGCGCGCGGTTGAAGGAAGGGCCGACCGTCGTGTCGATCGGTCCGGACGAAGTCGTGTTCGAGCGCAACGGCCAGCGCATCACGATGCCGCTTGGCGGCGCGTCCGCGAGCGCGCCCGAGCGTGCGCCGGCGCCGCCCGTGCCGCCGCTCGCGAGCGGCGCGGCGGCCGGCGTCGCGCAGCCGGTGCCGGGCCCGACGCTGCCGCAGGATGCGCCGGCGACGCCGGCCGTCGCGGCCGCCGGTGCCTCGAAGGAGGCGGCGCACTAGCGTCGCGACAGGATTTGCGCATCGCGCGTCGCGCGGTGCGCGCATTACGCGACACGCCGCATGCATGCGGCGCGTCACGTCGCCGGCGGGGCATGGGGCCGCCGCCGGAAAGTGGATGACGTTCTTCACGCAAAAGGAGCGAAATATGGGTGCCTCGGCAGCAGGTAGCGCGGGTGGTCCGAACGACACGACCCAGGTTCAGCAGCAGGCGGACGACCTGACCAAGACGCAGCTCGAACTGACGAAGATCAACTTCCAGGTTCAGCAGTCGACCGCGACGTTTGAAACCAGCAACGCAGTAACCGCGCAGGAAGGGACGGCGAACGCCCAGGTTGCGCAACACCTGAGTTCCGCCGGCCGCGCATGAAGCCGGTCGCCGGCCGCGCCGCGCGACGCCACATGCCCGGGCCGCCCATGACGGGCGCCCGGCGGGGCGTGTGCGCGTGCCGGCCGGCTCGTTCCCGGCTCTGCCGGTCAAGGAGGACACGATCATGTCGGTAACAGGCGTAGGCGCGGCGCCGCCGGGCGCGGCCGCGCTCGCGGGCGCCGTGCAGCAGGCGGGCACGGCGTCCGATCCGGCGCAGGTGCGCCAGTTCGATGCGTTGATGCAGCCGGGTGCGGCCGCGGCGTCGCCGTCGGCGTCGGGCGTCGCGATGTCGCGCGCGCCGGCCGATGCGGCGCCGGCGGTGCAGATGACGCCCGCGACACCCGCGCAGGCGAACCATTCGTCGCTGGTCGAGCGGTTGCGCACGTACGGCAACGATCTCGACACGCGGTACGCGAACATCGACAAGCATCGCACCGAGATGCTGACGTCGATGGCGGACAACCGCAGCGATCCGCTGATGACGATGGTGAAGGCGATGGATTTCCAGTGGACGGCGACCACCACGATTTCCGAATACCAGTTGAGCCTGTCGGTCGCGCAGGCGGCGAACGGCTTCACGCACACGGTGCTGAAGACGCAGGAGTGACGAAGGCCGGTGCGTGTGCCCGAAGCGGCCGCGCGCCCTGAAGCGGACAAACGATGACGACGATCGATTCGACGCCGCGCATGCATGCGTGGCGCAGCCGGGCAGCGCGAGCGCTGCTCGCGGGACTGCTCGCGCTGCTGGCCGGCTGCCAGAAGGAGCTGTACTCCGGCCTGTCGGAGCGCGACGCGAACCAGATGGTCGCCGTGCTCGGCGATGCGGGCATCAGCGCGTCGAAGGACAACGACGCGCGCGACACGTCGGATCGCAACGCATGGCAGGTGAGCGTCGCGGACGGCGACATGCAGTCGGCGCTCACCGTGCTGCAGGCGAACGGGCTGCCGAAGCCGAGCTATGCGAGCCTCGGCGAGCTGTTCCAGAAGCAGGGGCTCGTGTCGACGCCGGCCGAGGAGCGCGTGCGCTACCTGTACGGCGTGTCGCAGGACCTGTCGCGCACGCTCCAGGACATCGAGGGCGTGGTGGTCGCGCGCGTGCAGGTCGTGATTCCGGAGAACGATCCGCTCGCGGACAAGATCAAGCCGTCGTCGGCGGCCGTGTACATCCGCTACCGGCCCGGCGTGGACCTGCGCGCGATGGCGCCGATGGTCAAGGACCTCGTCGCGCACAGCATCGAAGGGCTGCAGTACGACAACGTGTCGCTGTTCCTGCAGCCGGCCGCCGCGCGCGCGACGCGCGTGGACGGCATCGGCAGCGCGGTGTCGGACGTCCTGCGGCTGCGCTCGCCGCTCGGCTGGCTGGTGTTCGCGCTGATCCTGCTGACCTGCGCGGTGATCGCGCTGTCGGCCGCGCGGCGCGGGATGTTCGGCGCCCGGCTGGCCGGGCTGGTCGGCACGCCGCGCGGTGCGAACGGGGCCGGCGGTGCGTCCGCGTCGTCGGGCGGCGGCCTGCGCACGCCGGACGGCGCGCGCGACGGCGCATGAGCGAACACGCCGCGCTGCCGCCGGGTGCCAGGCCCGATGCCGCGCCGCTGCCGTGGCTGCACCCGCTCGCGCCGCCGCCGCCCGCGCGGCTCGCGGCGTTTCACGCGCTCGTTTGCGAATTCAACCTGCGGCCCGACCGCTATCTGCACGTAACGCGCGTGCCGGCCGAGTGGCCCGCGCGCTATCGCTCGCCCGACGCGTTCGGCCCGGCCGGCCGCAAGCTGCTTGCGCGCCATCTGCTCGACGCGAACGACGTGGCCGCGCATCACGACTTCGACGTCGCCAACCCGTGTGCGCGGCTCGCGCTGCTGCCCGGCGCGGCGCTCGAGCAGCTTGCGTCGTATGCGGGGCTGCTGCTGCATCGCGGCTGGCTGCGCGATGCGCTGACCGTGCGCCGCATTCGCGCGGAAATCGCGGCGAAGCTCGGCGGCGACGCGCTGGAACTCGCGCTCGAGCGCGCGCCGGAATTCGGCGCGCTCACGGACACGCTCGAACCGTGGCGTGCCGATCCGGCCGCGCTGCCGGTGGTGATCCGCGCGCGCGGCGGACGGCTGCTCGCGGATTTCATCGGCGTGGCCGGCGACGCGGTCGCGCGGCGCGCGCGCCTGAAATTCAACCGCGCGATCGACGACGAAGCGCCGTACTGGCTGAATCGCGCGCAGCGCGACCAGTTCGGCGAATTGCTGTTCCTGTTTCTGATTCCCGAGAGGCTTGCGTCATGGGACTGGCTTTTCTGATCACGAGCGACAACCTGCAGCTGCTGTCGGAGCGCAAGGTGCTCAAGGAGCGCGAGTACGCGGCGCTGCTCGACGCGTCCGCGGTGATCGCGACCGCGCGCGACGAGGCCGCGCGCATCGTCGCCGATGCACAGCGCGAATTCGACAAGCGCCAGGCGGCGGGCTACGACGAAGGCATGCGCCGCGCGCAGCGCGAGCATGCGGCGCAGGCGTACACGCAGGCGCTGGCCGCCGCGCGCACGATGGAGTCGATGAAGGATTCGATGGCCGACATCGTCGTGAAGGCCGTGCGCGCGATCGTCGGCGAGATGGGCACGCAGAAGCTCTACGAGGCCGCGCTCGCGCGGATCGCGCCGCTCGTGCGCGACGAGGCGTTCCTGATCGTGCGGGTCGCGCCGGGCCGCGAGGACGAGATGCGCGACGCGCTCGACCGCGCATTCGCCGGCCAGTCGAATCGGCAACGGATCCGCATCGTCGAGGATGCCCAGCTCGAACGCCACGCGTGCACGGTCGAGACGCCGTCCGGGCGCATCGACGCGAGCCTCGACCTGCAGATCGACGCGCTGCGCCAGGCGATCCGCCGCGATGCGCTGAAGGGCACGACGCGATGAACACGCCGCTCGACGATCCGCAGTCGTTCGGCGGCGACAGCGACGACGATGCCGCGCCGTTCGATCGCGGCCGCCTCGTCGGCGACCTCGACGCGGGGCTCGCATTTTTCTCGCCGGTGTCGGTGCAGGGCCGCGTCAATCACGCGGTCGGGCAGATCCTCAATGCGACCGGCATCCGCGCGCGGCTCGGCGAGATCTGCGAACTGCGCACGCCGAACCAGCCGACGCTGCTCGCCGAAGTGGTCGGCTTCTCGCGGCAGACCACGCTGCTCACGCCGCTCGGCGACGTGGCCGGGCTGTCGCCGGAGACGACCGTCGTGCCGTCCGGGCGCGAGCACGTGTTCCCGGTCGGCGAAGCGCTGTTCGGCCGCGTGCTCGACGGGCTCGGCCGGCCGCTCGACGATCGCGGGCCCGTGACGGGCGCCGCGTGGGTGTCGACGCAGCAGGACCCGCCGAACCCACTCGCGCGCAAGATGATCGACACGCCGTTTCCGACCGGCGTGCGCGTGATCGACGGCCTGATGACGCTCGGCATCGGCCAGCGCGTCGGCATCTTCGCACCGTCCGGCGTCGGCAAGAGCACGCTGCTCGGGATGATCGCGCGCGGCGCGCAAGCCGACGTGAACGTGATCGCGCTGGTCGGCGAACGCGGCCGCGAAGTGCGCGAATTCATCGAGCACAGCCTGTCGCCCGAGGTGCGCGCGCGCTCGATCGTTGTCGTGTCGACGTCCGATCGTCCCGCGATGGAGCGCGTGAAATCCGCGCTGGTCGCGACCGCGATCGCCGAGCACTTCCGCGATGCCGGCAAGCGCGTGCTGCTGCTGGTCGATTCGCTGACGCGCTTCGCGCGCGCGCAGCGCGAGGTCGGCCTCGCGAGCGGCGAGCCGCCGACGCGGCGCAGCTTCCCGCCGTCGACGTTCGCCGTGCTGCCGCGCCTGCTCGAACGCGCGGGTCAGGGCGCGACCGGATCGATCACCGCGCTGTACACGGTGCTCGTCGAAGGCGATGAGGAATCCGATCCGATCGCCGAGGAAGTGCGCTCGATCCTCGACGGCCACATCGTGCTGTCGCGCAAGATCGCGCTCGCGAACCGCTATCCGGCGATCGACGTGCTCGCGAGCCTGTCGCGCGTGATGCCGCTCGTCGCGAGCCGCGCGCATCAGCACTCGGCCGCGCGCGTGCGCGAGCTGATCGCGAAGTATCAGGAGATCGAGCTGCTCGTGCAGATCGGCGAGTACCGCGAAGGCAGCGACCGGCTCGGCGATCTCGCGCTGCGCGCGCGCGATGCGATCGGCGCGTTCTGCACGCAGGCGTCGCACGAGGACGTGCGTTTCGACGCGCTGCTCGCGAAGCTGACGAAACTCGCGAACGACCATGTCTGAAGCCGACGACCGTCTCGTGCTCGCGACGCTTGCGCGCCTGAAGCGCGTGCGCGAGATGCGCAGCCAGATCGCGCGCGTGGCGGCCGCGCGCCAGCAGGGCGTCGCCGCGCAGAGCCGGCGCGCGCTCGATGCCGCGCACGCGCAGCTCGCGCGGCAGGTCGCGGCGAAGGCCGCGATCCAGACGCGGCTCGCCGACGACCTGCGCGAGGCGCGCGCGCTGCAGAATGCCGCGGCCGACACGCGCACGTTCGATCGTCACATCGGCGTCGCGAATGCGTCGGTCAGCGAAGCCGCGCACGTGCACCGCGATCACGAGGCGACGCTCGCGGACCTGCAGCGCACCGCGCGCAAGGCCAAGGCCGCCGAGGACAAGCTCGACAAGGCGGGCGAGAAGGCATTGCAGGCGCGTGCCGCGCGGGTCGAGCGCGACGCCGACGAGGTCGCGGACGCGCATGCGGTGCGGCGTTTCGCGACAGCCGGCGTGTGGGCGGGCGATGCGCCGGAGCATGCGGCGGGGCAGCCGGAGATGGCCGCCGTATTCGATGCGGAGATGGTGTCGCGGCCGGCGGATGCGGATGCGACGGCCGCGGCCGACTCCCCCGACACCGCCGACTCGACCGCTGCCGACGCTGCAACCCCTCCCGCCGCCGCGGACCGCCGATGCTAGACCACGCCGCGAATTTCAACGACATCGCCGGCACGCTGCGGCCGCTGCTCTACGTGATGCCGCGCCTGCTGCCGGTCATGTTCGTGGTGCCGGTGTTCAATGAGCAGATCGTCACGGGCCTCGTGCGCAACGGAATCGCGGTGGTGATCGCCGCGTTCGTCGCGCCGGTGATCGATCCGGCGCAGGTCGCCGCGCTGCCGTTCCTGATGTGGTGCCTGCTCGTCGCGAAGGAGGCGGTGGTCGGCATGCTGCTCGCGGGCGCGTTCAGCGCGGTGCTGTTCGCGATCCAGGGCGTCGGCTACCTGATCGATTTCCAGACCGGCAGCGGCAGCGCCGCGTTCTTCGATCCGATGGGCGGGCACGAGGGCGGTCCGACGTCGGGATTCCTCAATTTCGTCGCGATCGCGCTGTTCGTCACCGCGGGCGGCCTTCAGGTGCTGGTGAAACTGTTCGCGCAGTCGTACGCGTGGTGGCCGATCGGCTCGCTCGGCCCCGATTTCTCGTCGATGCTGGAGACCTTCGTCGTGCGGCAGACCGACACGATCTTCGAATGGATGGTGAAGCTCGCCGCGCCCGTCATCATCGTGCTGGTGCTCGTCGAGCTCGGCATCGGTCTCGTCGGGCGCGCGGTGCCGCAACTGAACATCTTCGTGTTTGCACAGCCGGTGAAGAGCGCGCTCGCGGTGCTGATGATGGTGCTGTTCCTGCCGGTGGTGTACGCGTCGCTGCATGCGCTGCTGAGCCCCGACAGCGGGCTGATGGCGCTGTTGCGCGCGCTGTTCGCCACGCACGGCGGCGCGTGACGGCCCGCCGGAACCGGAGCGACGATGGCCGAAAAGAACCAGCAGCCGACCGCGAAGCGCCTGCGCGAAGCACGCCAGAAGGGCGACGTGCCGAAGAGCGCGGAGACGATCTCGTCGGCGTTCTTCGTCGGCGTGTGCGTCGCGCTCGCGGTCGGGCTCGGCACGCTGTTCGCGCGGCTGCAGGCGCTGTTCCGGCTCGTGTTCGACGCGGCCGGCGCGGCCGATCCGTCCGCCCGGCTCGCGGCGCTGATCGACGGCGCCGCGCGCGACTGGGCGCTGCTGTCCGCGCAGATCGTCGCGGCCGGGCTGCTGGCCGGCCTGCTCGCGGGCTTCGTGCAGGTGGGCGGCGTGATGGCGTGGAGCCGGCTCGTGCCGCAGCTGTCGCGGCTCAATCCGGCCGAGGGGCTGAAGAACATGTGGTCGATGCGCAACCTCGTGAACCTCGCGAAGATGCTGCTGAAGACCGTGCTGCTCGCCGCGACGCTCGGCTGGCTGATCGTCGAGTCGCTCGACCCCTCGGTGCAGTCCGGTTTCACGCGGCCGATGTCGATTCTCGCGCTGATCGTGAAGCTGCTGATGCTGCTGTTCGGCTGGGCCGCGCTGATCTACATCGTGATGGCGCTGATCGACATCGTTCACCAGCGCCATGAGTTCAACCAGAAGATGAAGATGTCGATCGAGGAAGTGCGGCGCGAGCACAAGGAAGACGAGGGCGATCCGCACATCGAGGCAAAGCGCCGGCAGCTCGCGCGCGAAGCGCAGTTCTCGTCGCTGCCGGACCGGATCGGTTTCGCGTCGGTGGTCGTCTATTCGTCGAGCGTCGCGGTTGCGCTCTATTACGGCGGGATCGGCACGCTGCCGTGGGTGCTCGCGCGCGGCGAGGGCGAGGCGGCCGAGCGGATCGTGCGGCTCGCGCGCGACGCGCTGCGCCCGACACTCGCGAACGCCGGCCTCGCGCACGCGCTGTACGAGAGCACGCCCGAAAAGGGCACGATCCAGCAGCAGCATTTCCGCGAGGTCGCGCAGTTGCTGAAGTGGGCGACCGGCGCGGCATGACGGGTACGGCACGCCGGGCCCGGATCGCCGGCACGCACGCCGTTCGCCGATGCGCCGTGATGTGGACCCTTTTCCGGTTTGCCGGGCCGATCGCACGTCGGGCTTGACGCGGCTTTTTTTCCGGATTTGTCCGACATTCATCCATGAATTATTGCTGATTTATTTCTTCGTAATATGGCTCGACCGTCAGCCGGGCGGCGGGCCGCGAGGTTGCGCCGCCGCTGACGGACCAGGTCAACAGAGGCAGACAAATCAAATGTGCGGAATCGACGGCTTTCTGAATAGCGTCGCCTTCGATGAGGAGACAGCGCGCGGCACGCTCGCGCGAATGACGGCGAGCGTCGCGCATCGCGGGCCCGACGGGCAGGGCCTCTGGGTCGACCCGGAGGCTGGCATCGCCCTCGGTCACCGGCGGCTTGCGATCGTCGATCTGTCGGTCCACGGCCGGCAGCCGATGGCATCCGCGTGCGGCCGCTACGTCATGGTCTTCAACGGCGAAATCTACAACCATCGCGAGTTGCGCGCGGAGCTCGAGCGCGCGGGGCGCGCACCGGCGTGGCGCGGCCACTCCGACACCGAGGTGCTGATCGCGGCGATCGTCGCGTGGGGCGTCGAGGCGACGCTGCGGCGCGCGACCGGCATGTTCGCGTTCGCGCTGTGGAACCGCGCGTCGCGGGTGCTGACGCTCGCGCGCGACCGGATCGGCGAGAAGCCGCTCTACTACGGCCGGATCGGCGACGCACTGGTGTTCGCGTCGGAGCTGAAGGCGCTGCGGGGCTATCCGGGCTTTGACGGCACGATCGATCGCGACGCGCTGTGCCTGTACCTGCGCCAGTCGAGCGTGCCGGCGCCGCATACGATCTATCGCGGCATCAGCAAGCTGCCGCCGGGCACCTTCATCCAGTTCGAGCATGCGCGCGACACGCCGCGCGTGCGCGCGTACTGGACGCTCGAGCAGGCGATCGAAGCGGGCCGCGAGCGGCCGTTCGAGGGCAGCGCCGACGAGGCGGTCGGGCAGCTCGACACGGTTCTGCGCCAGGCGGTTGCGCGGCAGATGGCAGCCGACGTGCCGCTCGGCGCGTTCCTGTCGGGCGGAATCGATTCGTCGGCGATCGTCGCGCTGATGCAGGCGCAGTCGGCGAATCCGGTCGACACGTTCACGATCGGCTTTCACGAGGCCGGTTACGACGAAGCCGGCTACGCGAAGGCGGTTGCGCGCCATCTCGGCACGCGCCACACCGAGCTTTACGTGACGGCCGACCATGCGCTCGGCGTCGTGCCGAAGCTGCCGGCGATCTACGACGAACCATTCGCCGACGCCTCCCAGATTCCGACCTTCCTCGTGTCCGAGCTGACGCGCCGGCACGTGAAGGTGAGCCTGTCCGGCGACGGCGGCGACGAGCTGTTCGGCGGCTATACGCGCTATTTCCTGACGCCGCGCCTGTGGCGCAAGCTGCATCGCGTGCCGGCGGCGGTGCGCGCGCGGATCGCCGCCGCGCTGCACGCGCTGCGCCCCGATCACGCGGACCAGCTCGCGGCGGTCGCGCAGGGCGCATGGGGCGGTGTGGAAGCGCGCGACTCGGCGACCCGCATCGGCGACCGGCTGCACAAGCTCGGCCACGTGATGACGGCCGAGAGCCGCATCGGGCTGTACCGGCTGCTGATGTCGTCGGTGCATCATCCGGAGCGCATCGCGCTCAGCGGCCAGGAGCCGCCGACGCCGCTCGATACGGTGTCCGCATGGCCCGCGAACCTGAGCTTCGCCGAGCAGGCGATGGCGATCGACACGCTCACGTACCTGCCGACCGACATTCTCGCGAAGGTCGATCGCGCGGCGATGGCGGTCAGCCTCGAGACGCGCATGCCGTTCCTCGACCATCACGTCGTCGAATTCGCGTGGCGGCTGCCCGCGTCGGTGCGCTTGCCGGAAGGGCAGTCGAAGGCGCTGCTGCGCCGGCTGCTTTACCGGTACGTGCCGCCGGCGCTGATCGACCGGCCGAAGCAGGGCTTCTGCGCGCCCGTCGATCACTGGCTGCGCGGCGCGTTGCGCGACTGGGCCGACGCGCTGCTGCAGCCGTCGCGGCTGCGCGACGAGGGCTTCTTCGATGCGGCGGCCGTCGAGCGGCTGTGGCGCCAGCATCAGGCGGGCCGGATGAACTGGCAGCACCAGCTGTGGACGGTGCTGATGTTCCAGGCGTGGCTGGAACATCAGCGGGCGGCGTAACGCGCGGCGCAGATTTCAGCCCACGATCAGGGGCGTGCCGATCGACAGGCGGTTCGGATCGTGCGCGACCGACGGATTGAGCTGCAGGATCTCGTTGAGCGCGCGCGCATCCTGTTCGCCGCGCGTCATCGTCTGCTGATCGGCGCGCGACACGTGCGCGGCATCGAGCAGCGACTGACGATGCTGGTCGGCGACGACCCACAGCGAATCGCCTTCGACGACGATGTAGGGCTGCGCGCTGGACGTGCTTGGCGTGCTCGGCGTGCTCGATGTACCCGACGGGGCAGTCGGCGTTGCCGGCGTCGTCGGCGCCACGTGCACATGCGTGCCTGACGGCGGCCCCGGCGGCGGCCCCGGCGGTTTGGTCGAGCCCGTCGGCGGCGTCGATTTGCCGCTGCCGCTGCCGCCGAACGCCGTATAGAGCCAGTTGCCGACGTAGATGCCGATTGGCGCGAGCAGCAGGATCGTCGGCATCTTGCCGGTGACGCGCTTCGTCAGGTTCGGGAAATGCGTGTCGGTGCGTGCGAGCGCGAGCAGCGTCGCGGAGCTCAAGGACGAAATCGCCATCGGCAGGTTCGCGTGAATCGTCGGCGCCGAGCCGACGAACGGCCCGATGTAGCCGCCCGCGATGCTCGCGAGGTCGGAGGCGGTGTCGATGAAGCGCACGACGCGGCTGCGCCGCTCGATGCTCAGGTGCGTGAACGCGCTCGCCTGAACGAGCCCCGTGTAGGTGAGGCCGAGCAGCGCGCCGGCGGTGCCGAGGAACGGCACCAGCGAAGGATCCTGGAGCAGCGTATGCAGCGACAGCTCGCCGAGGCTCGCGTAGCCGGCGATCGCCGCCGTGCGGCCGACCTTGCCGAGGAAGCGGCGCGGATTGCCGTGATGGAGCTGCTGGATCGACGTGCCGGCCAGCACCCCCTGCATCTGCTGGACCATGTCGTTCGCGATCAGCTTCGTGTATTCGACCGTCTTGTCGGCGGGCAGCGACTGCCTGCGATGCAGTTCGAGCTGCAGGTTGATCTTCGCGCGGCCTTCGTCCGCCAGCCGGATCAGCGACGCGCGACGCTGGTCCTCGTGCATCCGGTGTGCCGACAACTGGTTGTTGAGGCCGCTCATGAAGCGGTCGATCACGTGGTTGAAGAGCCGCGGATCGCCGCTTTGCAGCGCGCGCAGCGTGTCCTGATGCAACGCCTGGACGAGACGGCCGGTCCGCACGCCGACGAACGTCGTGTTGGCCGCCTGCCTGTAGTTCGTCGGCGTGAGGCCGATGTGATGGACGGCGACGCCGGCGCCGATGCCGACCATCCCGGACAGCACGTTCTTCCAGTTGAGCAGCGACCACGAGCGCTCCACCTGCTGCAGGCGCAGCGCATTCAGTTCGGCGTAGGCGGCGAGCGGATCGTCCGCCGCGACGTGCGCGACCGCCTGCGCGCTGACGAGCCGGCTGTCGCTGACGGGCAGCGAGTCGTCGACGATCAGTGCCGGTTGCCGGACGATCTCGCGCCACGGCGCGAGCGGCGCCGGGCCGCTCTGGCCGGGCCGCAGCGTCGTGTCCTGGCCGGGTGCGCGAAGCCGCGCGCCGACGCTCGCCAGCCAGGTCTCGGTGAACTTGCGTCCCGGCGCGTCCGCCTTTGGTGCGGATTGCCGGTTTGCCGCCCAGGCCCGGGTCGCGAACGTCGACGTCGCGTAGCGCGCGCGATTCAGCAGCCGCGTCGTGTTGCCTTCGTAGATCCCCTGCCGCAAGGCCGCGATCGCGTCGGGCGGCAGGCCCCTGGCGCGGCCGATCCGCTCGATTTCGGCCAGCAGCATCTGGTGCTGGTCCGCCAGCGTGGCGCGGTCGACGCGCTCGAACACGCGCGTCAGCGCATCCGAGCCATGCAACCGCTCGAGCGTGCTTTCGACCGGTTTCGCGCCGGCCCGCGCGGCGGCTTCCGCCTGCGCGCGGTCGACGAGCATCGTGGCCAGCGCGGTCGTCAGTTCCTGATTCGCGATGAAGTCGGCGCCGTGCGTGGCGTACGACAGGCCAACATGCACCCATTTCAGCGTCGGCCGGTCGAGCAGCGAGTTGACGAGCGCCAGATGGCCCGCGCCCGGCACCGGCTCCGGCACGGCATCCCATCCGTGAAACGTCACCATCACGTGCGGCGCGGGGGCGCCCGGATGCGCGTCGGCCCACGATTCGAGCAGCTCGCCGAGGCGTGCGTGATGGTGATAGCCGTCGTTGGTGCCGGCCAGATGCCGGTTGTCCTCCGACGACACGAGCGCGCGCGCGGGCGCCATTTCGAGGCGCAACAGGAAACCCGCCTGCGATGCCGCGTCGAGCCACCGATGCAGATTCGCCTCGGTCAGGTCGTCGAGATGCATGACGGCGCCGTTCTCGCCGGTGATCGTGCCTTCCCAGTAGTCGATCTTCGCGGTCTTCTGGTTGCCGATCGATTTCACGTCGCCGACGAATTCCGGGTCGTGCTTCGCGCCGCGCGTGGCGTTGAGCGTGTGCGGATCGATCGGGATCGTCACGACCGGCATCACGCCGCCGTTGCGCACGATCTGCCGGACGAACGGCGCCGGATCGTCGGACAGCCGGTGCGCGCGGCTCATCGGCACCATGCGGTGCTGCAATGCTTCGCTGGTCCCGAGGAACGCGCGCCGCAGCGCGCGATCGGTGGCCGCGGCCGTGCTCAGGCCACGCTGCGCGCGCTTCCAGAACGGCACCGGCGCATAGCGTGCGCCGCCGCCGGACCAGTCGCGCGCCACGTACAGCGGCATGCCGGTGCCGCGCCACGCGGCTGCGTCGGCCATCATCGCCGGCGGCGGCGCATCGGGCGGCGTGTCGATCAGCTCGAGCGACGCAAGGCGCGGGTCGCGTTCCCGCTTCGCGAGCGCGTCGATCCGTTCGAGGTGCGCAAACAGGCCGGACACGTTGCCGTCGCCGTACAGGCGCTTCCATTCGACGAGCGTCGCGCTGACGAGCGACGGCTGGTAAGGCCTGATCCTGAGCTTCGGGTTGGCGGGCACGGGCTGGCCAAGATGCTTGGCAGCGTCCTTCTCGGTCTTGATCTGCTTCTTCAGCGCGTTGCGCGCGCGGCGCGCGTCACGCGCCTGCTGGCTCGCCCACGTGCGCAGCGAAGCGAACGTGCCGGGCGACTTGTCCCGTTCGATCGCTTCGAGGTGCGCGAGGCGCCGCGTCAGCGCCGCGAGCCGTGTGCCGCGCGCATGCGCGGCCAGTTCGGCGGGCGTCAGTTCGGTCAGCAGCAGATGCACGTTTGCGCCGTATGGGCCGTCGCCGATCGGCGACGACTCGAGCGGCACGCCCGGCGCGGACGGGGTGTGCGGGTCGTGCCACGTCAGCTTGCCGTTCGCGTCGGGCACCAGCATGCCCTCGGGCGCGTCGAGCCGGTCGGTCAGCGGTTCCGCGGTGTCGTAGACGTAGATGTGATGCTTGCCCGCCTCGAGGCCGCCGAATTCGGCGACGCTGAGCAGGTGTACGGCGTTGTGGCCGCTGAAATCGAGTGCCGCGTCCTTGCCGGCGGGCAACACGTTCTTCTCGAACAGCCGCGTAGCCGGATCGACCGCGCGCGTGCCGCCGGCGGGGAGGGCGGCGCCGGTGCGCCCGCGTCCGAGCACCGCGGCGGCGCGGTTGCGTGTCAGCAAGGCGACGCGGCGCGGCGCGTTCAGCGTTCTCGTGAGCCCCAGATGGCCGAGATAGCGCAGGCCCGGCCGCGGCAGCTTGTCGGGCTTTCCGGCTTTCGGCGGCTTGACCGGATCGAAGCGGTTGCCGATCCGTTCGAGCGTCGCCGGGGCGATGCTGCTGACCGCGAACGTCATGCCGCGCGCGCGTGCTCGCGTGAGCGGCACGCCGCGCGATTTGCCGTGCGGCCGCACGCGCACTTGCGCACGTCGCGGGTACGCGCCGGCCAGGGGCCGTTGCGCGACACGGGTGTGCGCCAGGGGCGCGTTCTCCTGGTATTGCCAGACGCCATGGCTGCTGTCGTAGCGTGCGTGGCCGCGAATTTCGCCGCTTGCCTGGTCGACCGCGTAGATCGTGTCGGACTCGGCGGCCGCCGCGATCGCCTTGTGCGCGCTGCGGTAGTGCTTCGTATTGTCCAGCGCGACGATCGCGGCGACGTAGCGGTGGGTCACGCGGCCGGGCTGCGTGAACGTCACCGGCTTGCCGTCGCGCACGGGCTCGATCTTCGCGACCCCGCCGAGCGACCGCAGTTCGTTGAGCGACACCGGCGACGCATGGAACGCGAAGGCCTGGCGGGCGGCCGCGGCCTGCGCGGGATCGGCCGCATCCAGCGCGGTGTCCAGCGCGGCGCCGAGCCATTCCCGTTCGTCCTGCGTCAGCGTGTTGCCGACGAATTTCGGCGGCTTGATCGCGCCGTTCGCATCGATGCGCGCGGACGCGACGAATTCGGGCGCCGCGTCGGGCGTCACCGGGCCGGCGCGCGCAATCAGCAGCTCGGTATCGACGCCGGTTTGCCGCACGAGTGCGCGCAGCGACGGCGCATTCGTGCCGTCGACGCGTCTGAGCGTGCGCATGCCGCGTTCGTCGAGCCACGCGCGCGCCCGCGTCATTTCCGCGCTGTCGATCGCGTAGCGGCCGCGCCGCGCGCCGCCGCGCGCGGGTGCCGCGAGCTTGGCCGGCGCCGGCCGGCCGGCGAATTCGGCGCGCGCCTGCTCGGCGTACAGCGCGCGATAGGTCGGCTTGCCGGGCAGCGACGTGCGCATGTCGCCGAACGTATCGGCGAGCGCATCGAGCGCTGCCTCGTCGCCGCTCGCGAACGCATGCTCCGCCGCGCGGGCGAGCGCCTCCGGAAGTTGCGCGTGCGCGGCGATGTCGGGGCCGCCGGCCGCGAGGATTTCGTCGCGCACGCGACACGCGTTGAGTTGCGCACGCGCTTCCGCGAGCAGCAGGCTCCTCACATACGCGTCGGGGCTGCTGCGGTCGATGCCGAGGGTGTCCGTCGAGATGTCGACGCTGTGCTGCGCCTCGTGCGCGAGCGCGAACACCAGCGTGCCGGCGCGACGCGTGTTGCCGTCGAGGACGATCACGCGCCGCGCCGCGTCCACGTATTGGCCGCCGCCGGGGGCGCCGAGCTTCACCTTCCACCCGTCGCACCGCGCGAGCCGCATCTGTGCCCGCAGCGTCGGCGAACGCGCGGCCAGCGCGTGCGCGTGCAGCTTCAGCACGATGCCGCGGAAGGTCGTGACGACGCGCCCGATCGCGCCGGGCCGCGGCGCATACGCGCCGGCTTCGACGAACGCCGGATGCGCGAGCCGGATACGGCCGGTCGCGATTCCGTCGTGGATCTTCGCGGCGACTTCGTCGATTCGCCCGAGTACGCTGCCGTCCGGGTCGGCGCCGGGCCTGAGGTGGCCGGGATCGTGCAGCATCACGTCGCCGTTGCGGCCGAACAGCACCTGGAAGTCGTACAGCAGATGGTGCGTCTGCGTGACGCGGCGGATCCGCTCGAGGTCGGCCAGACCCGTGCCCGACACCACGCTCGGCAGGCCGATGTCGAGCTCCACGTCGACGCTGCTGAGCTGCGCGGACGGCTTCAGCACGACCGCGACGCGGTTTCCGACGGTGAACGGTCCGTCGGTGGTGCTGGTCGGCAACTTGTAGACGTCGTGCAGCATCGCGAGCCCGCTCTGTTCGAGATCGACGGCCGCATGGGCGTCGGCGACGCCATCGGCCGAGTCGTCGCGGTACACGCCGATCGCCTGTCCGGCGCCGCCGTCGAACACGGTCTTGTCCGCTCCCGAGCCCAGCACCGGCCCGAGGAAATCCGCCGGATCGGCGCGCCTGGCGGGATCGTCGCCGAGATGGAGATGGCCGTGCACGGGGTCGACCGACAGCTCGCCGAGCGACGGCTGGCGATACGCGGCCGGCACGTAGCGGTTCATTCCGGACAGGTCGGTCAACGCGCCCGCCGCGCCGACCGCGTCCGGATGCGCGGTGTAGATCGCGCGCTGCCACAGGTTCGTGAGCTGCGCGGCCGCGCCTTCGTTCGCATGCCGCGCCGACAGGATCGTCGTATAGCCCGGGTCGGACGGCGGCGGATTGAGCAGCGTGAACGTGTGCGGATCGACGGGCTGCCCGTCGGGGCCGAGCAGCGTGCCGTCGGGCAGCGTCTCGGCGGGCACGATCGCGAGACGCGTGACCGGATCGATCAGGGTGCGGCCGTCGCGCAGGAACGACAGCGTATCGAGCGGCGGCGGGCCGCCGGCGCCGAACGGCGACGCGTCGCGCGCCGCGTTGGCCTGCGACCACGCCGCACGCTGCGCCTGGATCTCGCGCATCGTGTGCGGCCCGTCGTTCGCGTCGCCGCGCGTGGCGCGTGTTTCCGGCGCCGGCATCGCGCGCATGCCGCGTGCCTTTGCACGCGCGTGCGCGTCGCCGTAGAACGTCGTGTACGTCTTGCCGCCGGTGCCCGACACAGCCGCATCGGCGAACGCATCGGCGAGCCGCGCGACGGCGACTGCGGGATCGGTCGACGGTTGCCACGCGTCGGCTTCGCGCTGCAGCGCATCGGGCAACCGCACCGTCGCGGCGATGTCGATGCCGCTCGTCAGCTTGATTTCGTAACGTGCCTCGAATGCGTTGATCTGCGCGCGTGCCTCGGCTTCGAAGGCCGTCCGCGAGAAACGGCCGCGGTCGCTGTAGTCGAGCCCGAGCGTGCCTTCGATCGCCTCGACCGCATGCTTGGTCTCGTGCGCGAGCACGTACGTCATCGATTCGGGGTCGGCCAGCGCGCCGTCGATCGTCACGCGCCTGTGCTTCGTATCGATCCGGCTGCCGCCGCCGCGCTTGCCGACGCGCACGCGCCAGCCGTTGGCGTCGAGCATGCGCAATTGCGCCGCGAGCGTGTCCGACTGCAGCGCGAGCGTGGTGACGGCGTCGGGCAGCGGCACGCCGCCGACGCGCATCCGCACGCGCATGATCGGCGACGGCTTCTGCACGAACGCGTCGGGCGGCAGCGCTCCGTCACGTTGCGCGAGCGTGGTGCCGGTTTCATTCGACTGGAGCCAGCGTAGGACGCCGCGCTCGATTTCCGCGAGCCGCGACAGCGACATCTGGTGCGATCCGTAGTCGTCGCGGCGAATCCGTCCGGGGTCGCTGACCAGGAAGTCGCCCGAGCGCGTGAAGATGCCCTGCAGGTCGAAGCCGATGCCGGACTGGTGGAGCACATCGTGCAGCCGCAGGATGTTCTGGATTCCCGCGCGCGAGATGTAGGACGGCAGGGCGCCTGTCGCGAACGCGTCGCTGTGGAACACGCCGAGCGGGTGGACCAGCGCGGAGACGATGCCGCCCAGCGAGCGAAACGGACCGTGCAGCTGCACGGTGCGTATGCCCAGCGCTTCGAGTTCCTGAAGCGCCTGACGTTCGGCGTTCACGAGCTGCTCGTCGGCCGCGCGCCGTGCGTCGAGCGATTCGGGCGCCTCCCGCGGCGCCAACGGCGTGGGGCCGTGATCG
The DNA here is from genome assembly GCF_001522185.1 of Burkholderia sp. RF2-non_BP3. Taxonomy (NCBI): domain Bacteria; kingdom Pseudomonadati; phylum Pseudomonadota; class Betaproteobacteria; order Burkholderiales; family Burkholderiaceae; genus Burkholderia; species Burkholderia sp. RF2-non_BP3. Next base: position 84,079 of record NZ_LOSU01000017.1, on the reverse strand, counting down.
ACCGTGACGAGCGCCGCGTCGTCGCCGAGCGCGAACGCGGTCTTGCGCGCGCCCGCGCCAAGCAGTGCGCCGACGTTGTGCTCGACGTCGATCCGCGTGCCCGGATCGCCGGCGAGATGGACGCCCTCGGCGTCGGCCGCGAGTTCGCCGAGGGCGTGCGGCGCCGCGGGCGCCGGGTCGAAGCGGTGGAACACGCGCGTGTCGAGCACGGCCGCGTCGTCGCCGACGGCACGCTCGGGCGGCGCGTAGACGGCGCGCTGCAACACGTTCGCGAGCCGCGCGGCGGTTTCATTGCCGCCGTGCTTCGCGGACAGCACGATCGTGTCGGCGTCCTTGACCAGCCTCCACGGCGCCTGGGCGAGCGTGTATTCGTGCACATTGGCCGGCTCGCCGTCGACGAGCAGCGTGCCGTCCGGCAGCGTGTCCGCGTGCAGCACGAGGAGGTTGCGATCCGGCAATCGCGCCGTGTGCCCGTCGCGGTGCGCGTGCAGGTCGGCCGCGTCGGGTACCGGGCGGCCGTCGCCGAACGGCGACGCGAGCACCGCATGCGCGTGGCTCCACGCGGTGCGCGCGTCGAGGTGTTGCCTGCCGTCCGGCGCGTCGCCGGCGGCGTGCATGCGCGGCGCGGGCATGCGGCGCGGAATGCCGCCGCGGCGCTTCTGGTGCGCCCATACGTCGTCGTAGAACGCGCTGAAGGTCTGCCCGTCACGCCCGGACACCGGCGCATCGGCGAACAGGTCGGCGAGCCGCCCGACCGTTCCCGTGTAATCGCCCGACGTGCGCTGCCAGTCGACGCCCTCGCGCGCGATCCCTTCGGGCAGATGCGCGTGTTCGGCGATGTCGACGCCGCTCGAGAGGGCGATCTCGTAGCGCGCCTCGAACGCGTTGATCTGCGCGCGCGCCTCCGCTTCGAGGGCCTTGCGCGTGAAGCGGCCGCGATCGCCGTAGTCGGGCTTCAGCACGCCGTGCATCGCTTCCACCGCTTGTCGCGCCTCGCCGGCGAGCGTGTACGTGATGCTGCCGGGATCCTTGAGCGCGCCGTCGATCGTCATGCGGCGCCTGCGCGGATCGATGTAGCTGCCGCCGCCTCGCTTGCCGACCTTCACGCGCCAGCCGGCGTCGTGGAGCATGCGCAGTTGCGTCACGAGGGTCGCCGACTGCATCGCAAGCGCCTGCACGGCCTCGGGGAGCGGCGCACCGCCGAAACGGAACTGCACCTGCGTGAACCGGCCGGGGTGATCCGGCGCGGCCGCTTCGGGCGGCGCGGCTTCCGTCAATTCCGGGTGCGCCGCCGCGAGATCGGTATCGGTCAGCGCCGCGGCGTCGCTCGTCGTTGCGGATCGCGGCTTTGCGCCGTCCGCGCGCGCGGCGGGCGCCGCGCGGGATTCGTCCGGCGCCGTCCCGTCGCGGGCAGGCGCACGCTGCGCCGCATCGGTGCGTTCCGGGCGGATCAGCACGAGCACCCGGTTCGGCGGGCTGAACCTGCCGTCGAGCGCGTTCACCGGTTGACGCGTCGCGGCGGGTTGCGGCACCGTAGGCTCGTTCGGGCCGCGCCTGCCGGCGAGCACGATCACCGTATCGTCGCCTGGGTTGCGTGGCGAACTCGCGTGCGGCGTTTCGTCGGCGGCCACATGGCCGGCAGCCGCCCCGGTGTCCGGCGCGGGGTCGAAGCGGAGCACGCGCGCATCGGGGCGCAACTGGCCATCGGTGCCGAACGCATCGGGCGCGGCCGCATAAATGGCCTTCTGCCAGCGGTTCGCGAGTTCGGGCGCGAGTAGCCCGTCGTGTTCGCCCGCGACGACGATGACGGGTTCGTCGAGGTCCTGCGGACGGACACCGCCGACAGCGGGGGCGTCCGCTTCGGCGCCGTCGCGGACGATGTACACCGTGCGGTCGCCGATCTTCATCGGTTCCGCGCGCGGCCCGCGCGGTACCGCGATGCCGGCCGGGTCGGACGTCGCCGGACGGGTGGCGGGCGCCTCGTCGGCGAGATCGACGACCCGGACGTCGACGCGCGGTCGCGCGGCCCCGGGCGTCTCGCGATTGCCGGCGCCGGCCGGCGTATCGGTGTCGAGCGGACGATATCGCATCGCGTGCGCGTCGGCGCTGCGGCGGTTGCTGCCTGCATTCGTTGCGTGATCGGCATCGCTTTCGTCGCGCTGCTCGTCGATGCGTGCGCGTTCCTCGCTCGTGCGCCGCGTGCTGCGCGCGTCGGTCGCGGCGCTCGCCGTGTCGTCCTGCGTCGTCGTCTGCGCGAGGCTGCGTGCCGTCTGTTCGCCGCCGTTCTCGGCGGTGTACGCGTCGCGCGCCTGCTGCAACGCGCTGTCGAGCAGATCGAGCCGCGTTCTCGCCGCGATCTTCGGCGTCGTGCTCATCCGGCCGCCCGGGCCGAACGACAGGCTTTCACCCGTGTCGGTCAGCGAGTCGATGCGCGTGCCGTTGGTCCAGTTCTTGTCGGAAACCGAAGCGAGCGACAGTTTTCCGTCCGCGCCGAGCACGACGGATTCGCCCGTCGGCAACGCCTTGCGCGACGCGTTGTCGAGCATGCGGATCGGCTTGCCGTCATAGGTCAGCACGTTGTCGCCGACCATCAGCGTGCCGTCGTGCGACACCGTCACGCGCTCGCCGTCGAAGGTCGCGCGATTGCGGCCGGCCGCAAGCGACGCGTCGCCGCCGTTGTTCAGCAGTTGCCGGATCGTCTGGCCGTCGATCGTCACCGCCTTGCCGTCCGTCGTGCGCGCGACGATGCCGGTGCGATTGACGACGCCCGTGACCGCGCGCGCCTTGAGCCCGCCCGCGGCGATCAACGCGACGTTCGTGAGGCCGCCGACGAGCGCCTTGTTGCCCGCGTCGGCATTGCCGCTGAGGTAGTCGGCCCCGGCCTCGAAGAACGACTCGGTCGCACCGGCCACGCCGGTCCCGACCGCGAAGACCTTCGTGGCGCCGCGGAGGAACGACGTCACTTTCGGCATGCGCGTCAGCCCCGTGACGCCGCGCATGAACAGCTTGCTGCCGACGAGCTTCGAGGCCCCCGCCGCGCCCATCGGTATCAGGTTGATGAAATCCGAGCGCGCCCCCGCGTCGCTCAACGGGTTGAAGCTGCGGCCATGGTCTGCACGGTTCGCGAGGTCGAGCGCCGAACTCGTCATCGTCGCGGCGATCGACGTATACGCCATGCCGGTGCCGATGACGTTCAGCGTCGCGCCGAGCGGCAGGCCGAGCACCGTCGCGTCGAGCACGCCGCCGATGCCTTCGAGCACCATCCCGCCGATCAGCATCCCGAGATTGAGCTTGGTGCCCGTCAACGTGTTGAGGAAACTGTCGAAGCCGCTGTCGTGGTGCGCCGCGCGCGACACGATCTGCAGCGTGCCGTCCGCGTTGTGGCCGGTCGCGATGTCGACCGTGCCGTCCGACGACAGTTCGTTGTTGTCGATGTAGTCGTTGATGTCGTGGTACGTGCTGGCCGTCTCGTCCACGAACTGCGTGACGCCTTTGGTGTCCTTGACTTCGAAGAGCGCGGTCGTCTGCATGCCGACGTCTTTCGCGGCATACACGATCGGCCGCACGTTGATCTGCGTGCCGGCGCCGCCACCGATCTTCAGCAGCGTGTTGCGCACGCCGTCGATCGCCGACAGCTTGTCCTTGTTGGTGAAGTGCGTCTGCGGGTCGTTGGCGACCGACGTGGTCGACGAAGGATCGCCGCCGACGTCCGGCGACATGCCGAGCGCGACGCCGATCAGGTTGCGCTGCTGCGTGTCGCTCAGCTTGCCGAAATCGATCGTCGCGCCATTGCCGGTGTTCGCGCCCGCAACGTCGAGCAGCGTGTTCGACATGTCGCTGTGATGCGCCGAATAGAAGTCGCGCGCTGCCTTCTGGTAGTCCTTGTACGCGTCCGAGTGATCGTCCGTCACGTAGCGCAGGCGCTCGTCGAGGCCCGCATCGAACTGGTCCATCAGCACCTGACGATGCGCCAGTTCGCCCATCAACTGCAGCCGCTGCACCGTGTTGTCCGCGTTCTGCGCGTCCTGCTTCGCCTGGTCGAGCTCGCGCTGGTGCGGGTTCGGCAGCGGCGGCGAAAAGGCCGGCAGGATGTCGCCGTCGGCCACTTGCCGGAAGCGCGGCGGTGCCGGATGCGACGCCTGCCAGTCGTCGTATTTCTGCTGGATGTTCGTCAGCGAGTCGTGCTTCTGCGATTGCAGGTCGCGCGCCTGGGCGAGCGCCGCGTTCGTGGCGCGCTCGTTGACCGAATCGGACAGGCGATCGTCGGCCGCGCGGATCGCGCCCGCGACGACGCGCAGGCGTTGCGCGTCGGCCAGCGTCGGGCCGGCGTCCGCCGTGCCGCTCGCCGTCGCATCGCTTTGCGCGGGCTGGAGCGGGCTCGTCACGAACGGCGACGTGCCGAGCGACGGCGTGTCGCCGTTCGGCGTGCCGCCCGCCAGCGGATTCGCTGCCGGATTCGCCGCCGAAAACGGCGATGCGAACAGCGGCGCCGCGCCGGGCAGGTTCGCCGTGCCGTTCGCGGCCGTGCTCCACGGCGGCGCAAACAGCGGCGACGCATTCAGCCAGTTCGGCTGCACGCGGCACATGGTCGGCGGCTTCGCCGTCGCCTTCACCGTCGCCTCGATCTGCGCGGCCTGGTCGTCGTACTGCTGCGCGAGCGATCCGCCATACGCGACGACGAACGCATCGTGCGCGATGCTTGCCTGCTGCTTCGCCAATTGCAGTTGCGTGTACGGGTCGCCCGGATCGTCGTCGAGCCTCGCATGCTTGCCGCGGAAGTTTGCCTGCAGCGTGTCGGCCTGCTGTTGCGTGGACAACATCTGCAGATAGCTGCTGCTCGTGCCTGCGGCGGTCTGCGCGCGATCGAGCGCGGTCTTGTCCTTCTCGATCGCGCCGGGCGCGACGACCGTCGGGCCTTCCTTGCCGTGGTCCGCGTCCGATTGCTGCTGCGCCTGCACGAGCGTCACGTTGTCGTTTGCCGCCGAGAGCGCGGCATTGGCGTAGTTCGCGTCCTTCGCGGCGGTCGTGACGGCCTGCTGCGCGGCGTCCATGGACGCCGGTGCATCCGGCAGCGACACCTCCAGGTTCAGCGGCGCGAGTGCGTCGTTCAGCTTCCCGACGCCGGCGTCGACGGCCGCCTTGTAGTCGGGATCGGCAAGGTATGACTGAAACTGCGTATAGGCGAGATTCGAGTTCGCGATATCCGCGTAGTATTTCGCCTCGCCCGCGGCGGCATGTGCGTCGGCGGTCTGCCAGTCGTCGTACGCGCGGATCTGGACAGGGGTCTTGCAGTCGCTCGCCTGCGGCGCCCAGTTCTTGTCGTTCGGATCGTGCGGGGAGTCGGGGAACAGCGCCTGCAGCGCGGCGAGCTTCTGGTCGGCGAGATTGCGCGCGTCCCCCGGATTCGTGATTTCGCCCGTATCCGACTGCACCATGCCGGCGGGCATGTCGTTCGTCGCCTGTTCGCCGTACAGGATCATGTAGCCCGCGTCGGTGGTGACGTTCAGGTTGCGCTGCGCATCGTCGGCGGCGGCACGCGCCTTCGCGTAGCTGGCCTGGGCGGCATTGCGTTCGTCGGGGGTCGACTCGGGGTCGCGGTTGGCGAGGTGCAGCACGTTCTGCGCGCCCTGCAGCGATTGCGACGCGGTGTCGTATTGCGTCTGCGCGTCCTGGATCGCCTTCTGCACCGCCCGCGTCTTGTCGTTCTCGACCGTGATGTCGGGCGGCGGCGGCCTGTATTGCGCGGCCATGCTCTGGATCAGCGACGTCGCGGATGCGATTTCCGGGTTGGTCGGCTTCGACGGGTCGGTGAACGGCGTGGCCGTCACGGGAATCGGCGGCGCCACGGTCGGGTTGGCCGGGCCGGTCGACGAATCGTCCTTTTGCGGCGGGGGAGGCGGCGCGACGACCGGGTCCAGCGTGTCGGACAGGAAGCGTTGCCAGTTGACGCCCAGTCCCATTCCGTCGATCGACAGCATGCTCGTCTCCCTTACGCGCGCGATGCGCGTCCCGCACGGCGCCACGTGCGCCACGATGCGATCCGACGAGTGTAGGGATACGAATTGCGGCCGGCTCCTCGCCGTTTCGTAGCGCGGCGTGCCGGCCGCCGCGCGCGGCCACGGTGCGCTACGAGACGCGCGCGGCCCCGCGTCGGCGGCGTGCCCGGGGCCGCGCGGCCGATGTTCCCGCCCCGGAAAACGGGCCGCGCGCCGTCACTGGTCGAGGCACCGCACGCACAGCCGCTTCGCCTGGCTCGCCGACAATCCGCGACACATCATCACGACCGGTCGCGCATGGCACGACGGCGCGCCGGCGGAGGCCGCGGGCGACGCGAGCCTGCGCGCGCGCTCCGGCGGTGTGGTCGCGGCCGCGTCCATGCGCCGTTGTCGCGCGGGCGGCGGCATGTCGCGCACCACCGGAATCGGTTCGACGCCGCCTTCGCGCGCGTTGCGCTGCGCGCTCGCGACGACGCGGCTCACATAGCCGCTCGAGAACCCGGTCGTGAAGTTGCCGCTGTAGTAGCACGACAGCGCCGCGCGCAGCGCGGCCTGCGCGGGGCGGCCGGTGTTCGACGAGCGCGCGAAGCATTCGGTCAGGATCGCGCCGCCCGCCCGCAGGTTGCGGCACGGTTCGAACATCGTCGTGTCGTCGAGGCCGTATTTCGCGAAGTTTCGTTCGTTGACCTGAGCGAGGCCGACGCTGTAGCTGAAGCCGCGCGCGGCCAGCTCGCTTGCGGTCGCGCGTGCTTCGTCGAGCGACGCGGGCTGGCGCGTCAGGTGGCCGCCGACCACGCCGATCGCATACGGATTGAAGCCGGATTCGGTGCGCACGAGCGCGGCGAGCGTGTCGGGATCGACGTTCGGCGCGCAGGCGCGCGCGAGCTGCGCGAAGCCCGCGGCGCTGCCCGCCGCGTGCGCGCCGCGCGGCTGCATGCCCGCGCATGCGAGCGTCAGCGCGAGCATCGCGCACAGGCTCGCGACGACGCCGCGCGGGCCGCGCGCGCTCATCCCGCCCCCGCCACGCGATACGACAGCACGAGCCCGTGCACGAGCAGCGACCAGCCGTCGAGCGCGACGAACAGCAGCAGCTTGAACGGCACCGAGATCGTCGTGGGCGAGATCATCTGCATGCCTAACGCGAGCAGGATGTTCGCGACCAGCAGGTCGACGACGATGAACACGATGTAGATCACGAAACCGATCTGGAATGCCTTCGTCAGCTCGGCGAGCGTGAAGCTCGGCACCAGCACGAGCAGGTCGTCGTCCTTGATGCCGTCCGCGCGGTTCTTCGGCCAGACCGACGTCGCGGTGCGCACGAAGAATTCGCGGTCGCGCTGCCGCGTGTGCGACACCAGGAAATCCTTGACCGGCGGCAGCGCGGCATCGGCGAGCGCGCCGATGTCGGCGGTCGACAATTGTCCCGATGCGTCGAAGTGGCGGGCTTGCAGCGCGTCGCGGATCGACATCCCGACCGGCGCCATGATGAACAGCGACAGGATCAGCGCGATGCCGTTGAGCACGAGGTTCGGCGGCACCTGCTGGATCCCGAGCGCGGAGCGCAGCAGGCCGAGCACGACCACGAGCTTCGTGTAGCTCGTCACCATCAGCGCCGCGAACGGCGCGATGCCGAGCGCGGCGATCACCGCGATCAGCGCGACCGGATTCGGCAGGCTGCCCATCGTTCAGCGCTCGCGCGGCGCGGGCTGCGTCAGCGTGACGACGCGCACGCCGAGCTTCTGGCCGACCGCGATCAGATGGCCGGTGCCGATCAGCATCCCGTTCGCGACGAGATGGATCACGCTCTGGTTGATGCCTTGCTGCAGTTCGATCACCGCGCCGGGCTGCAGCGTGCCGAGTTCGCCGAGCGGGATCGACGTGGGCGGCAATTCGAAGCGCAGGTCGACCGCGAGGCCGTCGAGCGAGCGCGGCGCATCGTCGGGCGACGCGTCGTGCGCGCTCGCGGTGGCGGGCGGGGTGTCGGTGCGGGTCGGTTCCAAAGGCATCTCCCTGATTCGTTCGACGGTCAGCCGGGTCCCCGACGGCCGTCCGGTGATCTCCCACGCCGGCGCGGCCGGCACCCGCGCCACGCACAGCAGGTTCTGCTCGTGCGCGCGCCAGCGCTCGATCGCGATGATGTCGCCGCTGACGACGTCGGCCAGCTCGGCCGTCGTCAGCTCGGTGCGGCCGATCTCGAATACCAGCGGCACCGGCAGGCTTGCATACGCGGCGCGCGTGTCGGGCCGCGTGGCCGCCGGCGCCGCGAAGAACACCGCGAGCGCGTCCGGCGCATCGAACAGCAGCGCGCCGTGGCAGCGCCATGCGCCGTCGGCGCGACGCAGTTCGAAGCGCAGCGCGGCCGGCGCGGTGCGCCATGCGGGCACGCTCGCCGGCGGCGGCAGCAGTTCCACGCGCTGCCGTGTCGCGGCCTGCAGCACGGCCGCGAGCGGCGCGGCGAGGTCGGCGAGCAGCGCCGCGCGGATCACGGCCGGCACGGCCGGGTCGGCCGCGTCGCCGAGCCATGCGTTTTCCGCGACCGGATCGATCCACAGCGTGCCGGCGGCCGGGCCGATGACGAAGCGGTACGCGTGCGCGTCGGCGGCCGGTTCGGCGTCGACGCGCCAGCGCACCTCGTACGCGTGTTCGCCGAGCGTGACCGGGACCGCGCCCGTGGCGCCATACGCATGCGACAGCCCGCGCGCGGCGTCGGCGGACAGGCGCGGCAGCCACGGCGACGCGTCGAGCGCGACCGCGGCCGGCGGGGGCGGGATGGCGGGCGCCGCGGCGGGCGGGGTGGCAGCGGCGGGCGAGGCCCGGTTCGCGGCGTCGCCGGCGTCGGCATTCGTCAGGGACAGCGCAGGCACGGCGGGATCGGGGCGGATTCGGCGTTGGTTCGACGGGTTGTTGTGGCCGGCGGCGCAGGGGGCGCGCGGCTGCTGCGTCGATTGTAGGGACGGCGCCGGCCGCGTGCCGCGCCGGAATCCGTAGTCGCGCGCATCCGCCGGCCGCGCGGGCGGCGGCGAGCTACGAAGCCTGCTGCGCGGCGGCGTGGCCGCGTGCGGCGCGTCGCGCGCACAAAGGCAACCGCCGCCCGGAGGCGGCGGTCGTGGCGCGGCGGGGCACGTGTGCCGGGTCGCGCGGCGCCGCACGGCGGACGTGCGGCGCGGTGGGGAGTCTTGCCGGCGCGCCGCGCAGTGGCGGCGCGCAGGTGAGCCGTGACGCGTTACGCGTAGTCGGCAGCCAGCGCCTGCTGCGGCGCGGCGCGCAGGATCGGCGCCGCGTCGTGGCGCTCGACGTGCGTCATGGCCGCGCCGAACAGCACCAGCCGATAGCCGACCGCATAAATCGGGATGATCCGCAGGTTCTTGTCGTGATCGAGCTGCAGCTTCGAACGGATGCGCGAGATGTGGGTGTCGAGCGTGCGCGACGACACGCCGAGCTCGCGGCCCCAGACCGCTTCCTGGATCGCTTGCCGCGGCACGATCTTGTTCATGTTGTCGAGCAGGAATTCGACGACGTCGAATTCACGCGGCGTGACGTCGACGACTTTGTTGTCGATTTCGATCGTGCGGCGCACGAAGTTGATTTTTATATTGTCGATGTACAGGTATTTGCAATCCATGTTGGCCCTCGCATGTCCGTAAAGGAGTGTTTGCGGGTCATGTACCGCAACTTCCGGGCCAGGGATGGTCCGTCAGGCGTCGACGGGGGGGCGGGGGCGGGGCTGGCGGCGCGCCGGCCTTGAATCTAAAAGAATTTTTAACGCGGGATGCGCGGCGCGCTTCGGAAGGGTCGGAGCAACATTGAAGGATTGTTACGTAGCATCCGGGGGAACGTTACGGGCGTTACGGGCGGTGTTACGTGGGGGGAGACTCCCGCCGATCAAGCCGGGCAACGGCCGGACGGTGAAACCGGCATCGAACCGTCCCGCGCCGGACGGATTGCCGCGTCGAATCAATGGGTTGGGGCAGATTTTCGCCGACTTCGAATGCGCCGCCGAGGCCTGCCCCGGCAGAAAGAAAAACCGGCCGCGCGACACTCTCGCCGCGCGGCCGGCGTTTCACTTGCCCGTCAAGCCTTCGCCGTATCGCCCGAATCGAACGGCAGCACGTAATGCCGCTTGCCGGTCGCCGCGAAGATCGCGTTGGCGACCGCCGGGCCCACCGGCGCGACGCCCGGCTCGCCGACGCCGGTCGGCGCCTCGGCCGACGGCACGATATGCACCTCGACCTTCGGCATCTCCGCCATCCGCAGCACGTGATAGCCGTCGAAGTTGCGCTGCTCGACCTGGCCGTCCTTCAGCGTGATCGCGCTGTGGAGCGCCGCGCCGAGCCCGAAGCCGATGCCGCCTTCCATCTGCGCGGCGACGATGTCGGGGTTGATCGCGATCCCGCAGTCGACCGCGCACACCACGCGGTCGACCTTCACCTTGCCGTCGGCGTCGACCGACACTTCCGCGACCTGCGCGACATAGCTCTTGAACGCCTCGGCCACCGCGATCCCGCGCCCGCGGCCCTTCGGCAGCGGCTTCGCCGGATCCCAGCCGGCCTTCTGCGCGGCCAGCTCGAGCACCGCGCGCATCCGCGGCTCCTTCGCGAGCAGGTCGCGGCGGAACAGGTACGGATCCTTGCCGGCCGCGTGCGCGGCTTCGTCGATGAACGCCTCGACCGCATAGGCCGTGTGCGAACTGCCGACCACGCGCCACCACAGCACGGGCAGGCCGACCTGGGTGGTCGTGAGTTCGACCGATACGTTCGGCACCGCGTACGGCAGGTTCGCCGCGCCCTCGACCGACGTCGCGTCGATCCCGTTCTTGACCATGAACGCCTCGAACGGCGTGCCGGCGAGGATCGACTGGCCGACGATCCGGTGGCGCCAGCCGACCAGCTTGCCGTCCGCGGTCAGCCCCGCGTCGAGCTTGTGGAAGTACATCGGGCGATAGAAGCCGCCCTGGATGTCGTCCTCGCGCGTCCACTGCAGCTTGACCGGCTTGCCGTCCGCGCCGAGCGCCTTCGCGATCGACACGGCCTCGACCACGTAGTCCGACCACGCGTTCGCGCGCCGGCCGAAGCTGCCGCCCGCGTACAGCGTGTGGATCCGAACCTGCTCGGGCTTCAGGCCCGCGACCCGGGCGGCGTTGCCCTGGTCGACCGTCTGGAACTGGTCGCCGGCCCAGATCTCGCAGCTGTTCGCGGTCAGCTTGACGACCGCGTCGAGCGGCTCCATCGGCGCGTGCGCGAGATACGGGAATTCGTACGTCGCGCTGACCTTGCGCGCGGCGCCCGCGATCGCCGCGTCGGCATCGCCGTCCTTGCGCGCCGATGCGCCGGGTTTCGCCGCGAGCTGCCGGTACTCGCGCATGATCTCCGCCGACCCGCGCTTCTCGGCGTTCGTTTCGTCCCAGTCGATCTTCAGCGCGTCGCGGCCCTGTTTCGCGGCCCAGAAGCCGGTCCCGACGACCGCGACGCCGCCCGGCACCTGCACGACCGACACCACGCCCGGCACGGCCTTCGCGGCCGTCGCGTCGAACGACTTGACCGTCCCGCCGAAGCGCGGCGGGCGCTGCAGCAGCGCGACGCGCATGCCGGGGAAGGTCGTGTCGAGCGTGAAATGCGCGGTGCCGTTCGACTTGGCCGACCCGTCCACGCGCGGAATGCGATGGCCGATCAGCTTGAAGTCGGTCGGTTGCTTCAGCGTGACCTTGTCGGGCACCGGCAGTGTCGACGCGTCGGCGACCAGCGTGCCGTAGGCGGCCGTCTTGCCGCTCTTCGCGTGCGTGACGACGCCGTTGGCGGTGGTCAGCTCGCCGGCCGGCACCTTCCAGCGCGCCGCCGCAGCCGACACCAGCATCGCGCGGGCCTTGCCGCCCGCTTCGCGCAGTTGCTGCCACGAGTTCGACATGGCCGAGCTGCCGCCCGTGCCCTGCATCGTGCCGAACGCGAGGTTCGCATAGCGTTTCGCGTCGGCCGGCGCGCTTTCGACGCGTACGGTCGACCAGTCGGCGTCGAGCTCCTCGGCGACGATCGTCGCGATGCCCGTGTACGCGCCCTGGCCCATTTCCACGTGTTTCGCGATGACGGTGACCGCGCCGTCGGGGGTGATGCGCAGGAATGCGTTCGGCGCGAAGTCGGCGGCGGGGGCCGTCGCGGCGAGCGCGCGGCGGCCGAGGCCGGCCCATTCGAAACCGATCGTCAGGCTGACGGCGGCCGCGGCGCCCGCGGCCTTCAGAAACGTGCGGCGCGACGGCCGCACCGAATCGCGATTGTCGAGTTCGATCGTCATGGTCAGGCTCCCAGCGTCGCGGCCGCGTCGTGGATCGCGGCCCGGATGCGGGCGTAGGTCGCACAGCGGCAGATGTTGCCGTTCATCGCGGCGTCGATGTCCGCGTCGGTCGGTTTCGGGTTCTGTTCGAGCAAGGCGGTGGCCGACATGATCTGGCCGGACTGGCAATAGCCGCACTGCGGCACCTGCAGCTTCACCCAGGCGGCCTGCACGGCCTGCGCGGGCTTGCTCTGCAGGCCTTCGATCGTGGTGACGTGCTTGCCGGCGATGCCGGCGAGCGGCAGCACGCACGAGCGCACCGCCTGGCCTTCGAGATGGACGGTGCACGCGCCGCACTGCGCCATGCCGCAGCCGAACTTCGTGCCGGTCAGCCCCGCGTGCTCGCGGATCGCCCAGAGGACGGGCATCGACGGATCGGCGTCGAGCGTAACGTTCTTGCCGTTGAGGACAAACGAGGTAGGCATATTGGTATGTCTCCATGGGGAAAACCCGGCATGCGCCCGGTTAGCGGGCAGTGTGCGCGAGCGCGCGTTTTTTGCGTCTACCCAATCCTGCAAATTTATTGAACAATCCTGCAAATCCCCGGCGCGGCGGCGAGCGATTCGCTATGCTCGCGCGATTCAGGGAAACGAAGCGAGGAACCCGTCATGGACATGACCGATATCGCGGCGTCGCGCGAATCCGGGCGGCGCGAACTGGCATCGCTGATCGCCCGCTTCGCGCCGACCGACGGCTCCCACTCGACGGCAGTGCCGGCGCTGATGCTGCACCGGCACGGGCATCCGGTCGATCTCGGCTGCGGCGTGTCGCGCGCCGCGCTGGTGATCGCCGCGCAGGGCGCGAAGCGTGTGATCGTGGGCGGCCAGGCTTACGAATACGACACGCGGAACTGCCTGATTGCGTCGATCGACTTGCCGATTCTCTCGCGCGTCACGCAGGCGTCGCCGGATGCGCCTTACCTGTGCCTGTCGCTCACGCTCGATCCGCAGCGCATCGTCGAACTCGCGGCCGAGATGCGGCTACCGGAGCCGGATGCCGGCCCCGAAGGCGAGGGCATCGCGCTTGCCGAGCTGACGCCGCCGCTGTTCGATGCCGCGCTGCGGCTGTTGCGGCTGCTCGATACGCCGGCCGACATTCCGGTGGTCGCGCCGCTGATCGAAAAGGAACTGCTGTACCGGCTGATGACGAGCGGGCAGGGCACGCGGCTGCGGCACATGGCCGTTGCGGGCAGCCAGACGCACCGGATCGCACGCGCGATCGAATGGATCCGCGATCACTACGCGGAGCCGATGCGCGTCGACACGCTCGCGCAGGCGGTCAACATGAGCGTGTCGTCGCTACACCATCACTTCAAGCACGTGACCACGCTGAGCCCGCTGCAGTATCAGAAGCAACTGCGGCTGCACGAAGCGCGGCGGCTATTGCTGCGGCAGGGCGGCGACGTGGGGTCCGTGGCCGCGACCGTCGGCTATGAAAGCGCGTCGCAGTTCAGCCGCGAATACAGCCGGCTGTTCGGCGCGCCGCCGATGCGCGACGTCGTGCATCTGCGCAAGAAGGAATTGCTCGGCACGTAGCGGAGGCGCGGTTCATTGCGATTGCGTCGCGCGTGGCTTCGTCGTGCGCTGCGCGGTCTGCCGAATCAGGATGACATTCAAGCTGCGTGCCACGGTTGCCGCATGCGGATGCGAGGGAGCAGCGGACGGCGCTGCCGCGCCGCGCACGAACTTCTGTTTCACGCATGTATCCGTGGATTGCGCGAATCGGTGTGACAACTTCCGGCAGCATACGAACCGGCCGGTCGAAACGCGCAAAAAAGTCGCGCCGTCACGAATTTTCTGCATGAATCACGCTTTGCACGAACATGTTTCAGCGATGAGGTTCGCGGCCGATATCGCATCGGAAATGTTTCTCGCGCGCATCGTGCGTCGTTATCCGGCGATTGGCGCGAGGCGGTTATCGACATCGAATGCCGCCGAATTGAATGACGCCAGTAACAATGAATAAAGGGTGTTGAAGGCTTCGTGCGGCACAGGTTGTCATTTTTTCCGTTATGCAGGCGGCGCGAACGCCATGTCGGCCTGCACCGCAATTGCCGTCTTTTGCCGCGCGTTCGCATTGTCGGCCGACGCTTGATCCCGTCGGTATTTTCACGGATGAATCAACTGCGTTTCGCGGCGGCCGGCGTGCACAGCCGGAAGCCTGGCGATATCCGCTGTGCAGGCTTCACTGCACCGGGGGGCCGTGCGTTTCGATTCGTCGTTTCTCACGGATGCGAACGCTGTCGAACGGGCCGCAGCAGGCGGTTTGGCAGGGCCGATGTGCTGATCGGCCGCAATCTGCGGCCCCGCACTTCTCAAGTATGAAACACCCGTTCGTCACCCCCTTGCGCGAGGCCCCGCGGGCCGCATTCGTCCGCCTTTTCCGGCATTGCTTCGCGGCATTCAATGATCGGCGCAAGTCGCCCACCGTTGTCGCGATACATTCCTGAAACAAAAAATGCGATTCGCGGAGAAATGGCCGGGCGTTGCGGATGGTACGCGTCAGGCAACCATCGGTGGAATCACGCATGGCATGCCGCTTGCGACATGGGACGCACCGGCGAGCGGTCGACCTGATGCGACAAAGATGGGGGGCGACGCGTTCGTCAATAAGCAGTCGGGGAAACAGCGATGAAGACCAGAAGCAGTCGTTCGTTCTGCGCATTCCTTGCGTATCCGTGGGGTAGTCGGACAGCTCGGAGTACGGCTCGCGAAGCAGTGCCAGCCTCGCGGGTTCGTCGCCGGTTTCCCGGCATCCGCGTGTCGCACGTGCTGGAACGCCTGTCGTTCCGCATGACGACCGGCCGACAGCGGTACTCCCTTTCATTCAGCGCGTCCGGGTGGACCGGGCTGTTCGTGCCGGACAGCTTGACCCCGACCCGACTTCGACCGTGCAGGGCCGTATCGAGTGCGCCGGGCAACTGCCGGCGCTCGCCGGACTCGCGCGAATACCCGATGGCCGGATGACCCGGAAGATCATTGATCGGTAGCTCAGGGAGAGGCGATGCCGACTGACCGTCATGCAGGCCCGTTATCGCCACGATGACGTGCATGTTTTGGATGGCGCTGCATTTTCGGTATTTAACCATTTTCACGCATTTTCGATCGCTGAAGCGAATGCCGTGTGCCGGTGTGTCGCGGGTGCGAATTTCGAAAAAACCAGTTCGGGATGTCGAATGCCTGTATTCGGGTGCGTGAGGCGATTTGTTTTCTGATTTTTAAAAATCGATATGCGATATCGAGAATTTCTATAAAAAATTCGGAAAACTAAAAAAATACTAACTGAACTTCGACTGGCCAAAAGTTACGTGGTCTCGGATTCGAGACGAATCGTTGCTTCGTGATTGGATAGTGATCCTTATTTTTAAGGATTGCTCGAGGCAGGGAAGTTGAAGGCGTGCAGCTTTCCTCGCTTGTTCCGTCCACGCCGTTATGGAGTCGACCATGAAGAAGCTTCTGATTGCAGCAGCAGTGATGGCGGTTTCGGGTGCAGCGTTCGCAGCGAGCGGCACGGTCTCGACCAGCAACTCGTCGAGTGGTGGCCAGACGATGGCCGGTGTTGTCGGGTTCGGTCACTTCACCGCAACCGATTCGGGCGCGGCGCTCGGCGCCGCCGGTGCAACGGCCGGCGGCGGCGCGAGCAGCTCGATCTCGTACACGAACCACATCAACACGTCGACGGTGAGCGGCTTCGGCTTCGGCGGCGCACAAGCTGGCGGGTCCAGCGGTGCGAATGCCGGCTCGACCGGCTGGACGATGTATCACTACTAAGCCGCGGCGCATAGCGTTCGTCATGGACAGGTGGCACGGACGCCGGGTTTCGTCCCGCGAGGGCGGACCCGGCGACCTGGCCACCGAACTTCCTCACAGCAAGGAATTGCTATGAAAGCCAACGTCATTTTAGCGACAGCGCTCACCGTCCTATCGTCAGCCGTGCTGGCGGCAGGTCCGACGACATTCAACCAGACGCAATCCGTCGCGGCAGGCGTCTCCGGTTCGGTGCTGGTCGGTACCGGCAGCTACACGAGCAACTCGACTTCGGTGGCGGGCGCGAACGCCGGAAGTACCGTGACACCCGCCGGCTCCATCGGCACGGCATCCGCCTATCACGACTCGACTTCGACGGCCAGCGGCTGGGGCACGAACGGAGGCGCGTTCGCGGCAGGCGGCGGTATCGGTGCCGCAGGCTCGTTCGGTGGAACCGGCAACACGAGCGAGAACGCCAATGCGCTGTCGGGAGGGGTGACCGCCACGATCGTACTCGGCGCGAACCACTACACGGCAACTGGCGCGAACGACAACGGCATTGCCAACGCAGGTGCCGCCGGCATGGCGGGCAGTGGGTGGTCGGGAACGGTCGCGGGCTCGAACCACTTCAACTCGTCGACGGTATGGGGCACCGGTCCGGCCGGATCGCCGTTCGCATCGGGCGGCAGCCAGGGCAGTTCCGGCGCGACCGCCGGCAGTCCCTGAATCGGGTGTCGGGGGGGCCAGCTTCCCTACGACGCTGGTCTCTTTCCTCGCCTTGTTGTCACCGTAAGGAGTTGGCATGAAGCAGAAACTGATTGCCGCCGCTCTGATGCTCGCGTCTCTGACGGCGTATGGCGCTGACCGTGCTGCCGACGACGTGCAATCGAATGTGCAAACGTCAAACAACCCTGACCAGACAACCAAACCGTCACAACACACGCTTTCGTCGGGCAGTGCCATCGGCGCATCGGCGGCCCCGCAATGGCCGGGCATGTCGGGCGGTTCATGGTCCCAGCTGGGCAGTGGCTGGAAGCAGTTCGGGGAAGCAGGCAAAACTGAAGGCATTCAGGGGAATTAATACGGTTGCCTGGGTGGGAGGTCAAACCACGTCCGGAGATTGAAATGAACAGCAACAAGATCAGGGTGGCATGTGCGGCGATGTTCGCGATGGCCACGATCGGTGCCCAAGCGCAGACCGCCGACTCGACTTCAAGCGCGCAGTCCTCGACGTCGTCGACGGCGATCAGCCAGGGCGGTGGCTCGAGCATGAACACGAACACCACGAGTTCGCGCGGCGGTAACGCCACCAGCAGCAGCGGGGTGCGTGGCAGCGGCAATTCGAGCGTGCAGGTCAACTTGAACTTGCCGTCGTCCACGAGTGGCGGCTCGAACGTGACGCCGCAGAGCGTGAGCTCGCTCCAGTCGGCGGGCTCGCCGGGGACTAATCCGTTCAACACCCAGACGTCGGAAAACGTCAACTACTCGGGTACCCAGACGATCAAGACGAACCCCGCGATCCAGGCGCCGGGCCTCACGACCACGCTGTCCGATACCTGCATGGGCTCGGTGAGCGTCGGCGTGTCGTTTCCGGGCTTCGGCGCGACGGGCGGCACGACCCTGGTCGACCAGGCATGCGTGCGTCGTCTCGACGCGCGTGAATTCCGCGCGATGGGGCTGACCGACGTCGCGCTCGCGCTGCTTTGCCAGAGCGATGCGAACCGGCGTGCGGTGGAAGCGACCGGTCACCTGTGCCCGGGCACGACCGCGCCGCTCGCGCGCTCGAACGTGGCGCCCGCCGTCGAAGCGACCGTGGCCGACGACGTGAAGTATCGCGATCCGATCGTGCGCAACCGCATGGGCCTGCCGCCGCTCGACGCCGCCGCGCCCGTGCAGACGCGCCCGGTGGCGACGACCGCGGTCCAGGCGGCGCCGATCCCGGTGCCGGTGCCCGCGCCGTCGATCGCCGCGCCGGCCGTCGGCGCGGTGCCTGCCGCAGCACAGGCGGCCGCCGTGAAGGCGACGCAAGCGGCTGCGCTCGTGCCTGCCGCCGTTGCTGCACCGGTTGCGGCGGCAGCGCCGGCAGTGAGTGCCGCGCCGGCCGCCGCGCCGGCCGCGGTTGCCGACAAGGCGCCGGCACCCACGCCGGCCGCAACCGACACCACGGCGCAAGCCGCGGCGACGCCTGCGGTCGACACGAAGGCGAAGGAACCCGCGTCGGCGATTGCCGACAAGGCGCCGGAACCTGCACCGGCCGCAACCGATACCGCCGCGCAAGCCGCAGCAGCGCCCGCCGTCGCCACGAAGACGCCGGACATCGCGCAATCCGGACCGGCGGCGACCGACGCCGCACCGCAGACCGCGGACGCCGCAACGTCCGCGCCCGCGGTCGATGCGAAGGCTGCCGAACCGGCATCGCAGGCAGCAGCCGAGGCGCCCGCGCCAGAAGCCGCGCAGCCCGCCGCCGCAGCAGCAGCTGCTGCTGCCGCCGCGCCGGCAGCCGATGCGAAGGCGACGGACGCGGTCGAATCCGCTGCCACGCCCGCACCGTCCGCCGACGTGCCGGCCGCGGTTGACCAGCAGGCCGCCCCGGCCGCGCCGGCGATGCCGGCGCCGACCGTCATCTCGACGAGTACGTCGTCGTAAGCATGCGGACAAGGCTCCCGTGCGATCAACATGCCGGTCGCACGGGCGCCGCCGGGATCCGCGGCGCGACGCACGTCGCAAGTTTGACGGGTGTTGGTCCCTTCCCCGAGGTCAACACCTCTTTTTGCCTGACGAGGGTACAAGGAGGCCTCAATCATGAGGATCTTTTTGGTCGCGCTGCTGCTGGTCGGCACACAAGCCGCCGCGCAGTCGGTTTTCCAGAACCCCGCGGTCTTTGTCATCCTGAGCGAGCAGACCCTCGCGAATGCCGCGAGCGTCCAGCAGGCGCTGACGACGCTCGGCCGCCCGGACAACACGGCATGTGTGCCGATGATGATGGTCGGCGATCCGCAGATGATCTACATGATGCCGGCGGAGGGGCACGCACCGTCGTGGCAGTCGCCGGTGTACGGTCGTGGCGCGCCGTTCGACGCGCAGAACGGGCCGACGCCGACCGGCAAGACGATCGGCGCGATGCAGCACGCGGAGGACATGCGGACGCAGCCGTGGAGCGACAGCAGCGCGATCACGCAGAAGATCGCCGGCGAGTCGAGCGTGTCGGCGTCGGCGCGGGTCAGCGACTGGCAGCGCAAAGGGCTGAACACGATCGAAACGGCGCCTGCGACGGAAGTGACGGTGAACGGCAAGACCTACCGTGCTTATCGCGAGGACCTCAACCAGGCCGCGCGGCCCGTCGTCGAACCGCAGATCTACATGCAACGCGTCGTGTTCTGCCGATGACGAAACTTTCCCGAGCGGACATGCCGGCAGCGTCGCGCGTGGGCAGGGAGGCCTGCCGCGCATCGTTTCGCGCCGCCCGTTCGGCCAGACAACCCCATGCGGCGAGGCCATCGTGAACCATTGCTGCCCGATCAGACTGTCAGGCCCGCAGGAGGGTGAGCGGGCGCCGTGCACGCCACCGTTCGTCGCGGTCCGGCGTCACCATGGCGTGCCGTCACGCCCGCTCGTGTATCTGTCGCCGCGTCCCGATGCTGGGCTCGTCGACTGTCTCGCGTCGCGCGGCTGGGACGTGTGGCGCGCGAAATCCGTTGCGGACGCACTCAATCTCGTGAAGGCGAACCGCCTGCATGCGGGCATCGTCGATTTCGACGATTTCGCGTCGCCCGACGTCGCGTCGTTCGAGGCGCTGCTGCGCGATCCGCGGATCGGCTGGGTCGCGCTCGCCGACGACGAGCGACTGCGCGACGCCACCATCGCGCGCCTGATCCGCCAGTGCTGCTTCGGCTACGCCCGCGATGCGACGGCCGATACGACGATCGGTTATCTCGTCGGCCATGCGTACGGGATGCTGAAACTGGCGGAAGGCGATCCGGCCGTCGACGCCGCGCCGCCCGGCGGCACGATGATCGGCGCGTGCGACGCGATGCGCCGTCTGTTCGCGACGATCCGCAAGGTTGCGAACACCGAGGCCACCGTGTTCATCGCCGGCGAATCCGGCACCGGCAAGGAGTTGACCGCGTCGGCGATCCATCAGCATTCGTCGCGCGCCGACGCGCCGTTCGTCGCCGTGAATTGCGCGGCGATTCCGACGACGCTGCTGCAGGCCGAGCTGTTCGGTCATGAGCGCGGCGCGTTCACCGGCGCGCATCAGCGCAAGATCGGCCGCATCGAGTCCGCGCACGGCGGCACGCTGTTCCTCGATGAAATCGGCGACATGCCGTTCGAGAGCCAGGCGAGCCTGCTGCGGTTCCTGCAGGAGGGCAAGATCGAGCGGCTCGGCGGACACACGTCGATTCCGGTGGATGTGCGGATCGTGTCCGCGACCCACGTCGATCTCGAGGCCGCGATGCAGGCGGGACGGTTCCGTGCGGACCTGTATTACCGGCTGTGCGTGCTGCGTATCGACGAGCCGCCGCTGCGCGCGCGCGGCCGCGACATCATGCTGCTCGCCGATCACATCTTGCGGCGCTATCGCGGCGACAGCGCGCACCGGATTCGCGGCTTCATGCCGTGCGCGATCGAGGCGATCCACAACTATGCATGGCCCGGCAACGTGCGCGAACTGATCAACCGGATCCGCTTCGCGGTCGTGATGACGAATGGCCCGCTGATCTCGGCCGTCGATCTCGAACTGAACCAGTACACGTCGCAGCGGCCGCCGACGCTTGCGGAATTGCGCCGCCAGGCGGAGCGGCGCACGATCGAGGAAACGCTGTTGCGGCATCGGCGTCAGCATGCCGACGTCGCGGCGGAACTCGGTGTCTCGCGCGCGACGCTGTACCGCCTGATGACCGCGCACGGCCTGCACGGCTGACGCGGATTGCGCAGGTTGCGCGCGTTGCGCACGCGCGGGCGGGTGGCGGCGTCGCGCTGGCGCCGGCCCGTAGCGTCAGGCCGGCCGTTCGAAGCCCGATTCGACCCAGCGTGCGGCACTGGCCTTGTTGAGCTTGAACCCGGCGGAGACCTTCGCGTCGGCCAGCAGCTCGCCGTATGGGTCGAACGCCTTCAGTTGCGCATACGGCTCGAACTCGTCCGGCACGATGTCGAGCGTGACCGACACATCCTGTCCGTCGTCGTCCTGCACCGTCACTTCCTTGTGCAGCATCGCACGGCGTTGCTGCTCGTGCCGCATCAGCACCTCGGTCGCGGTCTTTACCAGCGTGCGGAACGCATTCGCGTCCATCGGCTTCGGATTCTTCTTGTCGCGACCCATCGTCCACGGGCCGACGAGCGCGGGCTCGGCTTCGCCGTCCTTGATCATCTCGACGGCCCAGCCGTCGTCGTCCTCGTTCTTGATGATGCGGGCCGTCCAGCCGTTGTCGCGCCAGAGGCCGTCTTCGTGGATGGTGGTGTCGTCGGATTGCAGATCGGATTCGGTCATGGGGGAAGCGGGAGTACGGGCAGCCGGCGAACGGGCGGGCGCGCGGCCGGGAAGGGCGCGCTGCCGCCGGCCGGTCGCCCGGAGTGGCATGCAAAGGCCGCAATTTTACCCCGCGGGCCGTCCGTGCGGCCCGCGCGACCCGCAACGTCGGCCGTCCGGCCGACCCCGGCTGCCGCCGGACGGTCGGACCGGCACCGATATCAAACTCGTATCACGCCTGCACCGACCAATTCAGACGACGCCCCATATCCCGGCCGTGCGTTGCTGCCTAGAATGATGTCCGGGATAAAAATATCCTGAACGTCGATTCAATGCCGATCCGCCGCGCACGCATTCCGCGACGTGCGGCCCGGCGAAACTTCTGGGACTGCGCATGGGGAAATTCAGAATTCGCACTGTTTTCGCGTACGACTCGCCGCTGACGCTCGCGGGCATGGAGCACATTGCCGGCGACGCGTGCGCGATCGATCTGGTCGGCGTCTCCCGGACCCCGGGCGATCTGATCGAGGCGCTCGGCAGCGTCGACTGCGACATCGTGCTGGTCGACTATCCGATTCGCGGCGACGTGCAGATGGACGGTCTCGCACTGTTCGACTGGCTGCACAGCACGCGCCCGAACGTCGGGGTCGTCGCGCTGGTGGGCAACGAGAATCCGGTGATTTTCCGCTCGATTCTCGCGAAAGGCGGCGCGAGCCTCGTCAGCAAGTTCGACGAAGTCGGTCACATCGTCACCGCGATCCATTCGAGCTACAGCGGCGGGCGCTATCAGTCGCCGCTCGTCCGGCGCGCGCTCGATGCGGTCGCCGAGCACGACCAGGCGCCGGTGAAACTGTCGACGCGCGAGATCGAGGTGATGCGCCTTTATCTGGCCGGCCTGCCGATCAAGACGATCGCGCAGCGGTTGAACAAGGGCAAGCAGACGGTCAGCGCGCAGAAGATCAGCGCGATGAAGAAGCTCGGCGTGACCAACGACATCGAGCTGGCCCAGCGGGCGGCCGGGATGGGGTTCGGCGGTTTCAAGCCCATGAGCCGGCCGGGCGGAGCGGGGTAAGCGTGGAAGACGCGCGGAAGAAGTGAGGGCGGGGCCCGGGTCGTGCGGGGCCGGCCGCGCATTGCCGGCCGGTCAGGCGAAATCCGTCGGCATCCGGCGGGATGCCGACGGACGAGGCGACGTCAGGCCGGCAACGCGAATCGCGTGACGGCGTCGCGCAGCGCCTCGGCCTGGTCGCGCAGCGAATGCGCGGCGGCCGCGGCCTCCTCGACGAGGGCCGCGTTCTGCTGCGTGACCTGATCCATCTCGCCGACCGCGCGGTTGACCTGCTCGATCCCCGCGCTCTGCTCGCGCGACGCATGGCTGATCTCGTCGAGGATCTCGTTCACGCGCCGCACCGACTGCACGATCTCGGCCATCGTCTCGCCCGCGTGCGTGACGAGCGTCGCGCCGTGCTCGACGGTTTCGTTCGACGACACGATCAGCGACTTGATCTCCTTCGCGGCCGTCGCCGAGCGTTGCGCGAGCGAGCGCACCTCGGCCGCGACCACCGCGAAGCCGCGGCCCTGTTCGCCCGCGCGCGCCGCTTCGACGGCCGCGTTCAGCGCGAGGATGTTGGTCTGGAACGCGATCCCGTCGATCACGCCGATGATGTCGCCGATCTTGTGCGAGCGGTCGGTGATCTCGTTCATCGTCCGCACCACGTCGTCGACCACCTCGCTGCCGCGCGTCGCGACCTGCGCGGCCTGGCCCGCGAGCGTCGCGGCCTGGGCGGCGCTGTCGGCGTTCTGCTTCACGTTCGCGGTCATCTGGTCCATGCTCGACGCGGTCTGCACGAGCGCGGCCGCCTGTTCCTCGGTGCGCTGCGACAGATCGGTGTTGCCCGACGCGATCTCGCTCGCGCCGACGTTGATGTTCTCCGTGCCCGTCCGCACGCGCGACACCATGTCGATCAGCCCGTTCTGCATCGTATGCAGTGCATGCAGCAGGCTGCCGCGGTCGTCTTGCTTCACGTTCACGCGCGCGGTCAGGTCGCCCTGCGCGATACGCTGCGCGGCGTCGAGCGCCACTTCGAGCTCGCCGCCGAGGTTCGCGCGCACGCTTTTCAGCACGAGCACCATCACGGCGGTCGCGATCGCGCCGAGCACGGCCGTGATCGCGAGCCAGCGGCCGACGCTCGCGAGCACGGCCGAACGCACGTCGTCCATGTACATGCCCGTCACGAGATACCAGTCCCACGGTGCGAAGCGCTGCACCGCGCTGGTCTTGTCCTGCGGCTTGTCGGCGCCCGGCTTCGGCCACAGATACTCGACGAAACCCTTGCCGCCGTCCACGTTGCCGGCCTTCACGATCTCGACGAACAGATGCTTGCCGTTCGGATCCGTGAAATTCGACACGTCCTTGCCGTTGAGCTCGGTCTTGATCGGATGCATCACGATCGCCGGCTTCGAATCGTTGATCGAGACATACCCGTCGGTGCCGTAGCGCATCGCCGCGATCGCCTCGAGGGCCTTCTGCTTCGCGTCGGCTTCCGGCAATGCGTTCTGTTGCGACAGCTTGTAGTAATGGTCGGCGACGTTCGTCGCCTGCGCGACCAGCGACGCAAGCTGGTCGCGGCGATCCGTGATCATCGATGCGCGCGTCTGCCATGCGCCGATGCCGGCGATCACGAGCAGGCCGAGCCACAGGATGACGATCATCGAGGCGAGTTTCTGGTTCAGGGAAAGGGTGCGCATGGGTAGTGAGGTCGGTCGGTCGAACAAGCGCGCCGGAACGGCGTGACGGGATAATTCTTTGACGGCGCGAAACGGACCTTGCCGTAGGCGGGAAATCCCTTAGAAACGGCGGCGGCTCGATACCGCCGAGCGCGGTGCGGTTATCTATGCATATACATATTCGGCGTCGCTATACTGTCGGGCGATGGCGGTTGCGCGTCGTGCCCCGACGGTCGGGCGAACGGCGGCGGCGTCGAACCAACCCGAAAGGAGGCAACGATGCGAATTCTGGTGGTGGGGGCCGGCGCGGTCGGCGGATACTTCGGCGGCCGGCTCGCGGCGGCGGGGCGCGACGTGACGTTTCTGGTGCGCGACGGCCGGGCGGCCGCGCTCGCGCGCGACGGGCTCCTGATCCGCAGCCCGCGCGGCGACCTGACGCTCGCGAACGTCCAGACGCTGCGCGCGAGCGACGCGGCCGCGCCGTTCGACCTGGTGCTGCTCAGCTGCAAGGCGTACAGCCTCGACGATGCGATCGCATCGTTCGCACCGTTCGTCGGGCCGTCGACGCTGATCCTGCCGATGCTCAACGGGATGCGCCATCTCGACGTGCTGCGCGACCGGTTCGATGCCGCGCAGGTGCTCGGCGGCCTGTGCGTGATCGCGGCGACGCTCGATCGCGAGCAGCGGATCGTGCATCTGAACGACACGGCGGGGCTGTCGTTCGGCGAACTCGCCGGCGGCGAATCGGCGCGCGTGCGCGCGGTGGCCGACGTGCTGGGCGGCGCGGGTTTCGATGCGACGCTCAGCGACGACATCGCCGCGCGGATGTGGGACAAGTGGGTGTTCCTCGCGACGCTCGCGGCGAGCACGTCGCTGTTTCGCGGGTCGATCGGCGACATTCTCGCCGCGCCGGACGGCCGCCGCCTGCTCGAGACGATGCTCGACGAATGCAGCGCGATCGCCGCGCACAACGGTTACCGGCCCGATTCCGCCGCGGTCGAGCGGATGCAGCGGATGGTGCTGACGCCGTCGCCGCTGACCGCGTCGATGCTGCGCGACGTCGAAAACCGCGCACGGGTCGAAGCCGATCACGTGATCGGCGACCTGCTTGCGCGCCGCGACCCGCAGGCGGCGGATGCGTTGTCGTTGCTGCGGATCGCGTACAACCACCTGAAGGCGTACGAGGTGCGTGTCGCGCGGGAAAGCGCGGCGGCGTAGCCGCGACAGCGGCCGTCGTCGACCCGCCTGGCGGCCGTGTTCCGGCGCGCGCATACGTCCCGCCGGCGCTCGGTCGGCGGGGTGCCGCACTGCACAATTTTGCGTTTCGCGCCCCTTTCCACCCGCAACCCGCAAAAAAGTATCGAAAATCAGGCGTAAAGTTGGTGGAGCCGCGCACGCGATCGACCTACATTGCTTCCCATGCGACCGGTCGCGTTGCCGCACGACTCACGCGGCGAACGAGGCGAACCGCCGAGCGGCCCGGCCAGCGAGACATGGGAATGGAGACGCCAGGATGATGCATCCCGATCTGGAAGTGGTCGACGTGCGACGCGACGAGTCGTTCAAGGTCTGGTCGCACGGCTATCCGTACCGCACGATCCGCTGGCATTTCCATCCCGAATTCGAACTGCACCTGATCGTCGCGACGAGCGGCAAGTATTTCGTCGGCGACCATATCGGCTCGTTCGGCCCCGGCCATCTCGTGCTGCTCGGCCCGAACCTGCCGCACAACTGGGTCAGCGACATGGCCGAAGGCGAAACCGTCGAGCGCCGCAATCTGGTGATCCAGTTCGATCCGTCGTTCGTGCGCCGCTGCATGGACGCGTTTCCCGAATGCCGCGACGCGCAGGCGCTGCTCGACGACGCGCGGCGCGGCGTCGGTTTCGACGACGACACGAGCGCCGCGATCGCACCGCTGTTCGACGAGCTGCTGACCGCGCGCGGGATGCGTCGTATCGCGCTGTTCATGACGATCCTCGAGCGGTTGTGCGGCGCGGCCGAACGCACGCTGCTCGCGAGCCCCGCGTACGACCAGGCGCACGTGACGCCGACGCGGCTCAGCCACGCGCTGTCGTACATCGGCAAGAACCTTGCGTCCGAGCTGCGCGAATCCGATCTCGCGCAATTGACCGGGCAGAGCGTCAGCGCATTCTCGCGCGCGTTCCATCGCCATACCGGGTTGCCGTTCGTCCAGTACGTGAACCGGCTGCGGATCGAATCCGCATGCCAGATGCTGCTCGCCGACGACGCGAACATCACCGACATCTGCTTCCAGGCCGGCTTCAACAACGTGTCCAACTTCAATCGCCAGTTTCGCGCGGTGAAGGGGATGGCGCCGACCGAATTCCGCGCGCTGCAGCGGTTGAACGCACGCAGCCGCGAGCTCGCGCTGCATGCGGCGCCCACCGGCAACCCGATGCCGCCGCGCGTGGTCACGCCCGATGCACGCGGGCGCGTACCGCAGCCCGGATGATCGCCGGGCGTTCGCCCGCCTGACTTTTCCTTGCCGTTTCACCCAGCCCATCGCGCCGTTCGCGTCGCGAGGGGCTCGCTCACCCACGAAAAAACCGCACATAACCGGAGACACCGTCATGACGCACGCATCGCCCGCTTCATCCCGCCGCCGCGCCGCACGCATCGCGGCCGTTGCCGCGGCAGCTGTCGCAGCCTGGTTCCCGATGGTCACGCATGCGGCGCCGCTGCGGATCGGCATGACCTTCCAGGAGTTGAACAACCCGTATTTCGTGACGATGCAGAAGGCGTTGAACGACGCAGCCGCGTCGATCGGCGCGCAGGTCGTCGTGACCGACGCGCATCACGACGTCAGCAAGCAGGTGAGCGACGTCGAGGACATGCTGCAGAAGAAGATCGACATCCTGCTCGTGAATCCGACCGATTCGACCGGCATCCAGTCGGCGATCACGCAGGCGAAGAAGGCCGGCGCGGTGGTCGTGGCCGTCGACGCGAACGCGAACGGCCCGGTCGATTCGTTCGTCGGCTCGAAGAATTACGACGCGGGCGTGATGTCGTGCGAATACCTCGCGAAGGCGATCGGCGGCAGCGGCGAGGTGGCGATCCTCGACGGCATTCCGGTCGTGCCGATTCTCGAACGCGTGCGCGGCTGCAAGGCCGGCCTCGCGAAATTCCCGAACGTGAAGCTGGTCGACACGCAGAACGGCAAGCAGGAGCGCGCGACCGCGTTGTCGGTGACGGAGAACATGATCTCCGCGCATCCGAACCTGAAGGGCATCTTCAGCGTGAACGACGGCGGGTCGATGGGCGCGCTCGCCGCGATCGAGGGATCGGGCAAGGACATCCGGCTGACCAGCGTCGACGGCGCGCCCGAGGCGATCGCGGCGATCCAGAAACCGAACTCGAAGTTCATCGAGACGACCGCGCAGTTCCCGGCCGACCAGGTGCGCATCGCGCTCGGCATCGCGATCGCGCGCAAGTGGGGCGCGACGGTGCCGAAGGCGATTCCGGTCGACGTGAAGGTCGTCGATCGCGGCAACGCGAAGGGATTCAGCTGGTGAGCGACGCGCAACGCGACGTGAAGGGCGGCGGCGCGGCCGACGCCCTTCGCACGGAGAAGCCGATGGACACGATACTGACGCTCAGTCACATCACGAAAAGCTTTCCGGGCGTGAAGGCGCTGTCGGACATTCACCTCGAGATCGCGCGCGGCGAGATTCATGCGCTGCTCGGCGAGAACGGGGCCGGCAAGTCGACGCTGATGAAGATCCTCTGCGGGATCCACCAGCCGGATACCGGCACGATCGAGATCGACGGCAGCGCGCGGCATTTCGCGAGTTATCACGACGCGGTCGCGGCTGGTGTCGGCATCGTGTTCCAGGAATTCAGCCTGATTCCGCACCTCGATGCCGTCGACAACCTGTTCCTTGGCCGCGAGCTGCGCACCCGCTGGGGTGTGCGCGATCGCACGCGGATGCGGCGCGTCGCGGCCGGCATCTTCGCGCGGCTCGGCGTGACGATCGATCTCGACGCGCCGCTACGCACGCTGTCGGTCGCGCAGCAGCAGTTCGTCGAGATCGGCAAGGCACTGTCGCTTGACGCGCGCATCCTGATCCTCGACGAACCGACCGCCACGCTCACGCCGGCCGAGGCCGAGCATCTGTTCTCGATCATGCGCGAGCTGAAGCGGCAGGGTGTCGCGATGATCTTCATCTCGCATCACCTCGACGAGATTTTCGCGGTGTGCGATCGCATCACGGTGCTGCGCGACGGTCAGTATGTCGCGACCACCGACGTCGCGCGCACGGACGTCGAGCAACTGGTGCGGATGATGGTCGGCCGCCGGCTCGAAAGCAGCTTCCCGCCGAAGCCGGCGCGCGCCACGGATGCGCCCGCCGTGCTCGAAGTCGACGCGCTGCAGATCGAGCGCGACGGCCCGGTCAACCGCTTCGCGCTGCATGCGGGCGAGATTCTGGGCTTCGCGGGGCTCGTCGGTTCGGGGCGAACGGAGACCGCGCTCGCGGTGATCGGCGCGACGCGCGCGCACCGCAAGGACGTGCGCGTGCGCGGCGTGGCGGCGAAGCTCGCCGATCCGGCCGACGCGCTGCGCGCGGGCATCGGCCTTCTGCCGGAGAGCCGCAAGACGGAAGGGCTCGTCACGTCGTTCTCGATTCGCGACAACATCTCGCTGAACAACCTCGGCAAGTACCGGTCGATGCGCTGGCTGATCGATCGCCGCGGCGAAGCGCGCACGACGCACGACGTGATGCGGCGCGTCGGCGTGAAGGCGCCGTCGATCCACACCGAGGTCGCGACGCTGTCCGGCGGCAACCAGCAGAAGGTGGTGATCGCGCGCTGGCTGAATCACCACGCGACGGTGCTGATCTTCGACGAGCCGACCCGCGGCATCGACGTCGGCGCGAAAGCGGAAATCTACGGGCTGATGCGCGAACTCACCGCGCGCGGCTACGCCATCATCATGATCTCGTCCGAGCTGCCGGAGATCGTCGGCATGTGCGATCGCGTCGCCGTGTTCCGGCAGGGCCGCATCGAGGCGACGCTCGAAGGCGACGAGATCGATCCCGACACGGTCATGACCCATGCCACGGCCGGCACGCGAGGAGCGTCCCATGAACCTGCCTGATTCTTCTTCCCCGTCTTCCCCGACACTCGCGGCCGCGGCCGGCGAGATGCCGCCGCCGCGCGCGATGTGGACGCAACTGCGACGTTCGACGCTGTTCTATCCGCTCGTCGGGCTGATCGTCGTGTGCATCGCGATGATGGTCGCGAGCCCGAGCTTCCTGTCCGCCGCGAATCTCGAGAACGTGCTGCGCCAGGTGTCGATCAACGCGATCATCGCGGTCGGCATGACCTGCGTGATCCTGACCGGCGGGATCGACCTGTCGGTCGGTTCGGTCATGGCGCTGTCCGGTACGCTCGCGGCCGGGTTGATGGTCGCCGGCGTGAATGCGGTCGCCGCGCTCGCGATCGGTATCGCGGTGGGCTTCGGGTTCGGTTTCCTGAACGGCGTGTTCGTCGCGTTTGCGGGGATGCCGCCGATCATCGTCACGCTCGCGACGATGGGCATCGCACGCGGCCTCGCGCTGATCTATACCGGCGGCTATCCGATCGACGGGCTGCCCGACTGGGTCGCCTTCTTCGGCAACGGCAAGGTGCTCGGCATCCAGGCGCCGGTGCTGATCATGCTGGTCGTCTATGCGATCGCGTGGCTGCTGCTCGATCGCATGCCGTTCGGCCGCTACGTGTATGCGATCGGCGGCAACGAACAGGCGACGCGACTCACCGGCGTGCGCGTGGCGCGCGTGAAGCTGATCGTCTACACGCTGGCCGGGCTCACGTCGGCGCTTGCCGCGATCGTGCTGACCGGGCGCCTGATGAGCGGGCAGCCGAACGCCGGCGTCGGCTTCGAGCTCGATGCGATCGCGGCCGTCGTGATGGGCGGCACGTCGATCTCCGGCGGGCGCGGCGCGATCCTCGGCACGCTCGTAGGTGCGTTGCTGCTCGGCGTGCTCAACAACGGGCTGAACATGATCGGCGTGAACCCGTATGTGCAGAACGTGATCAAGGGCGGAATCATCCTGCTCGCGATCTACATCAGCCGAGAGCGGTCGCGGTAACGATTCATTCATCAGACATCCGAATCATCAACGGAAGAGACAACTCATGACGACACCCGAAGTCCAGCCGCGCATGACCGCGGTGGTTTGCCACGGCCCCGAGGATTACCGCGTCGAGCAGGTCGCGCAGCCGCGCGCGGGCGCGAACGAGCTCGTGATCCGCATCGCCGCGTGCGGGATCTGCGCGAGCGATTGCAAATGCTATACGGGCGCGAAGATGTTCTGGGGCGGCCCGAGCCCGTGGGTGAAGGCGCCCGTGATTCCCGGCCACGAATTCTTCGGCTACGTGGAAGCGCTCGGCGACGGCGCGGCCGAGCATTTCGGCGTCGCACTGGGCGACCGCGTGATCGCCGAGCAGATCGTGCCGTGCGGCAAGTGCCGCTACTGCAAGTCGGGCCAGTACTGGATGTGCGAGGTGCACAACATCTTCGGCTTCCAGCGCGAGGTCGCCGACGGCGGGATGGCCGAGTACATGCGCATTCCGCCGACGGCGATCGTGCACCGGATTCCGCTCGGCGTGTCGCTCGAGGATGCGGCGATCATCGAGCCGCTGTCGTGCGCGATCCATACCGTGAACCGTGGCGACCTTCAGCTCGACGACGTCGTGGTGATCGCGGGCGCGGGCCCGCTCGGCCTGATGATGACGCAGGTCGCGCACCTGAAGACGCCGAAGAAGCTCGTCGTGATCGACCTGATCGACGAGCGCCTCGAACTTGCGCGGCAATACGGCGCGGACGTGACGATCAATCCGACGCGCGACGATGCGCGCGAGATCGTCCGTGCGCTGACCGACGGCTATGGATGCGACGTGTACATCGAGACGACCGGCGCGCCGGTCGGCGTGAACCAGGGGCTGGAACTGATCCGCAAGCTCGGCCGCTTCGTCGAGTTCAGCGTGTTCGGCGAGGACACGACCGCCGACTGGTCGATCATCGGCGATCGCAAGGAGCTCGACGTGCGCGGCGCGCACCTGGGGCCGTATTGCTACCCGATCGCGATCGACCTGCTCGCGCGCGGGCTCGTCACGTCGAAAGGCATCGTCACGCACGGCTTCGCGCTGGAGGACTGGGACGAAGCGATCCGCGTCGCGAAGTCGTCCGAATCGATCAAGGTGCTGCTGAAGCCGGCGCGTTGACCGCCGGCTCGTGCGATCTCTCACCGGAGACATCATGGAATACGTGATAGGCGTCGACATCGGCACGCAGAGCACCAAGGCGCTGCTCGTCGACCGGCATGGCACGATCGTCGCGCGCCGTTCGGCCGGCTACCAGCCCGACACGCCGCGCCCGCTGTGGGCCGAGCAGTGGCCGCAGGTGTGGTTCGATGCGGTGCTCGACTGCATCGCGGGCTGCGTGAGCGACGCGCGCGCGCACGGCGTGCCGGCCGACGCGATCCGCGCCGTGTGCGTGAGCAGCCTGTATGGCGGCTCCGGCATTCCGGTCGACAGCGACATGCGGCCGCTGCACCCGTGCCTGATCTGGATGGACCGGCGCGCGACCGCGGAGGTCGACTGGGTGAACCAGAACGTGAACGTCGAGCGGCTGCGCGTGATCACGGGCAACGGCGTCGACAGCTACTACGGGTTCACCAAGATGCTGTGGCTGCGCGAGCAGCGCCCGGACGTGTGGGCGAACGTGCGTTATTTCCTGCCGCCGAACGCGTACGTGATCTATCTGCTGACCGGCGAAGTCGCGGTCGACCACAGTTCGGCCGGCAACATCGGCGGCGTGTACGACGTCGCGCGCCGCGAGTGGTCCGACGACGCGCTCGACATGCTCGGCATCCCCGCGACGATGATGCCCGAGCGGCTCGTCGAATCGACCGACGTCGTCGGCGGGCTGCTGTCGCAATGGACGGAACGGCTCGGCCTGCCGGCCGGCATGCCGGTCGTCGCGGGCGGCGTGGATGCGGCCGTCGCGACCTTCGCGGCCGGCGCGACGCGCACCGGCCAGCATGTCGCGATGATCGGCACCAGCATGTGCTGGGGCTACGTGAACCAGCACGTCGATGCGCGGCACGGGCTCGTCAGCATGCCGCACGTGTTCAACGGTCAGCGCGACCTGTACGTATTCGGCGGCGCGATCACGGCCGGTGCATCGGTCGCGTGGTTCCGCGATCAGTTCTGTCATGCGGAGATCGATGCGGCGCGATTGCTGCCGCACGGCGACCCGCACGTGCTGCTCGAGGAAGCGGCCGAAAGCGTGCCGCCCGGCGCGGACGGCGTGCTGTTCCTGCCGTACCTGATGGGCGAACGCAGCCCGGTGTGGGACGCGAAGGCGAGCGGCGCATTCGTCGGGCTGAGCCTCGCGCACACGCGCGCGCACCTGTATCGCGCGGTGCTCGAAGGCGTCGCGTTCGCGCTGCGGCACAACATCGAGGCCGGCCGGCGCGGCGCGGCGGCGCTGGACGACCGGTTGATCGTCGTCGGCGGCGCCGCGCATTCGGCGCTGTGGATGCAGATCGTCGCGGACGTGACGGGTTTTCCGGTATGGACGATCGAGCAGGACGTCGAAGCCGCGATGGGCGCCGCGCTGCTCGCGGGCGTCGGCGCGGGGCTGGTGTCGCACGACGACGCACAAGGCGGCTGGGTCACGCTCGTCGAACGCGCGCGTCCCGACGTCGCGCGCGCGAATGCGTATGCGGCGCGCTTCGCGCTTTACACGGCGTTGTATCCGGCACTCAAACCGATCATGCACGAACTGCGCGCGTCATCATGAAGACACGATTCGACTTCAGCGGTGCGCGAGTGCTCGTCACCGGTGCGTCGAGCGGCATCGGGCGCGCTTGCGCGGTTGCGCTGGCCCATGCCGGCGCGCGGGTCGTCGCGGCGGGGCGCGATGCGGCCGCGCTCGATTCGCTGGCCGGCGAGATCGCATGCGAAACCTTGCGTATCGATATCGGCGGCGACGAACACGCGATCGATGCGGCGCTCGCCGTGCATGACGCGTTCGACGGGCTCGTCAACTGCGCGGGGATCGCGTCGCTCGAACCGGCGCTCGAGGTGAGTGCGGCGCACTTCGATCGCGTGATGGCCGTCAATGCGCGCGGCGCGGCGCTGGTCGCGCGGGCCGTCGCGCGGAAGATGATCGAACGTGCGGGGCGAGGCGCGGCATGCGCACGGGGCAGCATCGTCAACGTATCGAGCCAGGCTGCGCTCGTCGGCCTGCCCGCGCATCTGAGCTATTGCGCGTCGAAGGCGGCGCTCGACGCGATGACGCGCGTGCTCTGCATCGAACTCGGCGCACACGGGATCCGCGTGAACAGTGTGAACCCGACCGTCACGCTCACGCCAATGGCGCAGTTCGCGTGGAGCGAGCCGGAGAAACGCGCGCCGATGCTCGCGGCGATTCCGCTCGGGCGCTTCGCGGAGCCGGACGAGGTGGTCGAGCCGATCCTGTTCCTGCTCAGCGACGCGGCGTCGATGATCAGCGGCGTGTCGCTGGCGATCGACGGCGGGTACACGGCGCGGTAGCGGACGGACGCTCGCGGGCGGATGCGCCGGCTAGACCGGGTCCTTGCTCGGCGGTCCGTCG
This sequence comes from Burkholderia sp. RF2-non_BP3, assembly GCF_001522185.1. NCBI lineage: Bacteria > Pseudomonadati > Pseudomonadota > Betaproteobacteria > Burkholderiales > Burkholderiaceae > Burkholderia > Burkholderia sp. RF2-non_BP3. The sequence continues at coordinate 50,179 of NZ_LOSU01000017.1, read as the reverse complement.
GGTTGCTGCGGGTTGTCGTGAGGATGCCCCGGTGGTGGCGGCGACAACGGATCGTCTTCCGGATCGCGGTTCGGGTCGGCCGGGGGCTCGGGCATCGGGGTCGTGTGGTCCATGGGGAACTCGCGCAATGCGTGGCGGCGGTGGCGCGGCGGGCGCGCCTCGTCTCCGTTATAGGCAATCGGGCGGGTGTTTGCAGCGGGATTCTCGCGGCGGCATGCGGATTGCCGGCGACATGCGAGCCTCTGCAGGTATCGCGCCGGATCGCGCGAGGCCGGCATCCACGATGTGCGGTGCGGCCGGCGCGCGCCGATGTCAGCGCAGATCCGCGGGCGTGTCGACGTCGCGCAGGATGCCGGGATCGTCGACGCCGAGCAGGTTGACCGGTGCGCTCGCGAACAGCGCGCGGGCGCCCGTGTCGCCGTCGAGCGCGGCCAGTGCATCGTAATGGTGCGCGGCGAAGCCGACCGGATGACCGCGCACGCCGCGATGGACGGGGGCGACGATCGATGCGTCGTCGGCGTCGAGCGCGCGCGTCACCGCTTCGTAGGTGGATGCCGCGATCCAGGGCATGTCGCCGAGCGCGACCAGCCAGCCGGTCGCTTCCGGCGTCGCGCGGACGCCCGCTGCAAGGCTCGCGCCCATGCCGCGCATCGCGTCGGGCGCATAGACGACCTGGCAGCCGGCTTCGTTCAGCAGAATCGCGAGTTTTTCCGCGCCGGGACGCACGACGGCGATCACGTCGGCCGTGGCCGCGGCGAGGCGACGCGCGGCCGCGACCGCAACCGGCGTGCCGTCGGGAAGCAGCGCGAGCAGCTTGCTGTGCAGACCGCTTGGGTCGAAGCGTTGACCGAGACCGCCGGCGAGCAGGACGCCGGTGGCGAGTGACGCATAGGACATCGGCGCGGGGGGAGGAAGGCTGGTGGCCCGATTGTGCGGGAGCGAACGGGGATCGGCAAGTGCGGATGTTACCGATGCGGGGGCGTTGTCGTCGGAAAGAATGTCGGCGGGTGCGTTCGTTGCGGAAGGTTCGCTCGACGAGGCGTCATATCGCGGGCGATTCAACTTGCATCACGGTCCAATGGCGGTCGCCGGACGACCCATGCCGACCATTCCGACGGTAATCGATGAAACCGTCCCCGGTGAATGCGGTGCAAGGCGCGTCGTCCGTCATCGGCGATTTCGTTAGATGAATGCCGGCACGGGAAGGGGGCGATGGCCCGTGCACTTGCGCATGGCGCGTGCATAGCGGGCGTGATTGCCGCGACTACGCATCCGCCCACTTCCTCAACAGGTTGTGATAAATCCCCGTCAGCGAAATGACCATCGGATCCTGCGCGCCTTTTTCCGCCGACAACGCCTGAATCTGCGTATCGAGCTGAAACAGCAGCGTGCGATCGCCGTCGTCGCGCACCATGCTCTGGATCCAGAAGAACGACGCGACCCGCTCCCCGCGCGTCACGGGCGTCACCCGATGCAGGCTCGACGCCGGATACAGCACGAGATCGCCGGCCGGCAGCTTCGCGCGATGCACGCCGTACGTATCTTCCACGCACAGCTCGCCGCCGTCGTACGCGTGCGGTTCCTCGAGAAACAACGTCGCCGACAGGTCGCTGCGCACGCGAAAATCCGTGCCGCGCAGCAGCCGGATCGCGTTGTCGACATGCGTGCCGAACGCCTCGCCGCCTTCGTAGCGATTGAACAGCGGCGGAAACACCTTCAGCGGCAGTGCCGCCGAAAAGAACAGCGGATGTCTGGCCAGCGCATCCTGGATGGCATCGCCGACCGCGCGCGCGACAGGCGAACCTTCCGGCAATTGCCGGTTGCGTTTCGCGAGCGCCGACTGCGTGCCGGACGTCGCGTTGCCGTCGACCCAGTCGGCGGCATCGAGCATCTCGCGGCATTGCGCGACCTGTGCGTGGGTCAGCACGCCTGGGATATGAAGCATCATGATTCGGATTCCATACCGTGAGACGGCAACTGCAGCGCCGCCGCGCGCAACGCGTCGAGCGGCGACGACGCGAGATACGCGCGCATCTTCGCGACGAACGCGGGGGTGGCGGTGGCCGGCACGCGCGCGAGCCAGACGAGGGCTTCGTCGACGCGCCCGCGATCGGCGAGCAGCCGTGCGTAGTTGAACTGGCCGCGAAAATCGCCGGCCTCGGCGGCGCGGCGATAGTGGTCGAACGCGGCGTCGACATCGACGGCCACGACCCAGCCGTCCTCGTAAAAGCCGCCGATCAGGTTGATCGATTTCGCATGGCCGAGCGCGGCGGCGCGGCGAAACCAGTCGAGCGCGGCGGCGCGATCCTGGGCGACGCCGTTGCCGAGCGCGAGCGCCGTCGCAAGGTTGTACATGCCCCAGTCGAGGCCGGCCTGCGCGGCGAGGCGGTACCAGTAAACCGCCACCGGTGCGCAGGCGGCCGTCCCCCAGCCGAACTCGTAGCAGCGGCCGAGCATGTTCATCGCCATCGGGTGACCGGCCCGCGCCGCATGCCGGAACCAGCCGAATGCGGCGGCCGGATCGCGCGCGACACCGTGCCCGTCGAGCAGGTACTGGCCGTAGACGGCCTGCGCGTCGACGATCCCGTTGTCGGCAGCCGCCGCGACCCACGCGGCGGCGCGCTCGGGCGGGCCGGCCAGGATGTCGGCGAACGCGCGCGGCGACACCGACGCGAGCGCCTTCAGCGAGACGGTTTCCATCGATCAGTAGCGCGCGTTCAGCGTGACGAACGCCGAGCGGCCCGGCGCGATCGACGCGTAGTGCGCCGGATACGCCTGATCGAAGTACGTGCGGTTGAACAGGTTGTTCACGTTCAGCTGCAGGTCGAGCTTCTTGTTGATCCGGTATTGCGCCATCGCGTCGAAGCGCCAGTACGACGGCACCGCACGCAGGTTCGCGGGATCGCCAAACACTTCCGACATGTAGAACGCGCCGCCGCCGACGGTGAATTTCGGCGTCACGTCGTAGTTGGACCACATCGTCAGGCTGTGCTTCGGCGTATTGGGGAACCGGTGGCCGTTGTTCGCGGCATCCTTGCCGTTGTCGCGCAGCTCGCTCTTCATGTACGTGTAGCCGCCGAACACCTGCCACTGCTTCGTGATCTGGCCGGCGACACCGAGTTCGAGGCCCTGCACGCGCTTGTTGCCGACCATCGCGTACTGGTTGTTCGGCAGCGTCACGCGTGCATTCGTCGTGTCGATCTGGAACAGCGCGGCGGTCAGCGACAGCTTGTCGTTCAGCACGTTCCACTTCGTGCCGAGTTCGATGCTGCGGTTCTTCTCCGGCGACATCTGATCGGCGTTCGAGCCGACGCCGCCGCGGCCCGGCGTGAGCGACTGCGTTTCGCTGCCTTCGCCGAGCAGCATGCCGGCCGGCGTCGACGACGTCGCATACGACGCATAGATGCTGCCGTTCCGCGCGGGCTTGAACACGAGGCCGGCCTGCCAGTTGAAGAGCGTGTCGTCGCGCGTGGTGGTCTTGCTGCCGTTGGCCTTGGTGTCGGTGAAGCGGGTCGAATAATCGTCGACGCGCACGCCGGCGTTCACCTGCCAGCGCGGCGTGAGCTCGATCGTGTCGAAGCCGTAGATCGACTTGGTCGTGGTGCGCGCATGCGCATAGTCGTTGTTGCGCGTGACGGAACCGGCCCACGGATCGTTCGGGTTCGGCGACCACAGGCTCGTGCAATTGTAGCCGGACGGCGCGCCGATGCCTTTCTGACAGACCGTGCCCTTGTCGGTCGCGACCGTGTACGAATCGCGCTTTCCCCATTCGCGCGACAGCTCGATGCCGGTCGAGAAGCTGTGCTTGAACGGGCCGGTCCGGAATTCGCCGAACAGTTCGGTCAGGTTCGCGAGGCTGTTGACCGAGCTGTTGCGGTTGTTGTTGCGGTTGTTGTTGCGGCGCCAGACACGGCCGTTGACCACGTTGCCCTGGCTGTCGTCGGGCTGCGTCCAGATGTAGTCCTGCGTCGATTCCGTGTAGCGCGTGGTGTTGCGCACCGTCAGATTCGGCGTGATGTCGTGCTCGATCTTGATCGTGCTGATGTCCGACGTGGTCTTGCGGAAGTCGCGGTCGATCAGGCCGTAGAAGTTGTGGCGGTCGACGGGCGCCGGATAGATCGTGTCGACGTTCGCGGGCTTGTTCGACGTCGTGTAGAAGTACGGAATGCCGCCGTCGGGCATGTCGTCGGTCGACAGGTGGTAGTAGCTCGCGGTCACGCGCGTCGGCGTGCCGAGACCGAACGCGATCGACGGCGCGACGCCCCAGCGCTCGTTGTTGACGGCGTCGCGGCCGGCGACGTCGTTGTTGTGGCTCATCAGGTTCAGGCGGAATGCCGCGTGATCGGCGAACTGCCAGTTGCCGTCGGCGGTGAAGCGGCGGTAGCGGTCGGTGCCGAGGCCGGCGCTCGCGGCCGCCGTCGTGCCGAGGTGCGGCGCTTTCGTGATCAGGTTGATGCTGCCGCCCGCGCCGCCGCGGCCGCCGTATGCGCCGTCGGAGCCCTTGGTGATCTCGACGCGCTCGGTGTTGAAGATCTCGCGCGTGGTCGCGCCCGTGTCGCGCATCCCGTCGACGAACATGCTGCCTTGCGTGTCGTAGCCGCGGATGAACGGACGATCGCCGAGCGGGTTGCCGCCTTCGCCGGCGCCGAACGTGATGCCCGGCACGGTGCGCAACGCCTCGGTCAGCGTTGCCGCGCCGCTGCTCTGGATCAGCTCCTGCGGGATCACGGTCACGGACTTCGGCGTGTCGACGAGCGGCGCGGTGAATTTCGTGGAGGCGGAAAAGTCGGCCTTGTAGCTGTGCTCGGCCTTGCCCTGGACCTCGATCGGCGCGAGATGGCCTTCGGTGCCGACCGGTGCGGGCGGCGGCGTGCCGTCGGCGAACGCAGGGCTCGCGGCGAGCACGCTGCACAGGGTGGTGAATTTGCCGAGCTTCAGCTCTTCAGGACGTGACTTCATGATGCGCTTCGACCTCGCAGTGTGGCCCCCGGAACGACGCGCTACGGAAATGTGCACGCCGCCGGGAATTATTACGATTTGTTTTCAGGCGGCATTCTATGTAATTTTCGGTTAAATGAGAAGCGTTCTTGTTCGCATTTGTGGTGAGAGTGTTGACGAATGTTGCAGAGGGCTTGAACGCTTGCGGGGAGGGGCAGGATGGCCGAATGGCCGAGTGTGATGGGCGTGGCGGGCGGATTACAGTGGTTGCATCTTCGTTCGTTCAGAGTGACAGCAGGGTGATAGTATGACTGCATTGAAAGCAATCTCAGTGAGGCGCATCATGCCCGTGATCACGGTTCGAAATTTGCCCGACGAGGTGCATCGCGCACTTCGGGTCCGCGCAGCGCAACATGGCCGCAGTACCGAAGCCGAGGTGCGCGACATTCTGGAGCAGGCCGTCCGGCCAGACGGGCGGCCCAAGCTGGGAACGCTGCTGGCTGAAATCGGGCGGGAGGCCGGCGGTATCGATTTCGAGGTTCGGCGTGACGGATCGCCCACCGACCCGATGAGCTTCGAATGATCCTGGTCGATACCAACGTCATTTCCGAGCCGTTGCGACGCGAGCCGAGCTTGGCCGTGATCGAATGGCTCGACGCGCAGAACGTCGAGACGCTGTTTCTTGCCGCAATCAGTCTCGCGGAAATGCGATTCGGCGTGGCGGCATTGCCGGAAGGGCGGAGGCGAGACTGGCTGCACCAAAGCATCGAGCAGCGCATCGTGCCGCTGTTTCGCGGCCGGGTCCTGCCGTTCGACGATGCAGCCAGCAAAGCGTATGCGGGCCTTCGTGCGAAGGCTCGTGCGACGGGCAACGCGCTGGCATCGGCAGATGGCTTTATCGCCGCGACAGCCGCAGCGAACGGCTTGATCGTGGCCACGCGCGACGTTGCGCCGTTCGAAGCGGCGGGCCTGCGCGTGATCGATCCGTGGGTCGGCTGACGCGGGGCCGGCCGCTCCCGCGTCGTCCGCATCGAAAATGAAAAACGCGCCGTGCAAGACGGCGCGTCGTGTGTATGACGTCTGCGGGTCAATCGATCCCGTGAAACACCGCATCCTCCGGCCCGAGGTACGCCGGCGGGCGCCACGTGGCGTCGCGCATCGAATGTTGAACCAGATTCTCGACGCCGAGCAGCACCGCGAAGATCGCCATCCGCACCGGAATGCCGTTGTCGGTCTGCCGGAAGATCGCGAGGCGCGGATCGCGGTTCAAGTCGACCGACAGGTCGTTCGCGCCGGGCCGGCTGTCGCGCGGCAGCGGGTGCATGATCAGCGTGTCGGGTTTGCAGACGGAGTCGACGAGCGCCTGGTTGATCTGGAAATCCGGCGTGTAGCCTTCGAACGACTCGTCGGTGAAGCGCTCCTTCTGGATCCGCGTCGCATAGACGACGTCCGCGCCGCGCAGCCCAGCCGCGAGGTCGTTCGTCTGCTCGATCACGTGGCCGTTCGTCGCGATCTGGTCGATGATGTACGCGGGCATTTCGAGCGTCGGCGGCGACACGAGCGTGAACTTGAGCCCGCGGTACAGCGCGAGCAGCTTGACGAGCGAGTGCACGGTGCGGCCGTATTTCAGGTCGCCGACGAGCGCGATATGCGCGCCGTCGACGATCTTGCCGAGGCGCGAGAACTCGCGCTGGATCGTATAGAGATCGAGGAGCGCCTGGCTCGGGTGCTCGCCCGGGCCGTCGCCGCCGTTGATCACCGGCAGGTTGGTCGCACGCGCGAACTCCGCAACCGAGCCTTTCTCCGGGTGGCGGATCACGAGCGCGTCGACGTAGCCGGCCATCACGCGGCTCGTGTCGTAGATCGATTCGCCCTTGGCCATCGACGAGAACGTGAAGCCGGTCGTGTCGCACACCGAGCCGCCGAGCCGGCAGAAAGCCGCGCCGAACGATACGCGAGTGCGCGTGCTGGCCTCGAAGAACAGGTTGCCGAGCACGGCGCCTTCGAGCACGCGCGAGATCTTGTGGCGGCGCGCGATCGGCTGCATCACGTCGGCGACGCGGAACAGCGCCTCGACCGAATCCCGTGAAAACTGGTCCACGGAAATCAGTTGCGGCTTGCCTTCGAACAGGAATTGCTTCGCGAGCCCCTGTTTTTCTACGCTTTGCGTATAGTCGCCGCCATCCGGTGCCGGGCGTTCGACGATTTCCGATACGAAGCGCTCGACGATCTCGGGCATGCCGCGCGATTCCTGCGAGTCGTCGGGCAACAGCCACGTGTCCAGCGCACGACGGCTTACGCCGATGCGGTTCGCGAACGCTTCGCGGGTCATGTTGAGGCGGCGCATCGCGTCGCGCAGGAAGGCTTGTTGGGGAACGGTCATCGGCGGCACCTGATGAGAAATATACGCGGTGCGTATATTAGTTCGAGGCCCGCCGAAGTCAAGGAAAATCTGCGCGACGGCCCGTGTGGCTTGGGTTACGCCCGGCCCGGCGAACACTGGCGCGCGGCGGCCGTCTCCGTATAATCAGGTCAGGCCCCGTGTCCTGCGCGCCGCAGGGCATCGACGCCGCATACGATTCGCCCGGTCGGGCATGTTGACTCGAAGGAGAATGAGAATGACGCGTACGATTGCTGCAGTGCTGCTGGTGGTGACCGCCGCGCTCGCCGGTTGCAATACCGTTGCAGGCATGGGGCAGGACATTTCGAAGGGTGGCCAGGCAATTAGCGATACGGCCGAGAAGGCCAAGTAAGCCACCGGATTCCGGAATGCAGAAGGCGCCGGGCCGTCCCGCGATCGCGGGACGGCCCGGCGCCTTTTTCATGGCGCGCGGTCGACAGCGTCAGGCGTTTTCCACGAACGCGTAACGGCCCTCGACCTTGCGCGGCGTGAACCAGCCGAAGTCCGGGAACAGCCGGTTGCGGACGAACCAGACGTAGCCGACCAAGATGACCGTCACCCCGAGGGTCGGCAGCGCGGCCGACGGATCGCGGCCGAGATCGGCGATGGTCCTCGGCACTTGCAGCAGCGACAGAACGATGAACGCGTGATACGCGCCGACGCGATGAGTCGCGAAGCCCCAGATGAACAGCAGCGACAGCGGCACCGTCAACGCGAGGAACAGCACCGCGGCGCCGATGCTGAGCCCGTCCGCCAGGAGCAGGTAGGCGAGTGCGAGGCTGATCAGCAACTGCGCGATGCCGAGCGCGATCAGGATCCGGGTATGCACCTTGTTCTTCCGGCACAGTTCGGGGTCGGGGCGCGACGCGATCAGGCGCGCGAGCACGCGATCCTTGAGGCCCTGTCCGGCGAGCTCGGCGAGCACGTCGGCTTTCCTCGCGCCCGCGGACAGCAGCGCCGCGATTCTTGTTTTGGCTTCCTTCTTGTTCATGGCAATGCGAATTATTGTTCGATGGTGGTCAAATGGCCCGGCCACGCGAATATTGCATCTTGCGCGACGGTACGCAACGATTTTGCCGCGTGCGGACACATTCCTACAGTCGTCGTCGATGGCGCGCGGTGACGGCCATCGATCGACGAACGGGTTAGCCATCGAGACAACCGGCTGACGCGATGCGTGCCGGCGGCTCGCGCCGCCGCGTCGCACCCACCAGCATCCCCGCGACGACGAGCGCGATGCCGAGCAATCGCGTGCCGCCGAGCGTCTCGCCGAACAGCGCGACCGCGAACAGCACGGCCGAGACCGGCGCGACCGCCGTGAACAGCGCGGCTTCGGTGCCGCTCGTGCGAGCCGAACCCGCGTACCAGCACAGATAGCCGAGCACGGTCGGCACCAGCGCGTAGTACGCGATCGCCGACACCGCGCTGACGTTCCAGCCACTCGCCAGCGCGTGCCATTCGAACGCGGCCGGCACCAGCGCGAGCACGAAGCCGAGGCCCGACATCGCCGTCGACAGCGCGAGCGGCGGCAACGGCGCCGACAGCCGCCGGTTGAGCAGGATGAACACGGCTTCGCAAGCGACGGCGGCCAGCACCAGTGCGTCGCCGGCGAGCGTCCGGAGCGACGGCATGGCCTGGCCGGGCGCGAACGTGACGAACAGCACGCCGGCGGTGGCCAGCGCGGCCGCGCCCCAGTCGCGCGGCGTCTGCCGCTCGCGCAGCACGACCGCCGCGATCAGCGTCGACATCGCCGGCAGCGTGCCGAGCATCACGCCTGCATCGACGGGCGACGACAGCTTCGTGCCGCTGATCAGCAGCACCGTATAGCCGACGCCGCCCGCCGCAGCCTGCACGACGAGCAGCACGGCGTCGCGTGCGGAGACCCGCGGCCATCGCATTCGCTGTGCACGCATCAGCGCGAACAGCAGCGGGGTTGCGATCAGGAAGCGCAGCGCGGTGGCCGCGAACGGCGGCAGGCCGCCGGCCGCGAGGCGGCTCGCGATGACGGTGCTGCCGACGCCGGCCATTGCGGCGGCGAGATAGAGATAGCCGATCAGTCGTGTCTTCATGTGCCGCATCGTCGCGTGCGGCGGCGCGGGTGTCTTGAACGAAATTGCAGCGGCGTCGGCGAGCGGGGCGGGTGAGCGGGAACGGCGATGTGTCCTGTCCGGTATCTCGGTTGAACGGTAGCGCCGCCATCCAGAGCCGTTGCTGCCGGGCGGCGCAGATCGACATCGCCGCGCACCGGGTGGCCACGCCGCGAGGCGAGGCCCGTCAGCCTGCCTGCGTGAATCGTCCCGGCGTGATCCCGAACTGGCGTGCGAATGCGCGCGTCAGGTGGCTCTGGTCGGCAAAACCGGCTTCGGCCGCGGCATCCGCGATCGGCCGGCCGCTGGCGATCAGGGCGCGCGCGAGCCGCGTGCGCGACTGCATCAGATACGCGTGCGGCGTGATGCCGAGTTCGCGTGCGAATCCGCGCAGCAGCTGGAAGCGGCTCACGCCGCTCAGGCCGGCGAGTTCCGCCAGCGAAACGGGTGCGGCGGGCGCCGCGTCGAGTCGCTCGCGGGCGACGCGGATCGCCGGTGCGACGCCGGCGGGCGGCAGCGCGCGGTTCGAGTGCCGCGCAAGCAGCCCGGCGACCAGCGTGACGAGCGCCTCGTCGCGGGCGAGCGGCAGCGTGTCTCCTGCGACGAGCCGTGCATGCAGCCGGCCGAACGCGGCCGCGAGCCGCGCGTCACGCACGGCCGGGTGCGCGAGCTCGACACCGCCGAGGCCTTCTTCCGCCGCGACGCCCGCGACCAGTGCAGGCGCGAGGTACAGCATCCGCCAACGCCGGCCCGTGCCCGTTTCGATCGGCATGCCGTCGTGCATCTCGCCGGGATTGACCATGATCGCGTCGCCGGCCAGCGCATCGACCTGCCCGCGGCCGCTCCAGGACCGGTGCGCGCCGCTGACGATCACGCCGACCCCGAATTCGTCGTGCGCGTGCCGCGGAAACGTGCGGTCGGACTCGAGGCTGATCGCCTCGATGCCTTCATCGGTGCGTCGGTAATGGGTGACACGGTGCATGGGCGCTCCTCGCGCCGGCAGCGGCGCGGATCACGTGCACTTTAGCGCGTTCCGACGCCGCGCGCCCTTCATCCTTTTGGCCGATACCGCGCGGCGCGCACAGCCTGCACGATGTGCACATGAGCAGCGTACACGGCCCGCCGGGCCTGAAGCTGCGCGGGAGACGGCAGGTGGAACGACAGGACCCGGTATTCATTCAGGTTGGCGCGCTCGCCGACGGCTTCGCGCCGGACGCGAACGTCCTCGCGCCCGTGGACGCGCTCGTCGGGCGATCGCTGGCCCTCGGCGATGCATCGGGCGCATGGCGCGTCTATACGTTCGAGGCGGGCGCGCTGCAATGGCGCGACGCGGTGACCGACACGGGCGGCCGTGCGCCGTGTCGTGTCACGCGGCTGCGCGACGACCTGTACTTCGTCGATTACATCGACCCGGCAGCACGCGCGACGTCGGTCAGTCTCGTGATCGACGTCGGCGACGGCGTGTGGACGTCGGTGATCGGCACGCTGCCGACCGAAGCCGATACGCAGGTCGACGCGTTCACGCGCGTCGCGCGCGGGCTGCCGCTGACGGGCGTCGACGCGACATTCAGGCACGGCACGCTCGGCGGCCATGCGCGGCCGGGCCCGCTGCACGGGCCCACGCGCGAACTGATCGGCAAGCGCACGATGTATCGCTACAGCCCGACCGAATGCTACGAGCACATCTACCTGAACGAGAACTTCTACGCCTGGCAGTGTCTGCAGGGCGTCGAAGGCGGGCTGGCCGACGTGGACCGCTGCCATTACTTCAGGCTCGCCGAGCAGCTGTATCTGTTCGTATGGCGCGAGAAGGTGGTGCCGACGCTCGGCGTCGTGCTGATCGACCTCGCGCAACGCAAGACGGACGGCAAGATCTTCGGCTACCAGGGCGGCGATTTCGGCACGCTGTCGAACTTCCCGATCGGCGCGCATGCGCAGGTGCTGAACGAAACCGTGTATCCGCTCGCCGGCGAGGCGCAGCGATGAGTGCCGTGCCGGGCAGCGGCCGCCTGCGTGCGGATTTCAGTGGCCGTGTCGTGCTCGTCACGGGCGCGGCGCAGGGGATCGGCGCGGCGATCGCGCGCCGTTTCGCGCAATCCGGTGCGTTCGTCGCGCTCGCCGATCTCAACGGCGATGCCGCTGCCGCGCAGGCGGACGCGCTTGCCGGCGCGGGCGGCGCTGCGTGTGCGTATCGCGTCGACGCCGCGAGCCGCGACGAACTCGTCGCGCTGGTCGAGGCGGTCGAGCGCGACGGCGGCCGGCTCGACGTCGTCGTTCACAATGCCGCGTACTTCCCGCTGACTCCGTTCGAGCAGATCGATGCGCCGATGCTCGAACGCACGCTGTCGGTCAACCTGTCGGCGCTGTTCTGGCTTGCACAGGCCGCGCTGCCGGCATTCGAGCGTGCGGGGGCGGGGCGGCTGCTCGTCACGTCGTCGGTGACCGGGCCGCGCGTCGTCTATCCGGGGCTCGCGCACTACGCGGCGTCGAAGGCGGGCGTGAACGGCTTCATTCGCGCGGCGGCGCTCGAACTCGCGCGCCGCAACGTGACGGTCAACGGCGTCGAGCCGGGGATGATCCGCACGCCGGCGGCCGGCAATCTCGGCGATGCGTCGGTCGCCGCGCAGATCGCGCGCGACATTCCGCTCGCGCGGATGGGCGAGCCGGAGGACATCGCGAACGCGATGCTGTTTCTCGCGTCGGCCGATGCGGCGTACATCACCGGGCAGACGATCGTCGTCGACGGCGGGGCGACGTTGCCGGAAAGCGGGGCCGTGCTGGGTGACGGTTAAGAGGGCGCGTGCGCGATCGTGCGATCAGGGCCGTCGAGCGGGCCGGCGGGGGCGTCGCCGGCGCGTCGCGCGCATCGTCGTGCTTACAGCCAACCGTTGTGAATGAACTCGACGATCGAGTACCGGCGAGGTTCGAGCTCGTGCTGCCGGACGGCCTCGACGATCCGCGACACGCCATCCGCGTAAGGCGACGCGCCGTATACGCGGGATTCGAATTGCAGGCTGCATGCGCCGTCCTCGATGCGGATCCGGTGGAACGCATGGCGGCCGAGTTGGTCGTCGGGAATCTGCAATGCGTCGCGCTGCTCGGCGGGGTCCCGCACGGAGTGGATGTCCTGCGCGGGAACGCCGAGCGACTGACCGATGCCGACCGCGGTGCCGGGCACGGACGTCTTGCTGGCCTGGTGCGATTCCGTCACGCTGATATGGCAGTCCCGAAACAGGTGGCCGCTGGTTTCCAGCATGCTCATGAACTTGAGCATCAGGATGTTCGTATTCGGACAGAGCACGACGGGGAAGTCGTGCGATCCGGTTTCGAGGTCTGAGCCGGTGGACAGCTCGACGAGCGGCGACCCCGTGGCGCGGCAGAATTCGATCGCGGCAGGCAGCTCGCGGCCGGAGCCGGCGTGAACGACGATCGAACGGGCGTCGCCGCGTGCGGGGTCCGACCAGGCCATCACGCGACAGGTTGCCGGGTCGAGCCGGTGTGAGCCGAGCAGTTCGGTTGCCAGCTTGCCGGTGCCAACGACGAGTACTTGCATGGGATGGACGGGTTGAGGTTCGGGGTTCGGTACGCAAACGGCGCGATCACGGAGCAACGCGCATCGTGCGGCGCGCCGTGATCGCGCATTATGCCCGGCCATGCCGTCACGCGTGGTGCGCACCTGCACGGCCGCGGCGGATCGACAGATCGGCTTCGTCGGCGGCGACGCCTGTGTCGCCGTGCGCATGGAGGCGTGAACGGCGCTACGCTGTCGAAACGCCGGCCGTGCACGCCCGTGCTGCGGCCGGCATCGCACCGAACCGCGTATCATCCAACCCCCTTCGACTCAGGAGAGCACATCGATGGAACACGACCTGAAAGGCAAGGCAGTCGCGATCACCGGCGGATTCGGCCACCTCGGCGTCGCAACCGCCGCCTGGCTCGGCCGGCACGGCGCGCGCGTCGCGCTGATCGGCCGTGGCACGGCGCCGGACGCGCAGGCGTTGCCCGGCGTGCCGGCCGATGCGCTGCGCCTCGGCGGCATCGATCTCGTCGATCCGCAGGCGGCTGCGCGCGCGCTCGACACCGTGAATCGCGAATTCGGCCGGGTCGACGCGCTGCTGAACATTGCAGGCGCGTTCGTGTGGCAGACGATCGCCGACGGCGACGCGGCCACGTGGGACCGCATGTACGAATTGAACGTGAAGACGGCGCTGAATGCGTCGAAGGCCGCGCTACCGTATCTGGTGGCGAGCCCGGCGGGCCGCATCGTCAACATCGGCGCGGGCGCGGCGTTCAAGGCAGGCGCGGGAATGGGCGCGTATGCGGCCGCGAAGGCGGGCGTCGCGCGACTCACCGAGGCGCTGGCGGCGGAACTGCTCGATCGCGGCGTGACCGTGAATGCGCTGTTGCCGAGCATCATCGACACTCCGCCGAACCGCGCGGACATGCCCGACGCGGATTTCACGCGCTGGGTCCGGCCCGAACAGATCGCCGCGACGATCGGGTTCCTGCTGTCGACTGATGCGCAGGCGATCACCGGCGCATCGATTCCCGTGAGCGGTCGCGTGGCGTAGCGGATGGCGGACGGTCGCACTCGAGTATGACGTCAGGGCATGCGAAATCGCGCACGCGGCGGTTGCGCCATCGTCGCGATTTCGATCGGCAGGTGGCGCGGCTGCATACGGCCGGCATGCCTGCATGCGGCGGACCATCACCGTATACTGGACGTTCGACATCATGTGACTGAAGCCGTGACCAAGCCTGCCTCCGCGGATACGCTCGCCGACGATCCGCGTCCCACCCCGCCCGAACAACCCGAACTGGAAGACTGCTGCAACAGCGGCTGCTCGCCGTGCGTTTTCGACCTGTACGACGAAGCGCTGGCGCGCTATCGCGTCGAGCTGGCCGAATGGGAAGCGCGGCACGCGCAACGCAAACATCACAAGTGAGCTTAATGCCGGCAAGCGATCGCGCATGCCCCGATTCGCTGCCGGCGATGTGTCGTCCGACCCGCGTCGTCACGTGCCGGCCCGCACCCGGCGATGCATCGGCCCCAGCGCGGCCGACAACGCGACGCACACGAGCAGCACGACCGTCAGCGCCCACATCGCCGTCCTGAACCCCTGCACGTAGTCGAGCGCGCCCGGCTGCGCGCCGAGCCGCGCGAAGAACAGCCCGCCGAGTGTCGCCGCCCCGACGGCCGCGCCGATCTGCAGCATCGTGCTGACCATGCCCGATGCGACCCCGGCGCGCGCCGCGTCGACTTCCGCGAGCACGATTCGCACGACCGACGGCAGCACGAGGCCTTGCCCGACGCCGATCGCCGCGATGCCCGCGTAAAAGCCCGGGCCGGGCGCGTGGTCGCCGGCCAGTGCGGCGGCGGTCGCGACGCCGGCCGCGAGTATCGCGAAGCCGAGCGTGAGCACGCGATGGCCGCCGAACCGGTCGACGAGGCGCGGCATCAGCAGCGGGCTCGCGAGGAAGCCGATGCCGAGCGGCAGGATCGCCAGCCCCGACGCGAGCGGCGACCAGTCGAAGCAACCCTGCAGATAGATCCCGTAGCTCAGGAAGAACGCGCTCAGCATGTAGAACAGGAACGCGAGCGTGAGCCCGAGCGCGACGACCGGATTGCGCAGCAGGCGCACGTCGAGCAGCGCATCGCGGCCGCCGGCGAGCCGGCGCGCTTCGACCGCCAGCAGCGCGCCGAGCATCGGCAGCGCCCCGGCGACGCACGCGATCATCCACAGCGGCCAGCCTGCCTCGCGTCCGTGCGTGAGCGGATAGACGAGCATCAGCAGGGACAGCGACAGCAGCACCGTGCCGGGCACGTCGATACCCTGGCCGCGCGGCGGCCGGCTTTCCGGGATGAAGCGCCAGCTGCCGAGCAGCGCGAAGATGCCGATCGGCACGTTGACCAGAAAGATCGCGCGCCAGCCGAGCCCGAACGGATGCAGGCTGATCAATGCGCCGCCGCCCAGCTGGCCGATCACGGCCGCGAGGCCGAACACGAAACCGTAGAAACCCATCACGCGCACCTGCTCCTGCGGGCTGAACACGCTGCGGATCGTCGCGAGCACCTGCGGCGCGAGGATCGCGGCGAACAGGCCCTGCAGCACGCGGCCGCCGACCAGCACCGCGCCGCTGCCGGCGAGCCCGCACAGCGTCGATGCGACGACGAAGCCGGCCATCCCGATCATGAACATCCGCTTGCGGCCGTACAGGTCGCCCAGACGCCCACCGGTGATCTGCACGACCGCGTTCGCGCACGCGTAGGCCGACACGACGAGCTGCAGCTCGGACGGTCGTGCGCCGATGCCGTCGCGGATCGCCGGCAGCGCGAGATTCACGATGAAGTAGTCGAGCGGCGGCAGAATGGCGCCGACCAGCAGGACCACGAGCGCCCAGCCGTGATGGCTGCGCGGCGGCGCCGCGGCGGCCGTGCCGGCCGGCGCGCAAGGGGCGAGGGTGTTGTCGGTCATGAACGAAAGTCCGGAAGAATGAGGGCCGCACCGTAGGTCGAAACCCGTTGAACCGACATTCTGCGGATTAACGATGAATCGGAAAAGCGGGAATTGGTGGTAGCATCCATCGGGTTATTCGATAGATGGAGAGGGCGATGCGCGGTTTCGATCTGGATCAGTTGCGCACTTTCGCGGCGGTGGCGGATGCGGGCAGCCTTACGGCGGCCGCGCCGTTGCTGCATCTGTCACAGTCGACGGTGAGCGAGCAGGTGCGCAAGCTCGAATCGCGCGCCGGCGTGCCGCTGTTCGTGCGCAGCAAGCGCGGCGTGGAGCCGACGCCGGCTGGCGCACGTTTGCTGCAGCATGCGCGCCGCATCGTCGCGCTGAACGAGGCCGCGTTCGACGAAGTACGCGGGCAGGCGATCAAGGGCGAGTTGCGCGTCGCGATCACCGATTACTACCGGACGCATGAAGTCGCGGGCCTGCTCGCGCGGTTGCGGGAGTGCTACCCGCAACTGAGCCTGCACGTGAGCGCGATGAAGAGCGCGGAGATCGAGGCCGCGCATGCGCGCGGACAGATCGATCTGGGCGTCGTGATGAACCTGTCGAGCGGCCCGTTCCGGCCCGCGTCGGCCGATACGCGCTGGGTGCTGCGGCGCGAGCCGCTGTCGTGGGTCGCGTCGCCCGCGCTCGCCGAGCAGTTGCCCGAGCCGTTGCCGCTCGTGCTGCTGCCGGACGACTGCATGATGCATCAGATCGCCGTGCGCTCGCTCGACGAGCAGCACGCGCCGTATGTGCTCGTGCACAGCGCGTCGGGTGTCGCGGGGCTGCAGTCGATGCTGGCGGCGGGGCTCGGCGTCGGCTGCCTGTGCGCATCGGCGATCGGAGAGGGGCTCGTGCGGCTCGGCGCGAAATACCGGCTGCCGGCGCTGCCCGACGCCGTGTTCTCGCTGACGCCGCCGATGCCGGGCGAACGCGAGACGGTCACGCAGGCGCGCGAGGTGCTGTCGCGGCAGTTGCTGATGTGACGCAGGCATGCGCGTCGGGGCAGAGGCGCGTATTCAACGGGGGCGTTACCGATGAAAATATCGGGAGATTTCGGGATCGTCGCTCGAGCGGCTCGGGCGGGTCCATTTCGACGATTTCTTCATCGTCGAGGAAACGTATCCCGGTTGGTGCGAGGTGGAAGCTTTCCGAACGTTGCGTAGCAGGGGGCGAGACGCATGAACGACGAACTGAAAAGCGAGATGGCCGCGCGGCTGCAGCACGCGCTGGAGCGGGTGGTCGACGAGCGCTCGCTGATCCACTTCCTGCGCGTGCTCGGCCACGACTGGCAAAAGGAGCGCCAGCTCGACGCCGACGTGCCGCCGTCGCCGTTCGCGGCCGCCGCGCTCGGCTGGGAAAACCGCTCGATCGGCGAGTACCTGGAGGCGATGGTCGACTGGGCCGAGGCGTCCGAGGACGGGCTGCGCTGCTACGACCTGCCCGACAACCCGTGGCGGCGCATGGCCGACATCCTGTTCGCAGGCAAGATCTACG
This sequence comes from Burkholderia sp. RF2-non_BP3, assembly GCF_001522185.1. Lineage (NCBI taxonomy): Bacteria > Pseudomonadati > Pseudomonadota > Betaproteobacteria > Burkholderiales > Burkholderiaceae > Burkholderia > Burkholderia sp. RF2-non_BP3. Next base: position 32,756 of record NZ_LOSU01000017.1, on the reverse strand, counting down.
AATAGCGCGTCGCGGCGATGCGCGGGCGCGGCGGGCTGGAACGGCCTAGTCGGCCGTCCCTTCGGCATATGCGCGCAGCCCGTTCGCCAACGCATCGAACACGGCCCGGCAACGCGGGCTCGCGCGCAGATCCTCGTGCATGACCACCCAGGTTTCCAGTTTCATCGCGGGCCCGTCCGGCAGCACGCGCACGAGCCGCGCATCGCGCTGCGCGAGCCGGTTCTGGCAGAAGCCGATCCCGTAGCCGGCGCGAATCATCGCGAGCTGCGCGAGATTGCTGTCGGTGCGCAGCGCGAACGCATCGCGCTTCCACAGCGGCATCCCGCGTCCCGCCGAACGGATGAACGGCGTCACCGTATCGAAACCGATCAGCGCGTGATGCGCGAGTTCGTCCGTCGACGACGGCGTCCCGTTGCGCGCCAGGTAGTCGTCGCGGGCATGCAGCGCGACGTCGATCTCGCCGATGCGCCGCGCGACGAGCGCTTCCTGCGCGGGCGGCGCCATCCGCACCGCGATGTCGGCCTCGCGTTTCAGTACGTCCTGGATGCGGTCGGTCGGCACCAGTTCGATGACGAGCCCCGGATGGTCGCGCCGCAACTGCGCAAGCATCGGCGGCAGCACCTCGACCGCGATCACGTCGCTGGCCGAGATCCGCACGGTGCCGCGCACGCCCGCGCCGTGACTCGCGGCCGCGCGCTCGAACGCGGCCGCCGCGCTGCGCAACGCCTCGGCATGGCCGCGCAGCGCGAGCGCCGCCTCGGTCGGCAGCAGCCCCGACGGCGAGCGCGTAAACAGCGTCTGGCCGAACGCGGCCTCGAGCGCCGCGACGTGACGGCCGGCCGTTGGCTGTGTGATGCCGAGCGCGCGCGCTGCGCCCGACAGCGAGCCTTCCGTCAGCACGGCGAGGAAGGTGCGGTAGCGTTCCCAGTTCAGATCGATGGTCATACATAAATGTATAGCTGATCGATTGGGTTCGGCAATTCCTTGTTAGGCGGCTCCGCGCCAGAATGCGTGCAGACAACGGTTCATTCACGGAGAACGGCCATGACGGCGAACGCAGGCGGAACGCAACGACAGGCACTCGTGCTCGGCGCGAGCGGAGGCATCGGCGGCGAGGTCGCGCGTCAGTTGCGCGATGCCGGCTGGCAGGTGCGCGCGCTCAAGCGCGGGCTCGACGCCGGGACGGTGGAGCGCGACGGGATCGCATGGATGCGTGGCGACGCGCTCGACCGCGAGGCGGTGGTCCGCGCGGCGCGCGGCTGCAGCGTGATCGTGCATGCGGTGAACCCGCCTGGCTACCGGAACTGGTCGACGCAGGTGTTGCCGATGCTCGACAACACGATCGCGGCGGCGACGGTGGCGCAGGCGACCGTCGTGTTGCCGGGGACGATCTACAACTACGGCCCCGACGCGTTTCCCGAGTTGCGCGAAGACGCGCCGCAGCATCCGGTGACGCGCAAGGGCGCGATCCGCGTCGAGATGGAGCGGCGGCTGCAGGCGGCGACCGCGCAGGGCGTCCGGACGATCATCGTGCGGGCCGGCGATTTCTTCGGGGCGCATGCGGGCAACAACTGGTTCGGGCAGGGGCTCGTCAAGGCCGGGCGGCCCGTCGCGGCCATCAGCGTGCCGGGCCGCCCGGGCGTCGGCCATCAATGGGCGTACCTGCCGGACGTCGCGCGCACGATGGTCGAGCTGCTCGAGCGACGCGACACGCTGGAGCCGTTCGCGCGCTTCCATTTCGGCGGGTATTGGGACGCGGACGGCACGCAGATGGCGCAGGCCGTGCGCCGCGTCGCGCAGCGGCACGGGATGCGGCCGACGGTGCGGCGCTTCCCGTGGTGGCTCGTCTGGGCCGCGGCGCCGTTCGTCACGACGATGCGCGAGATGCTCGAAATGCGCTATCTGTGGCGCGAGCCGCTCCGGATGGACAACGCGCGGGTGACGGCGGTGCTGGGCCGCGAGCCGGTGACGCCGCTCGATACCGCGGTGGAGACGGCGCTCGCGGGGCTGGGCTGCTTGCGATGACGGCGGGCGCTGAAGGCGGGTGACGGACCCGCGTGCCGGTCAGATTCTTTATTGCCTGCGCACCCGCCACCGTCCCTTACGCGACAACCGGCAATACCTCGACCTCGTACCGGTGCCGCAGGCTGCGCCCGAGCACCGGATCGTGGAGTTCCATCTCGAACGCGTCACCGTCGCCCATCGCCGCGATGGCGCCGTGCACGGCGACCGTGCCGCCGAACATCGCGCAGCGCGCGGGCATCGTGCGCCGGTCGTCGAAGCGGTGCCACAGCGCGGCGGGCGCAAGCAGCCCGCTGAGCGCGCCGTGCTGATACGCGATGCGGCCGCCGCCGGGTTTGATCCACCACGAACGCATCTCGATCGCGTCCCAATGATCGGCGACGTCCGCATGACGCCACGCCTCGCGGCCGAGCGGTTTCGCGCACACCTGTTTCGACACCGCGACACCGTAGGCCTCGACTTCCCGATCCGTATGATCGGAGCCGACCGTTACCAGCGTGCCGACCGGGCTGTCGATCAGCACGCACTCGATCTCGCCGCCCGAGCGTGCGCCGAGCACGCCGATCGACGGCGCCTGCGTGAGCAGCGCGGACGACACGCGATAGAAGCACGGCGTGGTCGACGGCGGCGCGACGCCGAGCGCCGCGAGTTCGTCGATGTGCGCGCGGATCGCTGCCGGATCGCGGCCGGCCCAGCCGGCGATCACGACACGTTCGATCTCGACGTCGATCTGGGCCGAAGCGCCTTGCGGGGACATCACGTTGAACGACAGGGCTTGCATGCGGGTATCCGTTTGAAGTGCGAATGAATGAAACGATCGGCAGGGAAGCTCAATCCGCGAGCGGCCGGTGCGCGGTCTCGCGCGCGGCCAGCAGCGCGATCGACGTGACGACGAGCGCCGCGGTGACGTACAGCGACACGGCCGTCGTCGTACCCGTCTGGCGGAACAGCGTGGCGATCACGAGCGGTGCGAAGCCGCCGCCGGCGATGCCGGCGAGCGTGTAGGCCAGCGACGAGCCCGCATAACGCACACGGGTCGGGAACTGTTCGGTGACGAACGCGCCTTGCGGGCCGTACATCACCGCATGGATCACGAGGCCGATCGCAACCGCCGCGACGATCGCGCCCGGCCGCGCCGAATCGAGCATCGTGAAGAACGCGAACGCCCACACGATCCCGGCGATCGCGCCGGCGAGGTATACCGGACGGCGTCCGAAGCGGTCCGACAGCGCGCCGAAGAACGGCACCGCGAGCGCGTTGCAGGCCGTGCCGATCATCACGGCCGTCAGCGCGACCGGGCGCGACAGGTGCAGCACGGTCGTCACGTAGGTCAGCGTGAACACGACGAGCAGCGCGTACAGCACGTCGGAGCCGATCCGCGAGCCGCCGGCGATCAGCAGGCGCCGCCAGTGACACTTCAGCACTTCGGCGACAGGCACGTCGGCGGTCGCGTGCGATTCGGCGAGCTGCTCGAACTGCGGCGTTTCGTCGACGCCGCGCCGCAGCCAGAAACCGAATACGACGAGCAGCGCGCTGGCCGCGAACGGCACGCGCCAGCCCCACGACAGGAAGGCGTCGGACGTGATGGAGAGCGTCACGAGCGCGATGCAGCCGGTGCCGAGCAGCGTGCCGAACGACGGGCCGATCTGCGTCCACGACGCGGACAGTCCACGCCGTTTCTGGTCGCCATGCTCGACCGACAGCAGCACCGCGCCGGCCCATTCTCCGCCGAGCGCGACGCCCTGCACGAAGCGCAGCGCGACGAGCAAAATCGGGCTCAGGATGCCGGCCTGCGCATAGGTCGGCAGCGCGCCCATCAGCGCGGTCGTGACACCCATCAGCACGAGCGTGAGCATCAGCACCGCGCGGCGGCCGATGCGGTCGCCGAGGTTGCCGAACACGAAGCCGCCGAGCGGACGCGACACGTAGCCGACCGCATAGGTCGAGAACGCGAGGATCGTGCCGGCCAGCGGATCGACCGACGGAAAGAACAGGTGGTTGAAGACGAGCGCGGCGAGCGTGTTGTAGATCGTGAAGTCGTACCACTCGAGCGACGTGCCGATCATGCTCGCGGTCGCGAGTCGGCTGTTGCGGACGCGGCGGGGCGTGTGGGCGGCGGGCTGGGCGAGAGTGCTCATGGTGTCGGGCGTGTCGTGAAGGAGGACGGGGGTGACGCACGGGGACCGATGCGCCGGCCGCGTGCGGATCACGGACGGCGCGGCCGGCACGGCCGGTGGCGGCGTCGGCGTTCAGGCCGGCAGCGCGGCGGCGGCCGGTTTGGCTTCGGCGTCGCGACCGGCAGCCGGCCGCGGCGCGGCGGCGCGCCACAGCAGGTCGAAGGTGCGTACGTCGTCGTGACCGGCAATGGCGGCGGCGACACGGCGCGTGGTCGCGGCATCGCTGCCCTCGATCAGCACGAGCGCGTCGGCGGCCGGACGCGCGGCCGCGTCGGCGCCGATCGGCGCGGACAGGTCCGGCGCGGTGCGGAACAGCCGGGCCGCGTGGATGCCCGGTTCGTGCAGCGCCGCGCCGAAGCGCTCGCGCAGGTGCGGCACGTCGACGCGCTCCGGCGGCAGCACGAACAGCGCGAGATGCATGCCTTCGCCGTCGCCGGCCTCGATCGTCAGGTCGCCGACCCGCCGCTGCGTGCCCGTCATCCGTTCGAAGTTCGCGAGCGACCACGCGGTCTGCTGCGTGAACGCGCGCCGGTACGCGTCGCCGCGGAATACGTCGAGCGTGTCCGTCACGTACAGCGCGAGGTACTTGCGCGGGCCGCCGTCGGTCGCGCGGAACCGCCGCGCATGCGTGAAGCCGGGAATCGCGACACGCTCCTGCATGTGCTCGCGGTCGTACCACGCGTTGAAATCGGCTTCGTGCGCGGGATCGATGTCCGTCCAGACGCAGAGCTGGCCGTGCGGAAGGGAAAGGCGGGACATGGCGGGTTCCTTGTGACGGGGTGTGTCAGGAACCGCAGTGTCCCGAAGACGGGCCGCACCCGTCCAACAAGAAAACAAATTCGTGGTGAACAGGTTTTCTTATGAGCGGCGCGGGCGGCGTTTCGCCGGGGTCGCGGGCGATGCGGATTGCGGCGTGCGTCTTGCCGACGCGGGTCGGGTTTTTTTCGCCGGGCGGGCTGGGGACTTGTCGACGATGTCGGTTTCGGCTTCGGTCTCGGCCTTTGCAGACGCGGCGGGCTTCGCATGACTGGAAACCGCCGGCATTGCGCGCGCGACTTCGCTCGCCAGTTCCGCGATGCGCGCGGCGACCGGCAGGCCCTGCGTGCGATACGACGCGACGAGCGGCAGCGCGGGGAATTCGGGTTCGACGTCGAGCAGTTCGAGCGTGCCTTCCTGCAGTTCGCGCCCGATGATCGCGGGCGGCAGCGCGGCCACGCCGAAGCCGTCGGCGACGAGCCGGATCATCGCGGCGACCGACGTGATGCAGTTGATGCTGGCCGGCCGCTCGACGGCCGCGAACAGCCGCTCGATCGTCGCGTGGGGGCCCGAGTGGCGCGAGAAGCTGATGATCGGGTACGCGGCAAGCCGCGCAACGTCGAGCCGTTCGCCGCCGAGCCCGAGACGCGGGCTCGCCGCCCAGCGCACCGGGAATTCGCACAGCGGCAGGTTCGTGAAGTCGGGGCCCGGCACCGGGTCGGTCTGCAGGATCAGGTCGACGCCGTCGGTGCTCAGCAGGCGGATCAGGTGCAGTGTCGTGTCGCTCGTGATCTCGACGTCGAGGCGCGGATAGCGCTCGCGCAATTGCGCCATCAGTGCCGGAAACCAGCTGTGGACGATCGACTCGATCACGCCGATCCGGATCAGCCCCGCGTCGCTCGCCGCGTCGATGTCGCGGCGCATCTCGCTGTCGAGCCGCACGATGCGTTCCGCGTACGCGAGCATGCGCCGCCCCGCGGGCGTGAGCGTGGCCGAGCGCGTGTTGCGGTCGAACAGCCGCACGTCGAACGCTTCTTCCAGCGAGGCGATGCGGCTCGACACGGCCGCCTGCGTCGTGTGCAGTTTCTCGGCCGTGAGCCGGAAGTTCTCCAGCTTCGCAAGCCAGACGAAGGTTTCAAGAAACCGGATGTTCATCGAATGCCGATCGGTGAGGCAGTGCCGCGCGGGGGCGGCGGGACCGGTCGATGTTAGCGGATTTCCGGGGCGGGAAACGCACGCGGCGTGGTGCATGCGCCGGGCGAGGGGACGGGCGGTCGCGTACCGGCGGGCGACCGCCCCTTACGATGCGCACGCGGGCAATGCGTCTCCGTGCAGCGAAGATGCGTCGTGCGGGCGGCGTACCCCCATGCATCAAAGCGTGTCGAACGCGAGCGTCGGCACGTCGACGACCGTTGCGCCGCCGTCCGCGACGAGCGTCGCGCCGGTCACGAACGACGCGTCGGGCGACGCCAGGAACGCGCACACGGCCGCGATTTCGTCCGGATCGGCCGCGCGCCGCAGCGGCACGTCGGCACTGACGCGCGCATAGGCGCCGTCGAGCGTGTCGCCGTGAGCGGACATCAGCGGCGCCATCTCCGCATCGGCCATCGGCGTGCGGACCCAGCCCGGGCACACCGCATTCGCGCGCACACCGTGCGGCCCGTAGTCGCGTGCGAGCGAACGCGCGAGCCCGAGCAGCGCATGCTTGCCGACCGTATAGCCGCATACGCCGGGCCCGGCCGCCAGCGCGGCGATCGACGCGACCAGCACGATGCTGCCGCGCCGCGCGATCAGGTCGGGCAGGCATGCGCGTGCGCTGACGAACGCGGTGTCGAGATTCGCATGCAGCGCGTCGCGCCATTGCGCGTCGTCGGTTTCGTCCGCGCGGCCGAGACCGTGGCCGCCCGCGCAGGCGACGAGCGCATCGACGGGGCCGAACCGCGCGGCGATCTCCGGCAGGAAACGGGCCCAGTCGGTCGTGCTCGCGGCGTCGCCGGCGAGCGCGAGGCCGCCCGTCTCGGCGGCGAGCGCGTCGAGCGGCGCCCGACGCCGCCCGATCAGCACGACGTGATCGCCGCGGGCGGCGAAGCGGCGCGCGCACGCGGCGCCGATGCCGGTGCCGGCGCCGGTGATGGCGATCGTGCGGGGTTGCGGGTGCGTCATGGCGTTCTCCGGAAGGTGTCGTTTCCGGTCACTTTAGGCGGCGCCGACGCACGCCGGTATCCGCCGAAAGGATGAACGCGCACCGGGCCGACCGGCCGGATCGCGGTCATTTTGCAAAGGCTGACGATGTTCGGCGCCGAATCGCTCTATCCTCCGTATTTTTGCGATGCGTCGCAAAAGCCCGGCAAAATGGCGCGGGCGCGCCCGCGCATCGGTGCGGAGCGCGACGGCCGCCGTTCCGTCGTGCAAGCGGAGCGGCAGGCGGCGAGATCGGCGCGCGCGTACGACCGATATGGATACACCGCGTCTGCCGATGGCGCAGGGCGCGATGGCTGATCGCCCGGTCGCGCATCGCGCGGCCGGACCATCGACAAGAACAGGGAGGGGCCGGCAATGAGGCTGGACGACGAAAGAGAAAGCATGAACGTCGAGGATCGACGCGGCGGCGGGTTCGGCGGCGGGCGCGCGACGATCGGCATCGGCACGATCGTGGTCGCGCTGGCCGCATCGTATTTTTTCGGGATCGACCCGCGCGTCGTGCTCGAAGGCGCGTCGGCGCTGCAGGGCCGGCAGCAGCAGGCGCAACCCGCGCCGACGCAGCACCAGGGCGCGCCGGCGAACGATCCCGGCGCGGTGTTCACGCGCAGGGTGCTCGGCAATATCGAGCGCACGTGGACGGGCGTGTTCAACACCCAATTGCACGCGCAGTACCAAGCGCCGAAGCTCGTGATGTTCACGAACTCGACGCCGACCGCGTGCGGCACCGGCCAGACCGCGATGGGGCCGTTCTACTGTCCGGGCGACCGCAACGTGTACATCGATCTCGGCTTCTACGACGAACTGCGCAAGCGGTTCGGCGCGGGCGGCGATTTCGCGCAGGCCTACGTGATCGCGCACGAAGTCGGCCATCATGTGCAGAACCTGCTCGGCATTTCCGACAAGGTCGACGCCGCGCGCCGCCGTTCGAGCGAAGCGCGCTCGAACGCGCTGTCGGTGCGGATGGAACTGCAGGCCGACTGCTTCGCCGGCGTGTGGGCAAACAACGCGCAGCGCGCGAACCAGCGGCTGATGGAGCCCGGCGATTTCGAGCAGGGGCTGAAGGCGGCCGCCGCGATCGGCGACGATCGGCTGCAGCAGCAAGGCCAGGGCTACGTCGTGCCGGAGAGCTTCACGCACGGCACCAGCGAGCAGCGCGTGTACTGGCTGCGGCGCGGGATGGAGTCGGGCGAAGTGAGCGCCTGCGACACGTTCGCCGCGAACGCGCACTGATATTGACCGACGGGGCGGGGCGCGCATGTCGCCGCGCCTTCGTTTCGAGGCCGCACGCGCGGCCGCTCCGGAAACTTCGTCGATCGTTCCGATCGCGCTCGATCGGCGCGCGCGATGTTCCGCACCGTCTTCGACGTCCATTCCCGATCCCCATCCACCACCCGCAGACGAATTGCCGATTTGTGCTCACCGGCCCATTTCGGCGCCGGTAGGCTGCCCGAACTTCGACGCGTTCGGCCGCCGGCCGCTCCCATCATGCCGACCTCACCCGTTCCCGCCGATCACGAAGCCGCCGACTGGCAGCGCGCGCTGCGCGCGTGCGTCGACGCGTTCGACGCGTTCGCGAGCCCGTCCGCGATCGTGTTCTACCGGCTCGACCTGAGCGGCGAGCCGGCCGATTTCGAGCTGTTCGGCATGCCCGAGTCGATGCATCGCACCTACATCGCGCGCTACCGGATGCTCGATCCGCTGCATCCGTCGCGCTGCGCGGCAGGCGCCCATGCGGTCGTGACGCTCGCTTCCCAATTGCCTGACGAAAGGCGCGATGCGTCCGCATACTGGACCCGTTTCCTGCGGCGGCACGATGTTGCCGACGTCGTCGAGATCTGGCTGCGCGACGACGCGGGCCGGACGATCGGCGCGTTTTCGCTGCTGCGCTTCGGGAAGGGCGATGCGGGCGGTTGCGCGGGCAACAGCACGGCGGGCCGGTTCGCGCCGGGCGAGATCGACGCGCTGGCACGGTTGCAGCCCGTTGCCGAAGCCGCGCTGTGCCCGCTGCTGCGCGCGCGGCGCGGGATTCACCGGATCGGTTGCGAGGAGCGGCTGACCCATCGCGAGGAGCAGATCGCCCGCCTCGTACGCGACGGCCGCTCGAACAAGGAGATCGCGCGCGATCTCGCGCTCGGCCAGCCGACCGTCAAGACGCATCTGATGCGGATGTACCGCAAGCTCGGCGTGTCGAACCGCACCGAGCTGGTCGGCACGTTGTTCCTGTAGTTTTTTCGCACCCGCCTCGCGCGCGTGTCGATCCCCCGCACGCTTGCCAATTTGCGCTCACCGGGCGCGATCCCTCGTCGATACAGTGGTTCGACACCCGCATGCCGGCGCGCACGCGGCCCAGCCATGACAATCATCGAGACGCCCATGAGCACCACGAACTTCGTCGCGGTCAGCGACACCGTGCGCACCTTCGTCGCACGCGATTTCGGCCTTTTCATCGACGGCGCCATGCAGCCCGCGCACGCGGCCGCGCGGCTCGACGTGTACGACCCGGCGACCGGCGAGCGGCTCGCGACGGTCGCGGATGCGGACGCGCACGACGTCGACCGCGCCGTCGCCAGCGCGAAACACGCATTCGACACGCGCGTGTGGAGCGGGCTGCGCCCGGCCGACCGCGAGCGCATCCTGCTGAAGCTCGCCGACCTGATCGAAGCCGACGCCGAAACGCTCGCGCAGCTCGAAACGCTGAACCAGGGCAAGTCGATCCACGTGTCGCGCGCGATCGAAGTCGGCGCGAGCGTCGAATACGTGCGCTACATGGCCGGCTGGGCGACCAAGATCACCGGTCAGACGCTCGACGTGTCGATCCCGTTCCCGCCCGGCGCGCGCTATACGGCCTATACGCGCAAGGAGCCGGTCGGCGTGGTCGCCGCGATCGTGCCGTGGAATTTTCCGCTGATGATCGCCGTGTGGAAGCTGATTCCGGCGCTCGCGGCCGGCTGCACGATCGTGTTGAAGCCGTCGCCGGAAACGCCGCTCACCGCGCTGCGCCTCGCCGAACTCGCCCTCGATGCCGGCGTGCCGCCCGGCGTGTTCAACGTCGTCACCGGCGGGCGCACGTGCGGCGCCGCGCTGGCGAGCCACCCGTCGATCGCGAAGATCTCGTTCACGGGTTCGACCGCGACCGGCAAGCGGGTCGGCGCGGCGGCCGTGCAGAACATGACGCGCTTCTCGCTCGAACTCGGCGGCAAGAACCCGATCGTGATGCTCGACGACGTCGACGTCGCGCAGGCGCTCGACGGCGTCGCGGCCGGCGCGTTCTTCAACCAGGGGCAGGTGTGCGCGGCCGCGTCGCGCATCTACGTGCATCGCAGCAAGTTCGCGCAGCTCGCGGACGGCCTTGCGGGCGTCGCGCAGTCGATGAAGCTCGGCGCGGGCCTCGACATGACCGCGCAGATCAACCCGCTCGTCTCCGCGCACCACCGCGACACGGTCGTCCAGCACATCGAGGGCGCGCGCCGCGCGGGCCTCACGTTCCTGGCGGGCGGCACGCCGGCCGACGACCTGCCCGGCTACTACGTGAAGCCGGCCGTGATCGCCGATCCGCATCCCGACAGCGCGATCGTGCGCGACGAGGTGTTCGGTCCGGTGATCGTCGTCGTGCCGTTCGACGATGCGGCCGACGCCGTGCGTCTCGCGAACGCGTCGCCGTACGGCCTCGCCGCGAGCATCTGGAGCAACGACCTGAAGCGCGTGATGAATCTCGTGCCGCAGATCGAGGCCGGCACCGTATGGGTGAACTGTCACATTCCGCTCGACCCGTCGATGCCGTTCGGCGGCTACAAGCAGTCGGGCATCGGCCGCGAGTTCGGCCAGTACGCGATCGAAGGCTTCACAGAAACCAAATCCGTGTGCATCGCGCACTGACGCGCGGCGCCCGTTCCGAACATCCCGACAACCTCGAACCTCGTCCGTCCACGGCCGAGGTTCGAACGATCCGAAAGTGGAGACTGCAATGAGCTACAACGAAGCGAAGTTCTGGCACCCGATGCTGCATCCGAACGAAATGAAACAGCGCAAGCCGATCCGCATCGTGCGCGGCGACGGCTGCTACGTGTTCGACGAAACCGGCAAGCAGCTGGTCGACGGCGTCGCGGGCCTGTGGAACGTGAACGTCGGGCACAATCGCCAGGAAGTGAAGGACGCGATCGTGCGCCAGCTCGACGAACTCGAATACTTCCAGCTGTTCGACGGCATCTCGCATCCGCGCGCGGAAGAACTGTCGAAGAAGCTGATCGACATGCTGGAGCCGGAAGGGATGCGCCGCGTGTTGTACAGCTCGGGCGGCTCCGACTCGATCGAGACCGCGCTGAAAATCGCGCGCCAATACTGGAAGGTGCGCGGCCAGGCCGACCGCACGAAGTTCATCTCGCTGAAACAGGGCTATCACGGCACGCACTTCGGCGGCGCGTCGGTGAACGGCAACACGGTGTTCCGCCGCAACTACGAACCGAACCTGCCCGGCTGCTTCCACGTCGAGACGCCGTGGCTGTACCGTAATCCGTTCACGCAGGATCCGGAGGAGCTCGGCCGGATCTGCGCGGAAATGCTGGAGCGCGAGATCCAGTTCCAGAGCCCCGACACGGTCGCCGCGTTCATCGCGGAGCCGGTACAGGGCGCGGGCGGCGTGATCGTGCCGCCGGCCAACTACTGGCCGCTCGTGCGGGAGGTGTGTGACCGCTACGGCGTGCTGCTGATCGCCGACGAAGTCGTGACGGGCTTCGGCCGCAGCGGCAGCATGTTCGGCAGCCGCGGCTGGGGCGTGCGCCCGGACATCATGTGTCTCGCGAAGGGAATCTCGTCCGGCTACGTGCCGCTCGGCGCGACGGCCGTGAACGCGCGGATCGAGGATGCGTTCGCCGCGAACGCGGACTTCGGCGGCGCGATCATGCACGGCTACACGTACGCCGGGCACCCGGTCGCGTGCGCGGCCGCGATCGCGAGCCTCGACATCGTCGTGAAGGAAGACCTGCCGGCGAACGCGGCGAAGCAGGGCGCGTATCTGCTCGAAGCGCTGCAGTCGTTCCCCGAACGCTTCGCGGCGGTCGGCGAGGTGCGCGGCAAGGGGCTGATGCTGGCGCTCGACCTCGTCGCGAACAAGCAGACCCGCGAGCCGATCGACCCGCTGTCCGGCTATGCGAACGCGGTCGCGGAAGTGGCGCGCGAGCACGGCGTGCTGGTGCGCCCGGTCGGCACGAAAATCATCCTGTCGCCGCCGCTCGTGATCCAGCGCGAGCAGCTCGACCGGATCGTCGACGCGCTCGCGGCGGGCTTCGAGGCCGTGCCGTTCGCGTGAGGCCGTGACGGCATGAGCGCATGACGCCGAACCGGCGGTGGAGGGCGGGATAACCCGGTCGCCACCGCCGGTTTGCCGATTTGCGCTATGACCGGATTATTTTGCCTGCGTATTTTTTCGACATCGGATCTGGATTGGATCGACAGGGGCCTGGTGGCGACGCGCCGAAGCGCCGCCCAGGGCCGACCGCGAAGCACGGAACGGAGCGGGCGCCGCAGCGCCGGCGCCGGCCCGAAAAGGGAAGGAGACGAAGATGTCGGGATGGTCTGGAGTGACCGGCGCCGCGGGCGAGACGCCCGCCGGTGCGTCGGCTGAAGCGGGCGGCGGCACGGTGCTGAAGGCGGGCGCGGTCGGTTTCCCGACCGCGCTGGCGAGCGCCGTCGGCCTCATCATGGCGAGCCCGGTGATTCTCACCGCGACGTCGGGCTTCGGAATGGGCGGCTGGGCGTTCGCGGTCGCGATGATCATCGCGTTCGTGATGATGCAGGCGCAGGCCACCACGTTCTCCGAAGCCGCCGCGATGCTGCCGACGGCGGGCTCGGTTTACGATTACCTGTCGTGCGGCCTCGGCCGCTTCTGGGCGATCACCGGCACGATTTCCGCGTATTTCCTCGTACACGTGTTCGCCGGCACGGCGGAGACGATCCTGAGCGGCATCATGGCGCTCGTGAACTTCGAGTCGCTGAACGCCGCGTTCGAGAAGCACAACAGTTCGTGGCTCGTCGGCGTCGGGCTCGTCGTCACGTTCGCGATCACCAACATCATCGGCATCAAGGTGTTCAGCAAGCTCGAGATCGTGCTGACGGCCGGCATGTGGCTGTCGCTGATGATCTTCGGGATCCTCGGCCTCGCGGCCGCGCCGGCCGTGCATCTCGACGGCTGGTTCGGCGGCTCGGAAGTCGGCACGTCGGTGCCGGCGGTGCTGTCGCTGGTCGGGATGGCGATGTTCATGTTCGTCGGTTGCGAGTTCGTCACGCCGCTCGCGCCGGAAATGAAGGCGCCGGGCCGTACGATTCCGCGCGCGATGGCGCTCGGCCTCGTCGGCGTCGCGATCTGCATGTTCCTGTACGGCGCGGCGATCCGCCGCCAGGTCGCGAACGTGCCGGTGAGCCCGGACGGCCTCACGCATCTGCTCGACACGCCGGGCGCGATTCCCGCGTTCGCGCTGCAGGTGCTTGGGCCCTTCGGCCGCGTGTGGTTCGGCATCGCGTTCCTGTGCGCGGGTGCCGCGACGATCAACACGCTGATGGCCGGGCTGCCGCGCATCCTGTACGGGATGGCGATCGACGGCGCGCTGCCGCGCTGCTTCGCGTATCTGCATCCGCGCTTCAAGACGCCGGTGGTCGGCATCGTCGCGTCGGCGATCGTGCCGATCTTCCATGCGTGGCTGATCAACGGCAACCTCGACAGCATCCTGCATCTCGTGCTCGCCGCGACGTGCGCGTGGGGCACCGCGTATCTGCTCGTCACCGCGTCGGTCGTGATGCTGCGCATCCGCCGCCCGGACCTGCCGCGTCCGTATCGTTCGCCGTTGTTCCCGCTGCCGCAGATCGTGTCGAGCGTCGGCATCGTGCTCGCGATCTGGTACATCACGCCGCCCGGCATGAACGCGCGCGACATCTACGTGCCGTTCGGCGCGATGCTCGGGCTCACCGCGCTGTACGCGCTGTTCTGGACGCTCGTCGTGCAGCGCCGGCATCCGTTCAAACCGGTGCCGGTCGAGGAAGTGCTGCGCAACGAGCACGTCGCGTCGTGAGGCTCGCATTCGCCCGGTGGCGCGCGGCGCCCGACACGCCGCCGCCCGGCCACCGGCCCGGCGCGATCGCCGCGCGCGTGCTGGCCGACCTCGGCGCGGCGCGCGATGCGAGCAGCGGCGCGGCCGAACCTCTGGCCCGGCTGCCGAATGGCGTGCACGTGGCCGTCGAAGAACGTGTCGACCGTCAGTTCCTGATGCATACGGTCAGCGTGCAGGTGTCGATCGGCGCGGACGGCCCGGCCGGGCAGGGCCATGCCCGCGTGCTGCAGACCGGCTGGCTGCGGCGCACCGGTGTCGCGGCCGAGCCCGCAGCGGGAAGCGGCCCCGGATTCGTGCGGGCGGTGGCCGCGCTCGTCGCCGATTCGTCACTCGCCGACGCGCTGCGCCCGCTGCACCTGACCGACTGTACGATCGCCGCGCGCGACGGGCGCTGGACGCTCGCCGTCGTGCCGTTCGGCGGCAGCGAGATCGTGAACCGGATGCCGTCGTTTCGCCGCTATGTCCGCCTGACCGGCGAGCAGGCCACCGCGCTGTCGGCGGCATGCCTTGCATTCGAAACTGCACTGCGCGGAATTTTGCGGGGGTAAGCTGTGCCGTTGCGCGCCGTGCGGCGCAACGTGGATTCAGGGTTTCACCGGAGATGCCGATGCTGTTCCAGTCACGCTCACACGAAGACGTGCATGACCACGGGCTCGCGATCGCGGGTTGGCATCAGGTCTACCGCCAGATGACGCCGGGCCGGTTCAGGGGCACCGTCACGCAGGTGCTGTACGACGAGTTCCATTTCTTCCGCGAGACGACCAACCGGCGTGTCGCGCAAACCGGCCTCGCGCCGGCCGGACGCACGTCGCTCGCGGTGCCGCTGTCGATGCCGCTCGCCGGCACGTTCCAGGGCCAGCCGGTCGACGGCTATGCGCTGCTCGCGCTGCGCGCCGGCGAGGATTTCGAATTCCACACGCCGGAAGGGATGGGGCTCGTCGGGATCAGCGCCGCGTCGGACATGATCGACGAGCTGTGCGACGCCGAGTTCGGCGCGGCCGGCGCGCGCAAGCTGCGGCACGTCACGCGGCTGTCGGACGCGCAAGGCGTCGCGCTCGGCGCGCGGCTGTCGTCGCTGATCGACGACGCGCAGCGCAACCCCGGCTGCCTCGACTACGCGGCCACCCGCAAGATGTTCCGCGACGCGATGCTCGGCATGTTCCTCGATGCGCTCGACCAGGGCATCGGCGTCGAGCGCCGCGACATCACGCACGCGACCTACAGCGATATCGTCAGCCGTTGCGAGAAACATCTGCGCGACCGGCCCGAGGAACCCGTCACCGTGCTCGAGCTGTGCCGCGCGCTGCGCTGCAGCCGCCGCACGCTGCAGACGAGCTTCCAGCGCGTCGCCGACGTCACGCCCGTCGGCTATCTGCGCACGATCCGGCTGAATGCGGTGCGGCGCCTGCTGCGCACGACCTCGGCGCAGCAACTCGGTGTCGGGGAGGCCGCCGCGAGCTGGGGCTTCACGCATCTCGGCTATTTCGCACGCGAGTATCGCGACCTGTTCGGCGAGCTGCCGTCGCAAACCTTGCGTCCCGAGTGACGTCCGCGCATCGCGATCGTGCCGCCGGGCCTGGTCGCGTGTCGTCCGTTCGCTTCATCGTTTGCTGATTTGGGATAGGAGTCCCGAATTTTCGCTGGATAGAGTCCTGTCACCCATATCGACAACACCATCGATCTGCACTGCGAATCGATGACATCAGAGGGGCGGGACATGAAGATCGGACGAAGACTGGCCGCGACCGCGGCCGCGCTGGGTTGCATGCACGCACATGCGCAAACCTCGGGCAGCGTGACGCTGTACGGTACCGTGGACACCGGCATCATCTATTCGACGAACCAGCAGTTCACGCGCGCCGACGGCAGCACGGGCGGCGGCCACGCATGGCAGATGGGCGGCGGCAACCTCGTGCCGTCCCGCTTCGGATTCCAGGGCGCCGAGCCGCTCGGCGGCGGGCTCAACGCAGTGTTTTCGCTCGAGCAGCAGTTCCTGTCCGCGAACGGGCAGGCGCTGCAGGGCGGCACGGCGTTCAGCCGGCAGGCGTGGGTCGGGCTGCGCCAGGATTCGATCGGCACGCTCGGCCTCGGCCGCCAATACGATTCGTACACGGACATGCTCGGCGCGTACGTGTCGAGCAACAACTGGGCGACGCCGTACGGCTCGCATCTCGGCGACGTCGACAACCTGAACGCCGCGTTCAACTTCAACAACGCGGTGAAGTTCACCAGCGCGGACTTCAACGGCCTGACGTTCGGCGGCACGTTCAGCTTCGGCGGGCAGGCCGGCGATTTTTCCGCGAAGCGCGGCTATGCGGTCGCCGCGACCTACACGCGTGCGCCGGTCGCGTTTTCGGTCGGCTATCTCGACCTGCACCAGCCGCTCGACGCGGCGCTCGGCGGCGCGAACGGCTATATCGGCGACTTCGCGTGCAGCAATCCGGGCGCGATGTACTGCCTGCTCCAGGACGCGGGCTCGATGCGCGCGTTCGGCGCCGGCGGCTCGGTGACGCTCGGCGCGGCGACGGTCGCGCTGACCTACACGCACACGCGCCTCGGCGACAGCCGCTATTTCTCGACCGGCGCGCAGCCGCGCACGCAGGCGTTCACGTTCGACGTCGGCGAGCTGAACGTCACGTACATGTTCACGCCCGCGCTGCAGGGCGGCGTCGCGTACATCTTCAATGCCGCGCACACCGACGGGCGCGGCACGACGCGCTTCCATCAGGTCAACGTCGGCACGAACTACAGCCTGTCGAAGCGCACCGCGCTGTATGCGGTCGCGATCGGCCAGCTCGCGAGCGGCACGGGGCTCGGCACCGACGCGAACGGCAATGCGGTGAACTACGCGCAGATTCCGGTGCTCGCGAACAGCAATTCGAGCCGGCAGCTCGCGGTGATGGCCGGAATTCGCGTGAACTTCTGACGGCGCGCACGTGGCGAAGCGGGCGGGGCGGCCGGCTGCGATGGCCGGCCGGTTCCGCCGCCTGCCACAAATTCTTAACGATCGACGTGAACAATGGCGTTCGCTTCAGGACGCCCGAAGCGTCGCCCGCGTTGCACACGTGTGCAACGCGAGGCCGACCCGCCACCACGCCGATCGAGAGAGACCACATGACCTTGCTGAGCCGCCTGCGCGCGCTGTCCGCCGCCGTTGCGCTGTCCCTTGCCGCCTCGCACGCCTTCGCGGCGGATCTCGTCATCGCGGGCCGCGACGACATCTACGGCAAGGGGCTGGCCGACGCCGTCGCCGGCTTCACCAAGCTGCATCCGGGCACCGACATCGAGCTGCTCAAGCTGCCGAACGCGAACCTGTACCAGAAGCTGAAGCTGTCGATGCGCGAAGGCACCGGCACGTACGACCTCGTGATGATGGACGACACGTGGGCGCCCGAATTCATCGGCAACGGCTGGCTGAAGCCGCTGCCGGCGTCGCTCGCGGACGCCGATCTCGTGCCGTCGACGGTCGCGCTCGGGCGCAACGCGGCGGGCGCGCTGTACGCGCTGCCGATCGTCGGCAACGTCGAGATGTTCGCGTACCGGAAGGATCTGCTCGCGAAATACAAGCTGCAGCCGCCGCGCAACTGGGACGACGTGCTGAAGATCGCGCAGACCGTCGGCGGCGCGGACAAGAGCATGTCGGGCGTCGTGTTCCGCGGCACCAAGGGCAACCCGGTCGTGACGGGCTTCCTGCCGATCCTGTGGGCCTATGGCGGCGACGTGTTCGACCGCGCCGGCAACGTGACGATCGATTCGCGCGAGTCGCAGGCCGCGCTGAAGACGTTCCTCGCGCTGAAGGCCTCCGCGCCGAAGGACGTCGACGTGTACGGCGCCGCCGAAGTGCGCGATGCGCTTCAGCGCGGCACGGCCGCGCAGTCGATCGAGGTGTGGCCGGCGTGGATTCCGGCGCTCGACGATCCGAAGCAGTCGCGCGTGGTCGGGCAGATCGCGCTGCAGCCGCCGCCCGGGCAGACGGCCGGCCCGGCGCCGATGCTCGGCATCTGGCAGATGGGCATTGCGAAGGACGCGCCGCACGCGAAGCTCGCTCAGGACTTCCTGGCCTACCTGAGTTCGCGCGACACGCAAACGCGCCTCGCCGGGATCGGCATTCCGCCGACGCGCCGCAGCGTGTTCGCCGATCCGGCGCTGGTGCGCCAGTACCGCTGGTATCCGGATCAATTGAAGGCGCTCGAGGCCGGCCGTGCGCGGCCGCGCGTGAAGGACTGGCAGCAGGTCGAGAGCATTCTCGGCGACCAGCTGCAGCTCGCGCTGACCGGGCAGGCCGCACCCGACGCCGCGCTGCGTCAGGCGCAGCAGAAGATCGCGCAGGCGATGGCCGCGGCCGGCAAGTGACGGCTTGTCGCCACGCTTCAGCCGGAATCCGCGCATGAAAGCCCTCGCCCGCAGCCTGCCGTTCGTCGCGCTGCTCGGACCCGCGCTCCTGGTGCTGGCCGCGCTCGCGCTGTACCCGGTCGCGCAGGTGCTGATCGACTCGTTCTGCCAGGTCGACTACACGGCGGGCCGCCGCGCGTTCGAGGGGCTCGCGAACTATCGCGCGGTGCTCGGCGACGATGCGTTCGCGGCCGGCTTCGGCAACACGCTGCGTTTCACGGTTGCGGCGTCGCTCGTCGAAGTCGCGCTCGGCTTCGGTCTCGCGCTGCTGTTCGTGCGCGCGTTTCCGGGGCGACGCATCGCGCTGCCGCTCGCGATCCTGCCGATGATGCTGTCCACGCTCGTGTGCTCGGCGATCTGGCGCAACTGGCTCAATTTCGACGGCTTCCTCAACGCGCTGCTCGCCGTGTTCGGCATCGAAGGCGTGCGCTGGCTGTCCGATCCGCATCTCGCGCTGTGGTCGCTCGCGCTCGTCGACGTGTGGCAGTGGACGCCGATGGCGTTCCTGATCGTGCTGGCCGGGCTGCAATCGATCCCGCAGGAGCTGTACGAAGCCGCCCGCACCGACGGCGCGAGCGAGTGGCAGTGCCTGCGCGACGTCACGCTGCCGCTCGCGGCGCCGCAGATCGGCCTCGCGCTGCTGCTGCGCTCGATCGACACGTTCAAGCTGTTCGACAAGGTCTATGCGTTGACGGGCGGCGGCCCCGGCAACGCGACGCAGACGCTGGCGACCTACATCTACGACACGGGCTTCCGCTTCTTCAACGTCGGACCGGCGAGCGCCGCGTCGGTGCTGATGCTCGCGGCGTCCGCGCTGCTTGTTTCGGGGTACGTATGGCAGACGGTTCGCAAGCGGCGCGCATGACGGCGCGATCCGCGGGCATCGCGCACGCGCGAACGGGGGCCACGTTCGGTCGCGCGGCGCCGTGGATTCTGCGCGTCGCCGCGCTCGCGCTGTTGCTGCTGCCGTGCCTGTGGATGGCCGGCGCGGCGTTCATGCCGACGCTCGAGCGCCTCGATCATCCGCTGCGGATCGTGCCGGCCGCGCCGACGCTCGAGCATTTCGCGTCGGTCTGGTCGAACGGCATCGGCGCGCCGCTCGCCAATTCATTGCTGGTCGGATTCGGCACGACGCTGCTCGCGCTGACGCTCGCGTTTCCGGCCGCGTATGCGCTCGTGCGGCTGCGGTTTCCGGCCCGGCTGGATTTGCTGTTCCTGATGCTCGTGCTGGCACTGAAGCTGATGCCGCCGATCACGATCGCGGTGCCGCTGTTCGCGCTCGCGAAGCGGCTGCATCTGCTCGATTCGACGCTCGGGCTGATGCTCGCTTACCAGATCTACGCGTTGCCGATGGCGATCTGGATGCTGCTCGCGTTCGTGCGCGACGTGCCGGTCGAATACGAGGAGGCCGCGTGCATCGACGGTGCGGGGCTCGCGCGGCGGCTCGTGCAGATCGTGCTGCCGCTGTGTGCGCCGGGGTTGATCGCGACCGCGATCTTCGTGTTCATCGCCGCCTGGAACGAGTTCCTGATCGCGCTGCTGTTCGTGTCGACGCCGAGCCGCTTCACGCTGCCGCTCGCCATCGCCGGCTACGTGACGGAGAACGGCATCGACTGGGGCGACCTGATGAGCGCGGGGCTGCTGGCGTCGCTGCCGACGCTTGCCGTGGCTGGCTACGTTCAACGCTACCTGCTGCGCGGCTTCGCGGGCGGGCTGAAGTGACGCGACACGTTACGCGCAGCTGTGCCGGACCACGTGCGTAACCGGCACGACGCGCGTGCGCGATGCGCCGTCGAACGTCTGGATCCGGTCGGCGAGCAGGTCGACGGCCGCGTGCGCGAGGCCTTGCGTGTCCTGGCGCAGCGTCGTGAGCCGATACGCGCCGTATTCGGCGGCGGGAATGTCGTCGAAGCCGATCACGCGCACCTCGTCGGGCACGCGCAGGCCGAATGCGTCGCGGGCGGCGTCGATCACGCCGAGCGCGAGCAGGTCGGACGAGCAGAACACGCCGTCCGGGCGCTCGCCGGATGCGAACAGTTGCCGCGCGGCGTCGATGCCGCATGCGTGCATATCGGAGCGCGTATCGATCACGTGGACGAGCGCCGCATCGAACGCGTCGCCGCGTTGCAGCGCCTGCCCGAACGCATCCGCACGTGCGCGTGCGCTGTAGCTCGCGGTGCGCGGCCCGACGAACGCGAGCCGGCGCGCACCGGCCCGCACGAGCCGTTGCGCGGCATGGGCGGCACCCGCCGCGTTGTCGCTGATGACGACGTCCGCACCCGGCAGGTTCGCTTCGCGATTGATCATCACGACGGGAATCCGGTGATCGAGATACTGCCGCGCGACCGACAGCGGCGGCGACGCGGACGTCATTACGAGGCCCGCGATCCGGTAGCTGAGCAGCCGTTCGAGCGATTGCCGGACCTGGTGCGGATCGTCCGCATTGGTGACGAGCGGCGTGAACGCGCGCTGGCCGAGCGCGGCCATCAGGTCCGACAGCAGCCGCGCGCGGAACGGATTCTCGAACCCGGCCGTCACGACGCCGATCATGCTGCTGCGCTGCGTGATCATGTCGCGTGCGATCAGGTTGACCTGGTAGCCGAGCGCCCGCGCGGCCACCATCACGCGTTCGCGCGTTTCGGGTGCGATGCTCGCCGTCGGCGAGAACGCGCGCGACACCGCGGAGCGCGACACGCCGGCCCGCACGGCGACATCCGACGCGGTCACCCACGTCTTTTTTTCCTTGTCAGTCATCGATTCATGATCCCTTCGCGATACGAAGCTTCCACGCCGCTGGCCGACTGGATGTCGGCGCTCGACGACGCGCGGCCGCTGCATACGCTGACCCTACCGGGCAGCCATGACACCTGTGCGTATACGGTCGACGATCCGCTCGTGCGCACGCAACGCGCGCCGCTCGCCGCGCAGCTCGCGCACGGCGTGCGGCTGCTCGACATCCGCTGCCGGCACCGCTGCGATGCGTTCGACATCCATCACGGCGGGATCGCGCTCGGCATGTCGTTCGACGACGTGCTCGCGGACTGTGTGCGTTTTCTCGATGCGCATCCGCGCGAATGCATCGTGATGTCGGTGAAGGACGAATGGCCCGCGCAGGCGTGCACGCGCGGTTTCGATGCGACGTTCGATGCGCATCGTGCGCGGCACCCGCGGTTGCGCTGGCACACGGGCGGCGCGCTGCCCGCGCTCGGCGACGTGCGCGGCGCGGTGGTGTTGCTGCGGCGGTTCCGCAGCAGCCGGCCGCTGGGCATCGACCTGACCGCGTGGCCCGACAACGCGACCTTCACGATCGATCATCCCGATGCGGCGTTCGTGATCCAGGACGAATACCGCGTGCCCGTTGCCGGATCGATCAACTACAAGTGGCGCGTGATCGATGCGCTGCTGACCGACATGCCATCGCCGGAAAGCGGCCGCTGGGCGATCAATTTCTGCAGCGGTACGGGGATGGGCGCGAATCCGTCGGTGGTCGCGCGCGGCGACGGCAGGGTGCAGGGGATTCAGGCGCGGCTCGCGGAGCGGTTGAGCGCGCAACGTGGTTCATATGGCGCGATGCTGCTCGATTTCTGCGACGACGATGACTGGGCATTGGTGCGGGCGCTGGTTGCGTGCAACGATCACGTGCCCGAGCCGGCTGGCGCGCGCAGGCTGGCCCGCGATTCCCGCTGCCCGTGAAGATCGGCACGGTGCCGAATGTGTGACGAGCGGTCCATGTTGCGAAACGAGGCCGATGGATAAGGTTGAACCGTCCGTGGCGGGCGCGGTTCGATCGAGTCCGTCGCGGATATCCGGATGTTTCTCAACTCGGCGGGAGGCAACGGGCACGTGTGCCCGGCATCGCGCCGGCCCATGAACGTCGTCGTGACAAGCAGCGCCCGATTCGCCGCGAACCGTCCACGACGCAGGACTGCAAGGAGAGAGGTCATGGCAACGCTCGTCAACATCATGCAGGGCACCCCGAACGCGGTGCAGATCTGGGGCTTTCACGGCCCGTGCAACGTCAGGGACGTCGCAGCGGCATTGAATACCATCGCGTCGGGATTGAGCGGTGACGGTCACACGATTCACATCATGTCGGGAACGCACGGCTATTGCGCGGGGCAGGTCGGGGCAGTCGCCACGCGCGAACAGCGATTCGCCGCGGAAGACCGGGCGCTGGCTTCGCCGAAGACGAAGGACAACAAGCCGGTCGCGGTTGCGGTACACGACTTCAATACGGCGAAGCTGCCCGCACCGGATTACGTGACGGCGGCGATGGCGAAGCTGAACGGCGACATGCGCGCGATCGTGCAGGGCGACGCGGGCACCGCGACGTTCCTGCTCGCGTATTGCTGCAGCGCCGGGACGCCGTAACGCGCCGTCGTGCGCTGACGGGCGGGCGTGGCGGTCCGCCCCGTTTCGCAACGACGAGACGTCGTGCGGATGCGCGTGCGGCCGCGCCGTTCAGCGCGTCGCGATCGCCACCGCCGCACCGGCCATCGCCGTCGCGCTGGTGCGGTTCGCGATCCGCTTCGCGCGTGCGGACGTGAGGAACGCACGCGCGCGCGATGCGAGCAGCGACCAGAAGCAGTCGGCCAGGATCAGGACCGCGAGCATCGTGCCGACGAGCTCGGCCCACGCGAGGACACCGACGTGCGTCAGGTCGACGATCGTCGGCAACAGCGCGAGATAGAAGAGCATGATCTTCGGATTGCCGAGCGTGACCAGCGTGCCCGCGACGAACATGCGCCACGGCGACTGGCCGCGCGGCAGGTCGCCGGCTTTCGTGTCGGTCGGCGCGGTCCACATCTTCCACGCGAGAAACAGGAGGTACGCGACGCCGAGCAGCTTCAGCACGAGCAGGCCCGTCTCGAACGTGCGCGCGAACGCGGACAGCCCGGCAACCGCGAGCGTGAGCCACAGCGCCTCGCCGATCCACATCGCGGCGAGGAACGGCAGCACGTCTCGCACGCCGTTCGTCAGCACGCGCGCGACGAGCGCGGCGACGCTCGGGCCGGGCGTGCCGGCGGTGACGAGCAGGGCGATGGCGAACACGGCGAGCGCGGACAGCGTCATGACGGACCTCGTGGGCAGGGCGTTCGAAACGTATGAACTTTCGATTATAGTGACGGCCGTTCCCGCCTGCCCACCTCGTCGTGATGACAGTATCGATCCGGATTCGTCCCGCCACGCGGGAAGACGCGGCCGCGATGGCCGCCGTGGAAGTGGCCGCCGCCCAGCGCTTTCGCGACATCGGCATGCCCGACATCGCCGAAGGCGAGCCGACCGATGCGGCCGACGTGCGGATGCGCATCGACGACGGTCGCGCGTATGTCGCGACGGACGAAGCGGGGACGTGCGTGGGTTTTGCGTTCTACCGGCTGCTCGATGCGCGGCGGCTTTATCTGGAGGAGCTGGATGTCGCGCCGTCGCACGCGGGGCAGCGGATCGGCGCGCGCCTGATCGAACGGATCATGACGCGCGCCGCGCAAGACGGCATCGCCCAGGTCGTGCTGTCGACCTTCCGCGACGCGCCGTGGAATGCACCGTACTACGGGCGCCTCGGCTTCGGCATCATCGACGACGCATCGCTCGACGACACGTTGCGCGCGATTCGCGCGCATCACGTCGCACGCGGGCTCGACGAAACGCAGCGCGTGTTCATGCGCGCGGACGTACGCGCATGAACGCGCCGCCGGCCGTCAGGCCGCGTCGCTGAGCGCCGGGTAGTCGGTGTAACCCGTTTCGCCTTCGGCGTAGAACGTCTCCGGCACCGGCTTGTTCAGCGGCGCGCCGAGCTCGAGGCGGCGCGGCAGGTCCGGGTTCGCGATGAACAGCTTGCCCCACGCGATCGCGTCGGCGTGGCCGCTCGCGAGCGTTTCCTGCGCCGATTCGAGCGTGAACTGCTCGTTCGCGATCAGCGGGCCGCCGAACGCCTCCTTCAGACGCGGGCTCAGCTGGTCGCCCGAATACGATTCACGCGTGAAGATGAACGCGATCTTGCGGCGGCCGAGTTCGCGCGCGACGTAACCGAACGTCGCGGCCGGGTCGGAATCGCCCATCGTATGCGCGTCGCCGCGCGGCGCGAGATGCACGCCGACACGGCCCGCACCCCACACGTCGATCGCCGCGTCGACCACTTCGAGCAGCAGGCGCGCGCGGTTCTCGATCGGGCCGCCGTACGCGTCGGTGCGGAGGTTGGTGCTGTCCTGCAGGAACTGGTCGAGCAGATAGCCGTTCGCGCCGTGGATCTCGACGCCGTCGAAGCCGGCCTTCTTCGCGTTTTCGGCGCCCTTGCGGTATGCGGCGACGATGCCCGGAATTTCATCGAGTTCGAGCGCGCGCGGGGTCACGAACGGGCGCGGCGGCCGCACGAGGCTCACGTGACCGCCCGCGGCGATCGCGCTCGGCGCGACCGGCAGGTCGCCGTTCAAAAACATCGGATCCGAGATCCGGCCGACGTGCCAGAGCTGCAGGACGATGCGGCCGCCGGCCGCGTGCACGGCCTGCGTCACGCGCTTCCAGCCTTCCACCTGCTCGTCCGACCAGATGCCCGGCGTGTCCGCGTAGCCGACGCCCTGCGGCGTGACCGAAGTCGCTTCGCTGATGATCAGGCCGGCCGACGCGCGCTCGGCGTAATAGCGGGCCATGAGGTCGTTGGGCACGCGCGCGCTGCCTGCGCGGGCACGGGTGAGCGGCGCCATCACGACGCGGTTCGGCAGCGTCAGGTCGCCGAGGGTAACGGGATCGAACAGGGTGGGCATGGCAGATAACCTTTTCAGAAAGGCGGGCTTACCGCCGCGTCGTGCGCGGCGTGCGGCCCGCGTGGCCTGGGTCAGAGTTCGCGGCGCAGGGCGTCGAGAAATGCGTCGATGACGGCCTCGTTGCGCTGGAAGAACGCCCACTGGCCGATCCGCGTCGACGTCACGAGCCCCGCGCGCTGCAGCGTCGCAAGGTGCGCGGAGACGGTCGACTGCGACAGCCCGCATCGCGCGTCGATCTGCCCGGCACAGACGCCGTGGTCGTACGGCAGCGTCTGCTCCGGGAAATGCGCGCCCGGCGTTTTCAGCCAGACGAGGATTTCCCGGCGCACGGGGTTCGAAAGCGCTTTCAGGATCGCGTCGATGTCGAGTTCGGTCGGCATGGAAAGGTGTGGTGTTCGGGGCGTTCGGCCGGAAAACCGGCGCAAACGGGTATCGTCGATGGGCGAATCATATATCGGAAAAGTGCGATATGTGTGAAGGCACTGATGCGAGTGGGGTTGTCGATCGGCCGGAGCATCAGCGAATCACGCGCCCCCGTATTGCGCGAACAGCCACCGCCGCATGGCCTCGAGCGCATCCGAATGGACATTGGCCTGCGGAAAGACGACGTAAAACCCGAGCGACATCGGAAACGAAAAATCGAACACGCGGCGCAGCCGGCCTTCCGCGATATCGCGTTCGACGAGCGGCTCGCTGGTCAACGCGATGCCTTGACCCGCGACGGCGGCGTCGATGGCGAGCAGCGACTGGCTGAACCGCGGCCCTTTCGTCGGATCGGTCTGCCCCGTTCCGCCGAGCTTCTCGACGAACTCCGGCCACAGGTCGTGCGCGTCGTGCAACAACGCATGCTTCGACAAGTCCGCGGGGGTGCGGATCGGCGGGCCGCTGTCGAGCAGTGTCGGGCTGGCGACCGCGAAGATGTCGAGCGGAAACAGCAATTGCGCGACCAGGCCGGCCGGGAACGGGGGCTTGCCGAGCCGGATCGCGATGTCGACGCCGTCGGCGCGGAACGACGCAAGGCGCTCGTCGGCGATGACGCGAACCTCGATGTCGGGGTGCAGGCGACCGAAGTCCGACAGGCGCGGGATCAGCCACTTCGACGCGAACGACGGCGTCGTGCTGACCGCCAGGACCATGGGACGCTGGCCCAGGGCGTCCGTGGCATCGGCGATGATCTGCAGCGCGCGCTGGACCGACGAAAAATACTCGAGCCCTTCGCGCGTGAGCGCCAGCCCCCTGGGCAGCCGCCGGAACAGCTGAATCTCCACGACGTCCTCCAGATGCCTGACCTGCTGCGCCACCGCGCCCTGGGTCACGCCGAGCTCGTCGGCGGCCAGCCGGAAATTGAGGTGGCGCGCGGCGGCCTCGAACGCGCGAAGCGCATTGAGCGGCGGGAATCGACGGGTACGCGACAGAGCCTTCATGCAGTAGAAAATCTACAGTGTGGGTGGAGAAATCATCGTTCGACACGGCGATTATAGAGTCCTAGAGTAACGCTTCAGGACGACGATCGCGGCATTGAGCCGACCTATCCGGGAGAACGGCATGACTGTAGAGAAAGTGGCATTGGTGACGGCGGCGGGCAAGGGCATGGGCGCCGCGATTGCGCGGGATCTTGCGAGCAACGGCTATCGCGTCGCGCTGATGTCGCCGTCCGGCAGCGCGGTCGAGCTTGCCGGGGAACTCGGCGGTTTCGGCATGGCGGGGTCCGTCACCGAAGACGCCGACATCGAGCGTTTCGTGAACGGGACGCTCGCGAAGTACGGCCGCATCGACGCGGTCGTCAACAACACCGGGCATCCGCCGAAGGGCGACCTGCTCGCCATCGAGGACGACCAGTGGCACGCAGGGCTCGACCTGCTCGTGCTCAACGTCGTTCGCGTGCTGCGCCGGGTGACGCCCGTCTTCCTGAAGCAGGGCGGCGGCGCGGTGGTCAACATTTCGAGCTTCGCGGCCGACGCGCCCGAGCAGGCGATGCCGGTGTCGTCCGCGCTGCGCGCGGCGCTGAGCTCCGTCACGCGCCTGTACGCCGATCGGTATGCGAAGGACAACATCCGCATCAATTCGGTGCTGCCCGGCTTCATCGACAGCTGGCCGGAGACGCCCGAGATCGTCGCCCGCATTCCGGTCGGCCGCTTCGGCAGGACGCAGGAGATCGCGCAGACCGTGACGTTCCTGCTGTCGGAAGGCGCCGGCTACATCACCGGGCAGAACATTCGCGTCGACGGCGGGATCGTGCGCGCCCTGTAAGCGGAAGACGGGGCGCGCCGCCCGCGCTATCAGTTGTGTCGCTCGCCGATCCGGTTTTCTTCCGGACTCCAGACGCTGAGCCCTTCCGTCGGGTCCATCGGCACATCCCAGGGCCGCGCGGCGATCGCCTGCATCGTCGCGTCGAACCCGGCCTGCCGGCGGGCCGCGATGCCGGCGGGTGTGAAATCGATGTCCTTCCACTGATCGTCGCCGTCGAGCCGCGGCGCCGCGAGCTTGATCACGTGCATCGTGGTCTGGCAGCCCCACGCGGCGAGTGCCTTCACATCGGCCGTCGTGCGCTCCGCCTCGGGCAGCCGCATGACCAGTTCCCGGATCACGTGGCGCAGCCGGTGAATCTGCTGCTGCCGCGCGATATTGCTGTCCGTGCGGCTCGCGTACTGGATGTCCTTCTGCCGCTCCGACACCTGCCAGATGCTTTGCGGCTCCGGCCCGACCGGATTCCACATCTGCACCGAGAAGATGATCGAGCTGCGGCGCGGCGCGTCGTCCAGCACGACCTCGACCGGCGTATTCGAATAGATGCCGCCGTCCCAGTAGGGCGTGCCGTCGACCCGCACGGCCGGGAACGCGGGCGGCAGCGCGCCCGAACTCATCACATGGTCGATGCCGAGCGGCCGGTCGCGCGAATCGAAATAGCGCATCGTGCCCGTGCACGCGTTGACCGCGCCGACGGTCAGTCGCGGCCGGCCCGCGTTCAGCAGGTCGAGATCGACGAGCGACGCCAGCGTGTCGCGCAGCGGCTCGACCACGTAGTACGACGCGCGCTCGACGCCGACCCGCGCCAGCGGCCCGAACCACGCGGCGGGATTCGGCCGGAAGAATCCCGGGAGGCCCGCGCCGATGACCGCGAGTTCCGAGCCGATCTTGTCCCAGCTCGTCGGGAAGCCCGGCACGTTCACGGCGGGCCGTTCGGTGACGTGTCGCCAGAATTCGGCCATCCGTTGCGCGCGGTGTCCGGGCGCGTTGCCGGCGATCAGCGCCGCGTTGATCGCGCCGATCGACGTGCCGATGACCCAGTCGGGCTGAATGCCCGCCGCATCCATCGCCTCGAAGACGCCGAGCTGGTATGCACCCAGCGCGCCACCGCCCTGGAGCACGAGCACGACCTGGCCCGGCAGTTTCGGATGTGCGGGTTGACTTGCCGTCATCGCTTGCCTCGTGGTCGGTGACGGCCGGCGGGGGCCGGCCGGATGGAACCAGTGTAGGCGATCGTCGGGCAGCGTCCGTGGTGCCGGATGTTCGCGGGGCCTTGCGGCGCGCCGCGTCATTCCACGGTGATGGTCTCCTTCATGTACGGATGAATCCCGCAGAACACCTTGTAGACCCCCGGCTTGTCGAAACGGAACGAGTAGGTTTCGTCCTGGTCGAGCGCTTTCGAATGGAAGATGCCCGCGTCGTTGACGACGGTATGCGGTTCCGCGTCGAGGTTTTTCCACGTGACCGTCGTGCCGGCCTTGATCGTGGTCGACATCGGCGAAAACATGAAATTGCGGATCGTCACGAGCGGGCCGGCCGGGGTCTGCGCGCATGCGGCGAGCGGCGTGCCGACGGCAGCCGCGCTCAGGATGAGTGCGGCCGCCAGCGTCGAGGGCTTGAGGAAGGTCATGTCGGTCTCCTTGTGTGTCGGCATCAGGCCAGCGTCGTGTCGTGCAGCGACGCCGCGACGGGATGGCCGGCGAAGTCGACGGTCGTCACGCCGAGCATCGCGGGCAGCCGGTCGTGCGGCACCGTGAGCGGCACCGGGCCCGGGCCGTTGCCGGCGGTCGGCTGCGGGAACGCGGTGGAGCGCGCGGTGTGGAACGTCACGTTGCCCTCGACCTTCGACACGATCTGGTGGATGTGCCCGTTCAGCACGGTGACCGAGCCGAAGCGGCGCAGCAGCGCCATCGTCTGCGGCGCGTCGCCGGTGCCCCAGCCCCACGGCTCGTAGATGGTCCACATCGGCATGTGCGAGAACACGACGATCGGCGTGCTCGACGATTGCCCCTTCAAATCCTGCGCGAGCCACGCGAGCTGTTCGTCGCCGAAGCTGCCGAGCCCGTTCGGCTTGAAGTGCATCACGTTGACGAGCGCGACGAAGTGCACGCCCGCGTGATCGAAGCTGTAGTAGCCGCGGTTGTCGGACGCCTTGCCGAACCGGCTGAAATACTCGGCGCCCGAGCCATCGGTCACATCGTGTTCGCCGGGCACCGTGTGCAGCTCGGGCACGCGCAGCCCGGACAGCAGTTGCGACGCGTGATCGAATTCTTCCGCCTTGGACAGGTGCGTGATGTCGCCGGTATGGATCGCGAGCGCGGGCGCGGCAGGCATCCCGTTGACCAGATCGATGGTCTGCCGCAGCGTGGCCGCGACGTCGGGATTCGCGTCCTTGTTGAAGCCGATGTGCGTGTCGCTGATCTGCACGAACAGCGGCCGGCCCGCGTTCGCGGGGAGTGCGGCGCCGCTTTGCGCGAGGGTGAGATCGAACGGCGTGAGGATGCCGCCCGACAGCGTAAACAGCGTGCCGAGGCCGCCGAACGCCATGCATTGCAGGGCCTTGCGGCGCGACGGGCGGGTGGGAGTCGATGAAGACATGTTTGCCTCGCATTCGTATGACGGAACCGGACGGCCGGATCGTCCTGGAATTAGCCGGCGCCTTCGCATGCCATACCGATGCGGCGACGGATTTATTCCCGGTTATTTGCGAGGCCCGATGCGGCCGTTCGAGGCTTGCGGCGCGATGACGGATCGCTGACGGATGACCTGTCAATGTCCTGTAAGTGACACGTCACGTTTGCGTCATATTCGCCCGATAGCCTGCGACACCGAATCACCTCTCCGGAGCCCCTCATGCCGAATCTCGCGGCAACGGAAACCCGTGGTGCGGACGGTCGAAGCACGCGCACCATCGGCCTCGCATCGTTCTTTCCGTGCGTTGCCTGCGGCATCGTCCATGTCGACGCTCACCCGAGCGCGGCTCCCGGTCCGGTCAAGGAACGTTCGGTCCTGCCGATCGTGCCGCGCTTCGTCGCGCTGTCGGCGGCACTGCACCGGGCGATTCACACGCTGTTCTGAGCCGCGCCGGCCGATGCCATACCCGGCCGCGCGGCACGCGGCCGATCCCATCGATTTTCAATTCGAACCAGACGCTACCGATGGATATCAGTTTCTTCGATCCGAATCGCACCGCCAACGCGTCCGCGTGGCGCGTGCTCCCCAACCGCTGGGATGCGGTCGCGTTTCCGCTGATCATCGGCATACTCGCCATGGCGATCGTCGGCTTTCACGAGACGATGGCGCCGATCGCGACCCTGCAGACGCAGAAGATCTCGCTCGATCCGTCGAACCTGCCCGAATACGCGTTGCGCACCACGCTGCGGATGCTCGCCGCGATGGTCGCGTCGCTCGCGTTCACGCTGATCTACGGCACGCTCGCCGCGAAAAGCCGCCGCGCCGGCATGGTGCTGATCCCGATTCTCGACATCCTGCAGTCGGTTCCAGTGCTCGGCTATATCTCGTTTACGGTCACGTTCTTCCTCGCGCTGTTCCCGGGCCGCGTGCTCGGCGCCGAGCTCGCGGCGATCTTCGCGATCTTCACGAGCCAGGCGTGGAACATGACGTTCAGCTTTTACCAGTCGCTGCGCACGGTGCCGCGCGACCTGAGCGAAGTGTCGCGCGGTTTTCACCTGACGTCGTGGCAGCGCTTCTGGAAGCTCGAGGTGCCGTTCTCGATGCCGGGGCTGATCTGGAACATGATGATGTCGATGTCGGGCGGCTGGTTCTTCGTCGTCGCATCGGAGGCCATCACCGTCGGCAACCAGACCATCACGCTGCCCGGGATCGGTGCGTATCTCGCGCAGGCGATCTCGGACAAGAACCTCGGCGCGGTGGGCTGGGTGATCGTCGCGATGTCGGTCGTGATCCTCGCGTACGACCAGTTCCTGTTCCGTCCGCTCGTCGCATGGGCCGACAAGTTCCGGATGGAGAACACCGCGTCGGGCGATGCGCCGCAGTCCTGGCTGCTCGACATGCTGCGCCGCACGCACCTGATCCATCAGCTGCTGGTGCCGGCCGGCTGGCTGCTGTCGCAGGCCGCACGGATTCCGCTGCGCGTGCCGGCGCTGACGGGCAAGCGCTCGCGCGGCACGTCGGCGCGCGGGTCGTCGCGCGTCGGCGACATCGTGTGGGGAACGTTCGTGATCCTGATGACTGTATACGTTGCGTGGCGCGTCGTCAGCTTCGTCGCGACCGGCGTGACGATGAGCGAGGTCGGCCACGTGCTGACGCTCGGGTTGATCACGCTGCTGCGTGTGATCGTCCTGATCGCGATCGCGTCGGTGGTCTGGGTGCCGCTCGGCGTGCTGATCGGGCTGCGCCCCGCGCTGGCCGAGAAGATCCAGCCGCTCGCGCAGTTCCTCGCCGCGTTCCCGGCGAACCTGCTGTTTCCGGTGTTCGTGATCGTGATCGTCCACTTCCATCTGAATGCGGACATCTGGCTGTCGCCGCTGATCGTGCTCGGCACGCAGTGGTACATCCTGTTCAACGTGATTGCCGGCGCGATGTCCTATCCGAACGACTACAAGGAGGCGACGAAGAATTTCCGCATTCGCGGCTGGCAGTGGTGGCGCCAGGCGATCCTGCCCGGCATCTTCCCGTACTACGTAACCGGCGCGATCACCGCGTCGGGCGGCGCGTGGAATGCGAGCATCGTGTCCGAGTTCGTGCAGTGGGGCGACACGAAGGTCGTCGCGCACGGCCTCGGCTCGTATATCGCCCAGACGACCGCGGCCGGCGACTTCCCGAAGATCATCCTGGGCATCGCCGTGATGTCCCTGTTCGTCACCTTGTTCAACCGCCTGCTGTGGCGTCCGATGTACGCCTATGCGGAATCCCGGCTCCGTCTCGATTGAGAGTAAGCGCGATGCAAAATTCGACCGTAATCAACGCCCCCGCCCAGACGTCCCAGCCGCTTCAGCCGCCGCGCCTCGGTGAGGAAATCCTGCGCGTCGCGCACGTGAACCGCGGCTTCAACAAGACGCAGGGCGAACTGCTCGTGCTCGACGACGCGAACCTGTCGCTGCGCGAAGGCGAGATCG
>NZ_LOSU01000016.1:0-671 GCF_001522185.1 Burkholderia sp. RF2-non_BP3 | reverse complement strand
ACCAGCTCGATCAGCTCGCTGTCCACGTCGACTTCGACGGGTATCAACTCGTTGTCCACGGGCTTGAGCTCGACCAACAGCTCGGTCGCGTCGCTGTCGACGTCCACGTCGACCGGCCTGAGCTCGACCAATAGCTCGGTCGCTTCGCTCTCGACTTCGACGTCGACCGGCCTGTCGTCGGCGACCAGCTCGATCACGTCGTTGTCGACCTCGGCGTCGACGGGCATCAACTCGCTGTCGACCGGCCTCAGCTCGACCAACAGCTCGGTTACGTCGCTGTCGACTTCCACGTCGACCGGCCTGTCGTCGGCAACCAGCTCGATCAGCTCGCTGTCCACGTCGACCTCGACGGGCATCAACTCGTTGTCCACGGGCTTGAGCTCGACCAACAGTTCGGTGGCTTCGCTGTCGACTTCGACGTCGACCGGCCTGTCGTCGGCAACCAGCTCGATCAGCTCGCTGTCCACGTCGACTTCGACGGGTATCAACTCGTTGTCCACGGGCCTCAGCTCGACCAACAGCTCGGTGACCTCGCTGTCGACCTCCACGTCGACGGGTCTGTCGTCGGCCACCAGCTCGATCAGCTCGCTGTCCACGTCGACCTCGACGGGCATCAACTCGTTGTCCACGGGCTTGAGCTCGACCAACAGCTCGGTGGCTTCGCTGTCGAC
>NZ_LOSU01000015.1:0-98281 GCF_001522185.1 Burkholderia sp. RF2-non_BP3 | reverse complement strand
GAACAGGACCGTGAAACGACTCTACGCCGATGATAGTGCGGATTCCCGTGTGAAAGTAGGTAATCGTCAGGCTCCCTCAAGCCAAGAACCCCCGCCCGACAAGGCGGGGGTTTTTGCATTGGCGCGGCGGAAAGCGCGAGATGACAGAGAACCGTCCCCATCTTGCAAACTCCATGTCCTCCCGAGGAGTCCTTTTCACCGATCCCATCTCTTCCTCCCGTCATCGGCAACGGTCGCCGAGCACTGTCGGTGCGCGACAGCGGCAGCATCGGCTTACCTTTCGATCCAGCAGTTTCCTGATTTGCGGGCATGTCGTAAGTTCAACCGATCTGCGATGCATGTCCGGCGACGACACGCCACTCGCTACCCGATCGGCGCCACAGGCGCGTATAGGCGAACATGCCATCGAATGCGTTGCCGTCGAAACGACCGGCAAGCTTCGCCTTCGTCGTGGTGAGGATCATCTCGCCGATCGACTTTGCCTGAGTCTCCTGGATATCGAGTGTGTCGAGGCGCAGCAGTTTCGCGCGATGCGCGGACAGATCGTCATCTTTCGAAATGACCAGCCCGCTCGGGATGGTGAAGACGAGGTCGTCATCCAGCAACGTGTCGAGTGTGTCGACGTCGTTGGCGAGCATCGCCGCTCGCAGTGCGGCTTCATACGGTTCGATGACTGCACGAACGGCATCCATATCGGGGCCTCGCAACGGTTCGAAGGGTCCGCATTTCATACGCGGCCGGTAACCGGGCTGCGGCGGCCCTCGCGTTCCGGCACCAAGAAGGCTATTCGACAGAGATTACTCAGGTTTCGACAGCGCCTGACGTCGCACCAACATCACCAAGCAGATGCCGATCGACGCGACGATGTTGACCGAAGGATAGAACGCGACCGCGACATTCCACGTGCTTAGCGCCAGCAGCGCCAATGCGTACTTGAGCACGCACAGCGCGAAATACGTGAGGCTCTCGCTCCACGGATCGCGAAGCGTCTTGCGTATGGTCGGTCCCAGGCCGGCAAGCTCGATCAGCGTGACCAGACAGATCGACATCGTAGGGTCCTCGGTCAGCATCCAGAGCGGAATGGCCGATAGTGCCGCGCACAGGAAGAGCCAATCGATGCGGGTCCAGCCGCGCTCACCTCGAAACAGACTTGCGACGAAAGTCAGAAAGCAGGTCAGTGCGATCGCCGCCGTGCACCATGCAGACGGGCCGGCACCCGCAACGAACTGACCGGCGGCCGCGATCACCGTGACGACCGACCAGATGAGCCACGTGAACAGGTGCGGCCGAACGGTGCGCCGGTAGATCGCGAGCGCGTACGGAATGGCTGCCAACAGGGACACGGCAGATCCCACGACACCCAGCACTAAAGCGGCACCCTGATCGACAGTCACCATCAACGCGGTCTTGTTCGCATGGGCGGTCAGTATGTGGTCAGGCAGCGCAACGCGCAACTTCGCGCCGGCATGCGGCGCCGTCGATTCTGCGCCGTGTCGTTGCCGAAGCCGGAATCGATTGAACGCCAACAGACTGCAGCGTGATTGCGTGCTCACAGCCGAATCGACTGCGTGGCCGTCGAATGCGGGGGGATTGCCTCTTGAAGCAAAAGAGAGCGGTTCTTCCAGAACTTCCATTGAAGGCCAACAGCTCGAGCAACCGCACGACTGCTGAAATTCACTGCGATCATGCACGTCAGCCTTGCCCTTTAGCGCGCTCGCACCGAGCGTGACGCATACCCGCGCCGCGATTCAATGCTCCGCCTGCGCCGCATTGACATCCCGCCGAAATGCGCCCGGGCTCGTCCCGGTCCATTTCCGGAACGCGCGATGAAACGCGCTGGGCTCGGTAAAACCGAGTTCCGCCGCGATTTCCGCGACGCTGAGCGTGTGCCCGCGTAACAGCGACTGGGCCAGCGCACCGCGCAGTTCGTCCTTGATCGACGCGAAGCTCTGCCCCTCGCTGCGCAACCGTCGCCGCAGGGTCGCGGGCGTTGTGCCGAGGCGCACGGCCAGCGTGTCGAAGTCCGGCCACTCGGCGGCCGGTTGGGCCTTCAGATGCGCACGTGTCTTTGCCACCCAGCCGGTGTCGTGCCGATAGCGCACGAGCAGGTTGCCGGGCGCGCCGCGCAGGAAGGTTTTCAGCGCCTGCGCGGTGCGGATCGTCGGCAGCGCGAGGTACGCGGCGTTGAACGCGAGCCGGCTGTCCGGGCGGTCAAAATGCACGGGCACACCGAAGAACTGGTGGTAGTCGCTGCGCTGGTCGGGGCTCGGGCACGCGAAATCGATGCGCTGCAGCGGAATGCGTCGGCCGATCAGCCAGCAGGCGACGCCGAGCAGGATCAGCCAGAAGGTCCGGTACGCGAACGCCGAATACGGTGTGCCCGCCTGCGTGAGGACGATCTGCGCCTGGCCGTCGGCGACCACGAGCTCGCCGCGCGGTTCGTCGAGCACCACGCGCAGGAACTGCAGCGCACGCCGCAGCGCTTTCTCGAGCGTACCCGCGTGCAGCACGGCGTGGCACAGCAGCGTGAAGCTGCCGCGCCGCATCGGGCGGGCCGCGAGCCCGAAGAATTCGTCGTCGATCGCGTTGGCGATCGCCAGCCACAGGCGACCGTACTGCTGTGGTGTGACGGGCTCGCGCACGGTGGCCGGCAGGCCGGCCATGCGCAGCACGGGCTCGATCGGAATCCGCAGCCGGCGCAGGCTCTCGAGCGCATCCTCGACGAAATCCGGCGAGATCATCTGCGGCCCCATTTTTCATGCCCTCCAGACATGGCAAAAGCGATCACGATTCTAGATTCTGTTTGTCATTGATTGCAATGTGACGGCTGTCTACCATCTTCGATATACCCCCGGTTCGCCGGCGGGCATAACGAACAGGAGACACGCATGCGTGATGGAGCAACCGCCCGGGTGGTGCCGGCCTACGCCGACGCCGTGGCCGGCTTCCGTATCGAGACCGCCGCCGCACATCTGCACGGCGACCTGGAGCAGGGCCTGAACGCCTGCGTCGAATGCTGCGACCGGCATGCGGCGGCGGACGCGAATGCGATCGCACTCGACTGGATCGACGCCGGCGGCCAGCATCGCAGTTTCACGTTCGCACAGATGCAGGAGCTGTCGGCGCGGGTTGCGAACCTGCTGGTCGAGCAGGGCGTGAAGCCGGGCGACGTGGTGGCCGGCCTGTTGCCGCGTACGCCCGAACTCGTCGCGACGATCCTCGGCACGTGGCGCGCGGGCGCCGTCTATCAGCCGCTCTTCACCGCGTTCGGGCCGAAGGCGATCGAGCACCGGCTGCGCATGAGCGATGCACGGCTGGTCGTCACCAACATCGCGAATCGCGCGAAGCTCGACGAGATCGTCGATTGCCCGCGGGTCGCGACGGTGCGCGAGTCGGGCGACGCGCTGCCGGCGCGCGACATCGATTTCCGCGCGGCGCTCGACGCACAGTCCGACGTATTCGAACCGGTGCCGCGAAAGGGCACCGACCTGTTCATGATGATGTCGACGTCGGGCACGACGGGTTTGCCGAAGGGCGTGCCGGTGCCGTTGCGCGCGCTGCTCGCGTTCGGCGCGTACATGCGCGACGCGGTGGACCTTCGCGCCGGCGACCGCTTCTGGAACATCGCCGATCCGGGCTGGGCATATGGCCTCTATTACGCGATCACGGGCCCGCTGCTGCTCGGCCATGCAACGACGCTGTACGAGGGTGGTTTCACGGTCGACAGTACCTACGACGTGATCGAACGGCTCGGCATCACGAGCCTCGCCGGTTCGCCGACGGCGTTCCGGATGCTGATGGCGGCCGGCACCGAAGCGGCCGCGCGCCTGAAAGGGCAACTGCGCGTCGTCAGCAGCGCGGGAGAACCGCTGAATCCGGAAGTCGTGCGCTGGTTCCACGCGGCGCTCGGCGCGCCGATCTACGACCACTACGGCCAGACCGAGCTCGGGATGGTCGTGAACAATCATCACGGACTCGCGCACGTCGTCCATGCCGGCTCGGCGGGTTTAGCGATGCCCGGCTATCGCGTCGCGGTGCTCGACGAAGCCGGCCGCGAACTTGGCCCCGGCGAACCCGGCATTCTCGCAATCGACATCGCGCGCTCGCCGCTGCTGTGGTTCTACGGTTACTGGCAGCAGGACACGCCGGCGATCGCGGGCGGCTATTACCGGACCGGCGACAACGTCGAGCTCGAGCCGGACGGTACCGTGAGCTTCATCGGCCGCGCGGACGACGTGATCACATCGTCCGGTTACCGGATCGGTCCGTTCGACGTGGAAAGCGCGCTGATCGAGCATCCGGCTGTCAGCGAGGCCGCGGTGATCGGCGTGCCGGACCCGGAGCGCACCGAGATCGTCAAGGCGTTCGTCGTGCTGTCGAAAGGCTTCGACGGCACATCGGCGCTGGCCGAAGAACTGAGCCAGCACGTGAAGCGGCGGCTGTCGGCACACGCCTATCCTCGCGCGATCGACTTCGTCGACGCACTGCCGAAAACCCCGAGCGGCAAGATCCAGCGCTTCGTGCTGCGCAAGCTGGAAGCCGAGAAGACCGCTCACTCCTGAATACTGAATACGGACTGCGAATGAATATCAAGGATCGCGTTTTTCTGATTACGGGCGCCGGTTCGGGCCTCGGCGCGGCGGTGGCGCGCATGGTGGTCGCCGAAGGCGGCAAGGCCGTGCTGCTGGACGTCAATGAAGACGCCGGCACGAGCCTCGCGCACGAACTCGGCGCGGCCGCACGCTTCGTGAAGACCGACGTGACGAGCGAAGCCGACGGGCAGGCCGCCGTTGCCGCTGCGCGCGACGCGTTCGGCCGCATCGATGCGCTCGTGAACTGCGCGGGCGTCGCGCCGGGCGAGAAGGTCGTCGGCCGCGAAGGCCCGCATTCGCTCGACCGTTTCGCGCGTGCGGTGTCGATCAATCTGGTCGGCACGTTCAACATGATTCGGCTGGCCGCCGACGCAATGTCGAAGCAGGACGCCGACGGGGAAGGCGAGCGCGGCGTGATCGTCAACACCGCGTCGGTCGCGGCGTTCGACGGACAGATCGGACAGGCCGCGTATGCGGCATCGAAGAGCGGCGTGGTGGGCATGACGTTGCCGATCGCGCGCGAACTCGCGCGGTTCGGCATTCGCGTGGTGACGATCGCGCCGGGCATCTTCGCGACGCCGATGATGGCCGGCATGCCGCAGGACGTGCAGGACGCGCTCGGCAAGAGCGTACCGTTCCCGCCGCGGCTCGGCCGCCCCGATGAATTCGCGGCGCTGGTGCGCCACATCGCCGAGAATACGATGCTGAACGGCGAAGTCATCCGTCTCGATGGCGCGCTGCGCATGGCACCGCGTTGACACTGGAGGAATGCAATCATGACGACACAGGATCCGATCGTAATCGTTGGTGCGGCGCGCACGCCGATGGGTGGTTTTCAGGGCGACCTGGCCGCGGCCAGCGCGAGCGAGCTCGGCGCGGTGGCGATTCGCGCTGCGCTCGAGCGCGCGAACGTGCCTGCCGAGCGCATCGATGAAATCGTGTTCGGCTGCGTGCTGCCGGCCGGCCAGGGGCAGGCACCGGCGCGGCAGGCCGCGCTGAAGGCGGGCTTGCCGCTGGCGGTGGGCGCGACCACGGTCAACAAGATGTGCGGCTCAGGGATGAAGGCCGCGATGTTCGTGCACGACCTGCTGCTGGCGGGATCGGCGGACGTGGCGGTCGCGGGCGGGATGGAGAGCATGACGAATGCGCCGTACCTGCTGCCGAAGGCGCGCGCGGGGATGCGCATGGGGCATGGCCAGGTGCTCGATCACATGTTCCTCGACGGGCTCGAGGACGCGTACGACAAGGGCCGGCTGATGGGCACGTTCGCGGAGGATTGCGCGCAGGCCTACCAGTTCACGCGCGAGGAGCAGGATGCGTTCGCGATCGCATCGCTGACGCGCGCGCAGCGAGCGATTGCGGAAGGACGCTTCGTATCGGAGATCGCGCCGGTGACGGTGAAGGCCGGCAAGACGGAAGCCGTCGTGTCGATCGACGAGCAACCCGGTAACGCGAAGCTCGACAAGATTCCGACGCTCAAGCCGGCATTCCGCGAAGGCGGTACGGTGACGGCCGCCAATTCGTCGTCGATTTCCGACGGCGCGGCCGCGCTCGTGATGATGCGTCGCTCGGAAGCGGACCGGCTCGGCCTCGCGCCGAAGGCGGTGATCGTCGGGCATTCGACCTATGCGAACAAGCCGGGCCTGTTCGCGACGGCACCGATCGGCGCGATCCGCAAGCTGTCGGAGAAAACCGGCTGGAACCTGCGCGACGTCGACCTGTTCGAGATCAACGAAGCCTTCGCGGTGGTGGCGATGGCCGCGATGCGCGATCTCGACCTGCCGCACGACAAGGTCAACGTGCACGGCGGCGCGTGTGCGCTCGGCCATCCGATCGGCGCATCGGGCGCACGCGTGATGGTGACGCTGCTGGCCGCGCTCGAAGCGTATGGGCTGAAGCGCGGCGTCGCGTCGCTGTGCATCGGCGGCGGCGAGGCGACGGCGATCGCGATCGAGCGGGTCGCGTAACGCGCGCCGGGAGGACGCGGGCGGTATGGACCGGAGCCATACCGCCTCATCGGCGAGGCGCGTCGCGCGCGCTTCATCGAACCCGCCGTCATTCGACCATTTCGCCTTTCGCCTGCAGATCGGCGTGATAGGACGAGCGCACCATCGGCCCCGATGCGACCTGGCTGAACCCGAGCGCAAGCGCGCGTTGCCGCAACTGCGCGAATTCCGCGGGAGGAACGAAGCGCTTCACGGGCAAGTGGTGACGGGTTGGCTGCAGATATTGGCCGAGGGTCAGCATGTCGACGCCATGCGCGCGCAAGTCGCGCATCACCTGCTCGACCTCGTCGATCTCTTCGCCGAGGCCCAGCATCAGGCCCGATTTGGTCGGCACGTTCGGCGCCGCGGACCTGAATGCCTGCAGCAGGCTCAGCGAGTGCCGGTAATCGGCGCCCGGCCGCGCCTCGCGATACAAGCGCGGCACGGTTTCCAGATTATGGTTGAACACGTCCGGCGGGGAGGCCGCGAGCAGGTTCAGCGCGGCCTCGTGCCTGCCGCGAAAATCCGGCGTCAGCGCCTCGATCCGGAGTGCCGGATCGATCCCGCGTGCGGCGCCGATGCAGGCCGCGAAGTGTGCGGCGCCGCCGTCGCGCAGGTCGTCGCGATCGACCGACGTGATCACCACGTACTTGAGCCTCATCGCGGCAATCGTTTCGGCGAGCCGTGCCGGTTCGTCAGGATCGAGCGGAAGCGGGCGGCCGTGTCCGACATCGCAGAACGGACAACGCCGTGTACAGATGTCACCCATGATCATGAAGGTCGCCGTGCCGTGAGCGAAGCACTCGCCGAGGTTCGGGCAACCGGCTTCCTCGCATACCGTATGCAGCTTCTGCTCGCGCAGGATCTTCTTCAGCGCCATCACCTCCCGCGAACCCGGAAAGGCCGCACGAATCCATTCCGGCTTGCGTGGCATGTCGGCCGGTTCGGTCGCGACGATCTTCACGGGGATGCGCGCCATTTTTTCGGCGGCGGAGAGCCGGGTTCCGGCGGCCATCGGCGTGTTGCGGGTGCTCGTGTTCGCCATGGCTTACCCCCGGTAGTAGCGTTGCGGGACGAACGGCGTTTTCGCGACTTCCATCGGGACTGGTTTGCCGCGGACGATCGCATGCAGTGCAGTGCCTGGTGTCGCGAATTCGACGTCGACATAGCCGATGGCGACCGGGCCGCCGCAAGTCGGACCGAAGCCGCCGCTCGTCACCGTGCCGATCGGGCGTCCGTTGGCGTCGACGATGTCGGCGCCCTCGCGCACCGGCACCCTGTCTTTCACGACGAAGCCGACGCGTTTTCTTTTCACGCCCTCGGCGATCTGCCGCGCGACGACATCCGCGCCGGGATAACCGCCGGCGCGTGCACCGCCCGGGCGTCGCACTTTCGAGAGGGCCCACAACAGCCCGCCTTCGATCGGCGTGGTGCCGGTGTCGATGTCGTGGCCGTACAGGCACAGGCCGGCTTCGAGGCGCAGCGAATCACGCGCGCCGAGACCGATCGGCTCGACGGCAGGGTCGGCCAGCAGCAGGCGTGCGAGCGCTTCCGCCCGATCGGCCGGCACGGAGATCTCGTAGCCGTCCTCGCCGGTGTAGCCGGAGCGGCTGACCATGCACGCCGCGCCGGCCAGCTCGACACGCGTGCTTTGCATGAAGACCAGTTCGGCCAGGCGGGGTGCCAGGCGCGCCAGAACCGACGCGGCGGCCGGCCCTTGCAGGGCGAGCAGCGCGCGGTCGGTCAGCTCGACGACGTCACAGCGGTGGCCGATCCGTTCCCTCAGATGGCGGACGTCGCGGTCCTTGCACGCGGCGTTGACGACCGCGATCAGCTCGGCGTCGCCGAGGCGGGTGATCATCAGGTCGTCGAGAATGCCGCCGTGCTCGTTCGTGAACAACGCGTAGCGCTGCATGCCCAACGGGAGGTCGATCACGTCGACCGGCACCAGCGTTTCGAGCGCGGCGGCGGCATCCGGACCCGACAGCAGCACCTGTCCCATGTGCGAGACATCGAACAGCCCGGCCTGCTCGCGCGTATGAAGATGCTCTTTGAGGATGCCGAGCGGGTACTGGACGGGCATTTCGTACCCGGCGAACGGAACCATCTTCGCGCCGAGCTCGACGTGAAGGTCGTGGAGTGGAGTACGGGAAAGTGAGATCGTCATCGTTATTCCGGATCAACAGGATGTTAGGAGATCGCGCGCGGTACAGCTTCGGAGTACGGAATGAACGGCTTGGGCAATCCCGTATCCGGAGGCGTGCTCCGTTCTCCGGAGGGACGTCGAAGTCGCTTCCGAAGAACGGTCGGGCAATGGCCCGAACGGCCGTTACTTGCCGTATACCGGGAATGCGCCGCACAGTTCGGCGACGTGTCGCCGAACGCGGTCGATGACCGACGGGTTCTCGATATCGGCCAGGATGTCGCAGATCCAGCCGGCCACCGCGCGCGCTTCCGCTTCCTTGAAACCGCGGCTCGTCACGGCAGGCGTGCCGATGCGAATGCCGCTGGTGACGAACGGGCTCTGCGGGTCGTCGGGCACCGCGTTCTTGTTCACGGTGATGTGCGCGCGGCCCAGCGCCGCATCGGCCGCCTTGCCGGTCAGTCCCTGGCGGATCAGGCTGACGAGGAACAGGTGATTGTCCGTTCCGCCGGAGACGATGTCGAAGCCGCGTTTGACGAACGTATCGGCCATGGCCCGGGCGTTGGCGACCACCTGCTGCTGATGGATCCGGAACTCGGGCGACAGCGCTTCCTTGAACGCAACGGCCTTGGCGGCGATGACATGCATCAGCGGGCCACCCTGGATGCCGGGGAACACGACGGAATTGAGCTTCTTCTCGATCTCCGGGTTCGTCCGGGCGAGAATCAGGCCCCCGCGCGGGCCGCGTAGCGTCTTGTGGGTCGTCGTGGTGACCACGTCCGCGTGCGGTAGCGGATTCGGGTACGCGCCGGCCGCCACCAGGCCCGCCACGTGAGCCATGTCGACGAACAGATATGCGCCGATGGCGTCGGCGATCTGCCGGAAGCGTGCCCAGTCCACCACGCGGGAATAGGCGGAGAAGCCGGCCGTGATCAGTTTCGGCCGGTGTGCGGTCGCCAGCGCCTCGACCTGGTCGTAATCGATCTCGCCGGTTTTCGCGTTCAGGCCGTACTGCACCGCACGGTAGAGCTTGCCCGAGAAATTCACGTGCGCGCCATGCGTCAGGTGACCGCCGTGCGCGAGGCTCATGCCGAGTATCGTGTCGTGCGGCTCGAGCAGTGCCATGTAGACGGCGGCGTTGGCCTGGCTGCCGGAATGAGGCTGCACGTTCGCGTAGTCGGCACCGAACAGCGCCTTTGCGCGATCGATCGCCAGTTGTTCGACAACGTCCACGAATTCGCAGCCGCCGTAGTAGCGCTTGCCCGGATAGCCCTCGGCATACTTGTTGGTCAGCACCGAGCCTTGCGCCTGCAGCACGCGCGGGCTCGTGTAGTTTTCCGAAGCGATGAGCTCGATATGGTCCTCCTGGCGAATGCGCTCGCGTTCCATCGCTGTCCACAGTTCGTCATCGAAGCCTTCGATCCGCATGTCTTTGCTGAACATTTGTCCTTCTCCTGGTATCGGTGCGGCGCGCACGTCGGGTGCGCGGCCGCGCAAGCAGGGTTGAGTGTCGTTACGAGTGGAGCGGCCGGCGCGTCACGATCGATACGCTTCCATCGGCGGACACGAACACACGAGGTTGCGGTCGCCGTAGACGTTGTCGACCCGCGAAACCGGCGGCCAGTACTTGCCGCCGGCCGTCGCCGCGACGCCGAGCGGATAGACGGCCTGTTCGCGCGAATACGCGTGACGCCAGTCGCCCACGAGTTCGGCCGCCGTGTGCGGCGCGTGCTTGAGCGGATTGTCTTCGGCATCCAGCGTGCCCGCTTCCACGGCTGCGATTTCGGCGCGGATCGCGATCATCGCGTCGATGAACCGGTCGAGTTCGGCCTTCGATTCCGATTCGGTCGGCTCGATCATCAGCGTGCCGGCGACGGGGAAGCTCATCGTCGGCGCGTGGAAGCCGAAATCGATCAGGCGCTTGGCGACGTCGTCGACGCTGATGCCGCTGCTGTCCTTCAACGGCCGCAGGTCGATGATGCATTCGTGCGCGACGCGGCCGTTCGGCCCCGTATAGAGAATCGGGTAGTGTGGCGAGAGGCGCGCGGCGATGTAGTTGGCGTTGAGGATCGCCACCTCGGTGGCACGCTGCAAGCCGCGCGACCCCATCAACGTGACGTAGGTCCACGTGATCGGCAGGATGCTCGCGCTGCCGAGCGGCGCCGCGGACACCGCACCGATCCCCGGCACGCTGCCCTCACGATGCCCGGGCAGGAACGGCGCGAGATGCGCCTTGACGCCGATCGGGCCGACGCCGGGGCCGCCGCCGCCGTGCGGGATGCAGAAGGTCTTGTGCAGGTTCAGGTGGGACACGTCGCCGCCGAACGCGCCCGGCCGGGCGAGGCCGACCAGCGCGTTCATGTTGGCGCCGTCGATGTAGACCTGGCCGCCGTGCGCATGAACGATGTCGCAGGCGTCGCGTACGCGGGCCTCGAACACGCCGTGGGTCGACGGATAGGTGATCATGATCGCGGCCAGGCGGCTGTCGTACCGCGCTGCCTTGTCGGCGAGGTCGTCGATGTCGACGTTGCCGTCGTCGTCGCAGTCGACGACGACGACCTGCATGCCGGCCATCTGTGCGGATGCCGGGTTCGTGCCGTGCGCCGACGACGGAATCAGGCAGATGTCGCGCCGTGCCTCGCCGCGGCTCGCGTGATACGCGCGGATCGCGA
The DNA here is from genome assembly GCF_001522185.1 of Burkholderia sp. RF2-non_BP3. Taxonomy (NCBI): domain Bacteria; kingdom Pseudomonadati; phylum Pseudomonadota; class Betaproteobacteria; order Burkholderiales; family Burkholderiaceae; genus Burkholderia; species Burkholderia sp. RF2-non_BP3. Next base: position 86,889 of record NZ_LOSU01000015.1, on the reverse strand, counting down.
GCAGGCCCGCGTATTCGCCTTGCGAGCCCGCATTCGGCTGCAGCGACACCGCGTCGTATCCGGTGATCGTGCACAGCATCGCCTCGAGTTCCCGGGCCAGCACGCGATAGCCGTCGGCCTGTTCGGCCGGTGCGAACGGATGCAGCCGGGCGAACGCCGGCCACGTGATCGGCATCATTTCCACGGTGGCGTTCAGCTTCATCGTGCAGCTGCCGAGCGGAATCATCGTGCGGTCGAGCGCGAGATCCTGGTCGGCGAGCCGGCGCAGGTAGCGCAGCATCCGCGTTTCGGAATGATGGCTGTTGAACGCCGGGTGCGTGAGGAAGGCGCTCCGGCGCAGCAGCGGGGCAGGCAACGCATCGGCGGTGGCGGCGTCGACGGCCGCGAAGTCGGGAACGGCGCGCCCTTCGGAGAAGATCGACCAGAGCATGACGATATCGTCGGACGTGGTCGTCTCGTCGAGCGAGATGCCGATCCGGCGCGCGTCGATGGCGCGCAGGTTGACCCGGCGGGCCCGTGCCGCCGCGTGCACGGCATCGGTGCGAATGCCGCTGTCGACGGCGATGGTGTCGAAGCAGTATTCGGTTGGCACGGCATGGCCGAGTCGACGCAGGCCCGCGGCCAGGATCGCGGTGAGGCGGTGGATGCGGCGCGCGATCGCGGTCAGTCCGTGCGGGCCGTGATAGGCCGCGTAGAAGCCGGCGATATTGGCGAGCAGTACTTGCGCGGTGCAGATGTTGCTGGTGGCCTTCTCGCGCCGGATGTGCTGTTCGCGCGTTTGCATCGCGAGGCGCAGCGCCGGGCGGCCGTGCGCGTCGATCGACACGCCGACCAGTCGTCCCGGCATCGTGCGCTTGAACGTGTCGCGCGTCGCGAAATAACCGGCGTGCGGGCCGCCGTAACCCAGCGGCACGCCGAAGCGCTGCGTGGTGCCGACCGCCACGTCGGCGCCGAATTCGCCCGGCGGCGCGAGCAGGGTCAGCGCGAGCAGGTCGGCGGCGACCACGGCCAGCGCGCCGTTCGCATGCAGGGTGTCGACCACGTCGCGGTAATCGTGGATGTCGCCGAAGGTGCCCGGGTATTGCAGCAGCGCGGCGAAACAGCCGGTGGCGGACAGATCGCGGCGCGGATCTCCGACGACGATCTCGATGCCGAGCGGCTCCGCGCGCGTGCGAACGATCTCGATCGTCTGCGGATGGCAATCGTGCGCGACGAAGAAGATCCGGCTGTCCGACCGGGCGAGGCGCCGACAGAACGTCATCGCCTCGGCGGCCGCGGTGCCTTCGTCGAGCATCGACGCGTTGGCGATCTCGAGGCCGGTCAGGTCGGCGATCATGGTCTGGAAGTTGAGCAGCGCCTCCAGGCGGCCTTGCGAGATTTCAGGCTGGTACGGCGTGTAGGCCGTGTACCAGGCCGGATTTTCCAGCACGTTGCGCTGAATGACCGGCGGCGTGTGGGTGTCGTGGTATCCCATGCCGATGAACGAGCGGAATACCTGGTTGCGGCCTGCCAGTGCAGCCAGCCGGTCCAGCGCGTCGGCTTCGGTGCAGCCGGGAGGCAGGGCGAGCGGCGCATCGCTGCGGATCGCCGCGGGGACGACCTGCTCCACCAGCTCGTCGACGGAGTCCACGCCGAGCACGGCCAGCATCGCGGCCTGTTCGTCTGCATCGGGGCCGATGTGGCGGCGGACGAACGACTCGCGCTGCGCGACGGAATCGAATGCGTTCATGGCCGTCTCCGTCATTCGCCGATATAGGCGCGATACGCGGCGGCGTCCATCAACCCGGTCAGCTGCTCCGGGCTGTCGATGCGCATCCTGAAGAACCAGCCGTCGCATTCCGCGGAATCGTTGACGAGGCTCGGCGTGTCGCCCAGGGCGGCGTTCGCTTCCAGCACGGTGCCGGACACCGGCATCTTGACCTCGCCGGCGGCCTTGACCGATTCGACGGTGGCGGCCTCGTCGTACTGGGCAAAGGCGTCGCCTTCGCTTGGCAGTGCGACATAAACCAGATCGCCCAGCTGCGATTGCGCGTGGTCGGTAATGCCGACGGTGGCGCTGCCGTCGCCTTCGACGCGCAGCCATTCATGGGATTCGGTGTATCGGACCTCGCTCATGTGCTCTCTTCCTGACAGGGTTGCGTTGAGTGATGCGGCACACGCAAGCCGGAAGTGCACGGGCGGGAGGATGATCGACGAGTCGGCATCCGGACGAGACCGGGGCATTCCAGGCTGCGTGCCTGATGCCCCCTCTGTCCGTTTGCCTGAGAGATTGCGCGCCCCGGCGGGGCGCTTCTCCTTCGGCGAGGCTTGGTCGACGACCAGAGGCCTACTCTCCAGAGCGCTAATCGATGCGTCAGTCCTTTTGCCTGAGAGTTTCTGGGGCGATTCCCCTTCGGCGCCGCCGGACGGCGGTCTCTCCTGACACATCCCGATAGCTGGCGACAATCTAGTCGTACGCCTGCGGCGGTGTCAACACCTCGTTCGACCGCCCATGCGGCGAAGCAGATGCCGCGGCACGGCGCAGGCGCGCCGAAAACGGCGCGCGGCCTGGCGGAGCAAGCCCGCGCCGCGATCGCGGCCGGTCGATACTTCGGTGGGGACCGAAATGAATATCCGATATCGACTATCTGTCCGCCGGCGCGGGGCGGTTGCCCGACTGGGCCATCAGGTCGTCGAGGAACGCGCGAAGCACGGTCGGCTGTGCGACGCCGCGGCGCGTGATCGACGAGAACGGCCACGCGGATGTGAGCTGTTCCGCGGCGAGCTGGCGCATCTGGCCGGCGTCGACCCACTGTCTCGCGTAGTGCCGCGGCAGAAAGCCGATATACGCGCCCGTCAGGATCAGGATCGCCTGGGCCTCGACATTGTCGACGGTCGCGGCCGCGCTGCCGCTCTCGAGCAATTGCAGGTCGCGCTGCTGCAGGAACGCGCGTGCGACCACCTGGCTTTGCCGGACGCGCTCGATCAGCGCGTCGCCGGTGGCGTCGGTCGAGAACAGCGGATGGTAGCGGCTGCAGTAGAGACCGTCGGGCTCCTCGTACAGCTGCGTGTAGGACAGGCCGGCAACGGTGAGCGGGAAGTGGCCGATCGCGAGGTGCAACCGCCCGTCGAGCACGCGCTCCTCGAGCTCGGCCGGCGTGCCGATGTAGATGTCGAGCTGGACGTCGTGACCGCGCGAGACGAACCGGCGCAGCGCGAGCGGCAGGATGCTGTCGGTGTCGGTGACCGTGTTGTCGATGATGCCGAGATGAAGCCGGCCCGAGATGCGCTGCTTGAGCGCATGGGTGTCCATGCAGAACGCTTCCACCGCGAGCGCGAGGCGCTGCGCGGATTCGTAGGTCGCGACGCCGTGTTCCGTCAGACGAAAGCCGCTGCGGCCGCGTTCGCACAATTTGACGCCGAGGCGCGTTTCGAGGCTGGTCATCTGCTCGCTGATGGTCGACTGGCTCACGTTCAGCGCGGCCTGCGCGGCGGAGAAACCGCCGCATTTCACGATGGTCATGAAAATCCTGAGCAGTTTCAGGTCGATGTCCTGCAGCTGTTTCACGTTCCGTTCTCCTCCGTCCGTCACATCGGAATATCCGATATGGACATCTGATAGATGCTATTTTTCCGGAAAAAATTTTTGCCCATAGTGACCGCAAAGGCAAGCGCATGGACGGCCGTGCGCCCGAAGACGATTCCGCATACAGATGGAGACGGAGACAATGCAGAACAACAGCTATGAAAAGGGCAGGCTCAACCTGCCGTTCGTCGGTCACTGCACCTTTGCGAAGGCGCCGGTGTGCCTCGACTGGGAGAACATCGACGCGGACGTCGCGATCCTGGGTGCGCCCAACGACATGGGCACCCAGTGGCGCTCGGGCGCGCGCTTCGGCCCGCGCGGCATTCGCGAGGCGTCGACGCTGTTTTCGTTCGGGCACGCGGGCGCCTACGATCACGAAGACGACGTGCTCTACCTGACCGAGGATCAGGTTCGCATGGTGGACGTCGGCGATGCGGACATCGTGCACACCGACATGGCCACGAGCAACGCGAACATCGAACTGGCCGTGCGCAAGATTCTCGCCGGCGGAGCGATGCCGGTGGTGCTTGGCGGCGATCATTCGGTGCATGCGCCGGTGATCAAGGCGTTCGAAGGCCGCGGGCCGATTCACATCGTGCATTTCGATGCGCACCTCGACTTCGTCGACGAACGCCACGGCGTGCGATACGGCCACGGCAACCCGTTGCGCCGGGCCTCCGAGATGGACCACATCGCCGGCATGACGCAGCTCGGCATCCGCAACGTCTCGTCATCCAACCGCAGCGACTATGACGCGGCCCGCGCCGCGGGTTCCAACATCCTGTCCGTGCGCGATGTCCGGCGCCTCGGCACCGACGGCGTGCTCGAGCAGATTCCGCAGCGCAGCGCCTACTACATCACGATCGACATCGACGGCTTCGATCCGTCGATCGCGCCGGGAACCGGCACGCCGAGCCACGGCGGTTTCCAGTACTACGAAGTGCTCGAGATCATCCAGGCGCTCGCGAAGCGCAGCCACGGAAGCATCGTCGGCATGGACCTGGTGGAAGTGGCGCCGGCTTACGATCCGACCGGCACGACGTCGATCCTGGCCGCGCAATTGCTGATGAACAGCATCGGTTTCATTTTCCACGCGCGCAGCCTGGCCCGCGCCCGCTGAGACATTCATATCAGGAATCGGGCGCGACGTCTCGCGGGACGCTCGAAGTCATTACCGTACGGCCCGGGTACCTTCGCCGAGAGGTGCCGGGCACGCTATCAAGGAAGATCAACATGGATGCCGTAGTCGCGCAATATCTCGATCGCCACGATGTTTCCCAGGCGACCCGAAACTTTCTCGCCAGGCCGATGAAGATGTTCATCGGCGGCGCGTGGGTGGACGGCAGCGACGGCCAGTTCAGCGCCGTCACCGAGCCGTCGACCGAGGGCGTCATCACGCAGATTCCGTTCGCGACGACGGCCGATCTCGACCGTGCCGTCGCCGCCGCCCGTCACCAGTTCGATCACGGCGAATGGCGCCGCCTCAAGCCGCTGGAGCGCGAGCGGCTGCTGCACCGGCTGGCCGACCTGATCGAGGCGCACGCGGACGAACTGGCGGAGATCGAATCGATCGACATGGGCAAGTCCGTCGCGCAGGCCCGCGCGATCGACATCCAGGGCACCGTCGACACGTTCCGCTATTTCGCCGGCTGGGCGTCCAAGCTGCACGGCCGCACGGTCGAGCCATCGCTGCCGGGCAACTATCTGGCTTATACGCGCAAGGAGCCGATCGGTGTCGTGGGCGCGATCGTGCCGTGGAACTATCCGCTGCAGACCATGGCCTGGAAGCTGGCGGCCGCGCTGGCCGTCGGTTGCACGACGGTTGTGAAGCCGGCCGAACTCACGTCGCTGTCGACGCTGCGCTTTGCCGAACTGGTGCAGGAAGCCGGTATTCCGGACGGGGTGGTCAACATCGTGACCGGTCGCGGCAGCGTGATCGGCGCCGCGATGGCGAGCCACCCGGGCATCGACAAGCTGACCTTCACGGGTTCGACGCCGGTCGGGCGCGACGTCGGGCAAAACGCGGTGCGGCACATCAAGCGCGTGACGCTCGAACTCGGCGGGAAATCCCCGGTCATCGTGCTGGACGACGCCGATATCGATGCCGCCGCGCAGGCCGTGGCAAACGGCGTGTTCTTCAACTCCGGCCAGGTGTGTGACGCGGGCACGCGGGCCTATATCCACCGCGACATCCATGACCGCTTCCTCGCGGCGCTGGCCGACTACACGGCGACGTTGAAGATCGCCCCCGGGCTGGATCGCGATTGCTTCATCAGCCCGCTCGTATCGGCCAGGCAAAAGGACACGGTCCTGTCGTACATCGAATCCGGCATCCGGGAAGGCGCCGAATGCTACTACGGCGGCCGCGCCCATGCGGGCCCGGGGCATTTCGTCGAACCGACGATCTTCGCGCATTGCCGTCCCGACATGCGGATCGTCCGCGAGGAAATCTTCGGCCCGGTGCTCGTGACCGCGCCGTTCGACACGCTCGACGAGGCCGTGGCGCTCGCGAACGATTCGTCGTTCGGCCTGGCCGCCGCGATCTACTCGAACGACCTGGGGCGCGTGCATGGCCTGATTCCGCGGTTGCAGGCGGGCACGGTCTATGTGAATGCGCACAGCACCATCGATCCGGCGCTGCCGTTCGGCGGGTTCAAGACGTCCGGGTTCGGCAAGGACCTCGGGCCGGAGCAGCTCGACTATCTGATGGAGACCAAGGCAGTCTGCATCACGCTTCCGTGACCGGTTGCACGTGATGTGCCGCCTGCCGCCGGCATGCACGGCAAAAGCCTGCAGCCGGCCGAAGGCGGCCTGATCCCGATGCGAAATCCTCGACCTGTTCATCCGGACCGATTCGGGGAATTCGCTCTGCTTAGCCCTTTGCGATCATGGGGTACAACATGCAGGCAGAAACAAACGTATTGAAGGCGCCGCGCGGCGACCACGGTGCCATCGAGGCGCACTCGATCGACTTCGTCCCGGAAAGCGAGCGTACCGATCGGCTGGCCAGCCAGGGGCCGTTCTGGTTCGTCGGGAACTTCACGTTCTTCACGATGACGATCGGCTTCGTCGGGCCGAGCGTCGGTCTCGATTCGTTCTGGACCACCGTCTCCGGCACGCTCGGCATCATGTTCGGCACGCTGTTCATGGCGTTCCACGGCTCGCAAGGGCCGCATCTCGGCTTGCCGCAGATGATCCAGTCGCGCGCGCAGTTCGGTTATCGCGGCGTCGTGCTCGTGCTGCTGGCGACATTGTTCGTCTTCGCGGGCTTCAACATCGTCAACCTGGTATTGATGATGCAGGGCCTGAGGACGCTGTTCCATTGGGATCCGATGGAGGTCGCGCTGGTCGTGACGGTGCCGGCCACGATCCTCGCGATACTCGGTCACGACTGGATGCACCGGACGTTCAAATGGTCGTTGTATCTTTCGCTGCCGCTATACGGCCTCGTGACGCTGGCGGTGCTGGCCGGCTGGATCCATGACGCGCCGGCGGCGGCCGGTGTGCCGGTCGCGAAGCTGGGTTTCAACTGGACCGGCTTCATCGCGCAGTTCGCGGCGGCGGCCAGCTACAACATCGCGTATGCGCCCTACGTGTCGGACTATTCGCGCTACCTGCCGAAGAACACGCCGAGCGGCAGGCTGATTGCCGCGGTGTTCGTCGGGGCATCGCTGTCCGGCGCGTGGATGATCGCGGTGGGCGGATGGCTCGGCGCGCACCTGCATGCAACCGATGTGCTCGTCGCGCTCCACGGCGTGGGTGCCGGAATCGCGCCGCAGCTCGGCACGGCGGTCGTGGCCATCACCATCGTCGCGTTCCTGCCGGTGATCGCGATGAACATCTACAGCGCGAAGCTGACGGCCATCACTAGCGTGGACTCGTTCCGGAAGGTGGAGCCGACCGCGAAGGCCCGGATCGCGGCGATCGTCTTCGTCGTGCTGCTGCAGTTCGGCGTGGCGATGCGCATCTACGCGTCGGGTTCCGGCCTGTCGGTGCTCAACATCTATCTGGTGGTGATGCTGTACTTCCTGGTGCCGTGGACGGCCGTCAACCTGACCGACTACTTCTTCGTGCGCAAGGGGCGCTACGCGGTGCCGCATTTCTTTCGCCCGCGCGACAGCCTGTACGGGAACTGGGGCGGACGCGGCCTGCTTTCGTACCTGATCGGGTTTGTGGCAATGGTGCCGTTCTTCTGCATCTTCGACGGCGACCGCGAGGTCTACGTCGGCCCGCTCGCGAAGGCGATGGGCAGCGTCGACCTGGCCTGGCTGGTGGGGCTGATCGTCTCGGCGCTCGCGTACTACGTGCTGTGCCGGTCGCTCGACCTGCGGCGCGAGGAAGCGGAAATCGCGCACATCGAAGCGCACATGCCGGAGTTCACCACCGGCGAGAAAAAGCGCGGCTGACCCGGCACGCCAGGATCATTCATCGAGCAGGATAATCAAGATGACTAAATACTACGACTACATCATTGTGGGCGCCGGGTCGGCGGGATGCGTGCTGGCGAACCGCCTGACCGAGGATTCGAACGTCAGCGTGCTGGTTCTGGAGTACGGCGGAAGCGATCGCAGCGTGATCATCCAGATGCCGAGCGCGTTCTCGATGCCGATGAACACGAAGCGGTTCAACTGGCACTACGAGACGGCGCCGGAACGGAACCTGGACGGACGCCGCCTGCATTGCCCGCGCGGCAAGGTGCTCGGCGGCTCGTCGTCGATCAACGGCCTGGTCTACATTCGCGGTCACGCGTGCGATTTCGACGAATGGGAATCGCTCGGCGCCCGCGACTGGGGATACCGGAACTGCCTGCCGTATTTCCGCAAGGCCGAGAGCTACAAGTTCGGCGGCGACGAATATCGCGGCGCGGACGGCCCGCTGAGCACCAACAACGGCAACAACATGCAGAACCCGCTGTACGGCGCCTGGGTGGAAGCGGGGGCCGAGGCCGGCTACATCAAGACCGACGACTGCAACGGCTACATGCAGGAAGGGTTCGGCGCGATGCACATGACGGTCAAGAACGGCGTTCGGTGGTCGACCGCGAACGCATACCTGCGCCCGGCAATGCGGCGACCCAACCTGACCGTCGTCACGCATGCGATGACGCGCCGGATCGTGATGGAAGGCAAGCGCGCGGTCGGCGTGGTCTACGAGCAGGGTGGCGTCCAGCACACGGTTCGCTGCACGCGGGAAGTGCTGGTGTCGTCGGGGCCGATCGGCTCGCCGCACCTGCTGCAGCGCTCGGGGATCGGGCCGGCCGACGTGTTGCGCAAGGCGGGGATCGAGGTCGTGCACGATCTGCCGGGCGTCGGCGAGAATCTTCAGGACCACTCGGAAATCTACATTCAGTACGAGTGCAAGGAGCCGGTGTCGCTCAACGGCAAGATGGGGCTGCTCGGCAAGGCGATGATCGGCCTGCGCTGGCTGCTGTTCAAGGACGGGCTGGGCGCCAGCAACCATTTCGAGGCAGGCGGGTTCATCCGTTCCGAAGCAGGGCTGCGCTGGCCTGACATCCAGTTCCACTTCCTGCCGGCGGCGATGCGTTATGACGGCGACAAGCCGTACAAGGGCCATGGCTTCATGGTGCTCACGGGGCCGAACAAACCCAAGAGCCGCGGGTACGTTCGGGTTCGCTCCGCCGATCCGTACGAGCATCCGGAAATCCGGTTCAACTATCTCGACCGCGAGGAAGATCGCGAGGGGTTCCGTCGCTGCGTGCGCCTCACGCGCGAGATCGTCGGGCAGCCGGCCATGGATCGCTTCCGCGGCGTGGAGCTGGCGCCCGGCCCGGACGTGACGACGGACGACGAGATCGACGCGTTCGTGCGCGCCAACATGGAAAGCACGATGCATCCGTGCGGCTCGTGCCGGATGGGCGAGGACGAGATGGCCGTGGTGGATTCCGAATTGCGCGTGCGCGGCGTTCAGGGCCTGCGCGTCATCGATTCGTCGGTGTTTCCGACCGAACCGAACGGGAATCTGAACGCGCCAACGATCATGCTGGCCGAACGGGCCGCCGACCTGGTGCGCGGCCGGAAAGTGCTCGCGCCGTCCGATGCGGCGGTCGGCTTCGTCGAGAATTGGGAAGCGCAACAGCGCACGGGTGTGCCCAAGCGCAAGGTGGCCGCTTAAGCGCGGCGCACGGCGGCGCGCGTTCGGCAGTCACGTCACCGATCGCGCGCCGCCTCCGGCGACACCGCACCGCACGCGCGGATCACGAGCTGCACGACCTGCTCGGTCGTTTCGGCGAACGCCTTCTGCGTGAACGCACGCTTGCCGCTCAGCGCGCGGATCTGCGCATCGAAATCCGCATAGTGCTGCGTGGTCGCCCAGATCAGGTACATCAACGCATGTGCATCGATCGGCGCGAGCAGTCCGCGCGCGATCCAGCCTTCGATCACCTTCACCCGCGTGTCGAACCAGGGCTTCACGCGTTCCGACAGGATGTCCTGCATGTGCGCGGCACCGTGGATGATCTCGTTGGCCCAGACCTTCGAGCCGAGCGGGCGCCGTCGCGACAGATCCATCTTCGCGCGCACGTAGCCGCCGATCGCCTCGACCGGATCGTCGCCGGCCTCGAACGACCCGGCCGCGCGGTGCCAGTCTTCGAACAGGTCGTCGAGCACGCGACGGTACAGCGCAAGCTTCGTCGGGAAGTAGTAATGCAGGTTCGCCTTTGGCAGGCCTGCACGTTCGGCGATCATCGCCGTGCTCGCGCCGTCGAGCCCGCGCTCCGCGAATACGGCTTCCGCGCAGGCCAGCAGATGCGCTTCGTTGGACTCGCGGATGTGCGCCTTGCGTCGCCGCAATGGCATGTTCGCTTCGTCGTCGCCGGTGACTTCGGCGGCCGCTTCGTCATGTCTCATCGTTACCCTCGCGCGGCGTGCATGCCGCGTTGCGCTTCATTCTAGCCGCTGGTTCGCATCGAACGCACGTGCTCGTCCGCATCGGCGTGCGCAATGCTGCGATGCGGTGGCACGTTTCTCGCTCGTTCGATTCACGGAAGAAAGACATTGCGCTGGGCATTTTGATCGTCTAAAACCTGTCCAATCGGACAGGATTTGATGATCGACGGAATGCAGTGCCGGCAATCCGCCGATCGATCGGACGAATCACGCGAACGATGCACATCTGCACCTCGCCGGTGCGGGTTTGCCCCGACGGCAGCAATGCGCGCACCGGCGGCGACCGGAATGACGGCATGACCGACCCCACAGGAGCGATACGAATGAACGCGGTATCGGAAACAGTGAAGCGGGCAGCATTCGACACGTCGATCAAGGTCGACGGCAGGCGGTTGTGGGACAGCCTGATGGAGGTGGCGAAGATCGGCGCGACGCCGAAGGGCGGCGTCTGCCGCCTCGCGCTGACCGATCTCGACAAGGCCGGACGCGACTTGATCGTCAGCTGGGCGAAAGCCGCCGGCTGCACGGTGACGGTCGATACGATGGGCAATGTGTTCATGCGCCGCGCGGGCCGCGTGGCCGACGCGGCGCCGGTCGTCACCGGCTCGCACGCGGATTCGCAGCCGACGGGCGGCCGCTTCGACGGCATCTACGGCGTGCTCGGCGGCCTGGAGGTGATTCGCAGTCTGAACGATCACGGCATCGAGACCGAGCATCCGGTCGAGGTCGTGATCTGGACCAACGAGGAAGGCTCGCGCTTCGCGCCGGCGATGGTCGCGTCGGGCGTGTTCGCGGGCGTGTTCCCGCTCGAGTACGGGCTGTCGCGCAAGGATGTCGACGGCAAGACGATCGGCGAGGAACTCGCGCGCATCGGCTACGCGGGCGACGTACCCTGCGGCGGTCGCAAGCTGCATGCGGCGTTCGAGCTGCATATCGAGCAGGGGCCGATTCTCGAGGCGGAGTGCAAGACGATCGGCGTCGTGACGGACGCGCAGGGGCAGCGCTGGTACGAGATCACGTTCACCGGCCAGGAAGCGCACGCGGGGCCGACGCCGATGCCGCGCCGTCGCGACGCGCTGCTCGGCGCATCGCGCGTGGTCGATCTCGTGAACCGGATCGGCCTCGATCACGCGCCGTTCGGCTGCGCGACGGTCGGGATGATGCAGGTTCACCCGAACTCGCGCAACGTGATTCCGGGCCGCGTGTTCTTCACCGTCGATTTCCGTCATCCGGACGACGCCGTGCTCGCGGAGATGGACGCCGCGCTGCGCGACGGCGTCGCGCGCATCGCGGGCGAGATCGGGCTCGACACCGCGCTCGAGCAGATTTTCTACTACAAGCCCGTCGCGTTCGATCCGGCCTGCGTGGCGGCCGTGCGCGACGCGGCCGATCGCTTCGGCTACTCGCATCGCGACATCGTGTCGGGGGCGGGGCACGACGCTTGCTATCTGGCGCAGGTCGCGCCGACGTCGATGGTGTTCGTACCCTGCGTCGACGGCATCAGTCACAACGAGATCGAGGACGCGACGCCTGCGTGGATCGAGGCCGGCGCGAACGTGCTGCTGCACGCGATGTTGTCGCGCGCATGCGAGCCGGCTTCATGACGGATCGGATCTAGCGCAGCCGGCAGGCTGATCGTCGCCTGACCGTGGCATGCCCAAGCAGGACCGCCCCGACTGTGCATTCGCAGCCGGCGGGGACGGCTTTGTCTCCACCAGTCGAAGGAACGCGTATGACCACCAAGCCAACCGGCGATATCGCCGCGCATCGCCTGTCGTCCACGCAACTCTCGTGCGAATTCGCCGATATCGCGCCGCTGCTCGATCCGACTGCCGCCGCGGCTGCCGCCAGCCGCTGCCACTACTGCTACGACGCGCCGTGCGTGCAGGCCTGCCCGACGCAGATCGACATCCCGAGCTTCATCCGCAAGATCGGCAACGGCAACCTGAAGGGCGCCGCGACCGACATCCTGTCCGCGAATCCGCTCGGCGGGATGTGCGCACGCGTGTGCCCGACCGAGATCCTGTGCGAAGGCGCGTGCGTGCGCAATCACCAGGATGCGCAGCCGGTCGCGATCGGCGCGCTGCAGCGGCACGCGACCGACTGGGCGATGGCGAGCGGCGCGGTGCGCTTCACGCGTGCGCCCGATACGGGGCGGCATGTCGCGGTGGTCGGCGCGGGGCCGGCCGGGCTCGCCTGTGCGCACCGGCTCGCGCTCGCCGGGCATCGCGTCACGCTGTTCGACGCGCGGCCGAAGGCGGGCGGCTTGAACGAATACGGGATCGCCGCGTACAAGACCGTCGACGATTTCGCGCAACGCGAAGTCGAGTGGCTGCTGTCGGTCGGCGGCATCGCGGTGGAAACGGGTGTCGCGCTCGGCCGCGACGTGACGCTCGACGCGTTGCGCGAGCGGCATGACGCGGTGTTTCTCGCGATGGGCCTGGGCGGCGTACGCACGCTCGCGATCGACGGCGAGCAATTGACCGGCGTGATGAACGCGGTCGACTTCATCGAGCAGGTGCGGCAGGCCGACGCGCTGGAGAACGTGCCGGTCGGGCGGCGCGTGGTCGTGATCGGCGGTGGCAACACGGCGATCGACGCGTCCGTGCAGAGCCGCAAGCTCGGCGCGGAGCGCGTGACGATGGTGTACCGGCGCGGCGTGGACGCGATGAGCGCGACCTGGGCCGAACGCGAGTTCGCGCAAAAGAGCGGCGTCACGCTCGTCACGCACGCGAAGCCGGTGCGCATCTCGGGCGCGGACGGGCACGTGACGGGTGTCGAATTCGAGGCCGCGTCGGGCGAGCGTTTCACCGTCGACGCGGACATGGTGCTGAAGGCGATCGGTCAGACGCTGGCGCCGGACGGTGTCGCGGCCGCGCTGCTGACGACGGACGGCACGCGCATCGCGGTCGACGCGGACGGACGCACGGCGTTGCCCGACGTGTGGGCCGGCGGCGACTGCGCGGGGACGGACGGCATCGACCTCACGGTGCAGGCCGTGCAGGACGGCAAGCGCGCGGCGGCGGCGATCGACGCGGCGCTCGCGCAGCGCGCTGCCAAGGCCGCGTGAGCACGGCATACGCAACGGCATCGCGCGTATTGCGTGCATGGCGCGCGCCACGCGAACCACGATAAACGCCCCATTTTCACGGAGCCGAACATGGCCGACCTTCGCTGCACCATCGCAGGCATCACTTCGCCGAATCCGTTCTGGCTGGCCTCCGCACCGCCGACCGACAAGGCGTACAACGTCAATCGCGCGTTCGAGGCGGGCTGGGGCGGCGTCGTCTGGAAGACGCTCGGGCTCGATCCGCACGTCGTCAACGTCAGCTCGCGCTACGGCGCGGTGCAGTGGAACGGTCAGCGCATCGCCGGCCTGAACAACATCGAGCTGATCACCGACCGCCCGCTCGACGTGAACCTGAAAGAGATCGCGCAGGTGAAGCGCGACTGGCCCGACCGTGCGCTGATCGTGTCGCTGATGGTGCCGTGCAACGAGCGCGACTGGAAATGGATCCTGCCGCTCGTCGAGGATACGGGCGCCGATGCGGTCGAGCTGAACTTCGGCTGCCCGCACGGGATGAGCGAGCGCGGGATGGGCGCGGCCGTCGGGCAGGTGCCGGAATACGTCGAGATGGTCACGCGCTGGGTCAAGGAAGGCACGAAGCTGCCGTGCCTCGTGAAGCTCACGCCGAACATCAGCGACATCCGGATGGGCTCGCGCGCCGCCTACAAGGGCGGCGCGGACGGCGTGTCGCTGATCAACACGATCAACTCGATCGTCGCGGTGGATCTCGACCAGATGGCGCCGATGCCGACCGTCGACGGCAAGGGCACGCACGGCGGCTACTGCGGCCCGGCGGTCAAGCCGATCGCGCTGAACATGGTCGCGGAGATCGCGCGCGACCCGGAAACGCCGAACCTGCCGATCTCCGGCATCGGCGGGATTTCGTCGTGGCGCGACGCGGCCGAGTTCATGGTGCTCGGCGCCGGCAGCGTGCAGGTATGCACCGCCGCGATGCATTACGGATTCCGTATCGTGTCGGATCTTGCCGACGGGCTGTCGAACTGGATGGACGAGAAGGGCTACGCGACGCTCGACGACGTGCGCGGCCGCGCGGTGCCGAACGTGACCGACTGGAAATACCTGAACCTGAAGTACGACATCAAGGCGCGCATCGACCAGGACCGCTGCATCCAGTGCGGGCTGTGCCATATCGCGTGCGAGGACACGTCGCACCAGGCGATCACGGCCGAGAAGGACGGCGTGCGGCACTTCGAAGTGGTGGACGCGGAGTGCGTCGGGTGCAATCTTTGCATGCATGTGTGTCCGGTCGAGCAATGCATCACGATGGAGCGGGTCGACGCGGGCGACTATGCGAACTGGACCACGCATCCGAACAACCCGGCGCGTGCCGACGCGGGTGCGAGCCCGGCGGAGCCCGCGAAACACGCGAAGGCGGCCTGACCGGCGGCCGGCGGCGCGGTATCGCCCGCGCTGCTGCTTGTGTCCTGTTCTGCCGGCATCGCACGATGCCGGCGCTGACGTTTACGTGGAGCGCGTCCGATGAAACCAGCAGCGATTCCCGCCGATCCCGACAGCGCCGCGGCGCCGGCCGGCAGCCTGTACAACGACGACCTCGCGCCGACGACGGCGTCGCAGCGCACGTGGCGCTGGTATCACTTCGCGGCCCTGTGGGTCGGGATGGTGATGAACATCGCGTCGTACATGCTCGCGGCCGGGCTGATCCAGGAAGGCATGTCTCCGTGGCAGGCCGTGCTGACCGTTCTGTTCGGCAACCTGATCGTGCTCGTGCCGATGCTGCTGATTGGCCATGCGGGCGCGAAACACGGGATTCCGTATGCGGTGCTCGTGCGCGCGTCGTTCGGCACGCAGGGCGCGAAGCTGCCCGCGCTGCTGCGCGCAATCGTCGCGTGCGGCTGGTACGGCATTCAGACCTGGCTCGGCGGCAGCGCGATCTACACGCTGCTGAACATCCTGACCGGCAACGCATTGCACGGCGCCGCGTTGCCGCTCGTCGGCATTTCGTTCGGGCAGCTCGCGTGTTTTCTCGTGTTCTGGGCGCTGCAGCTGTACTTCATCTGGCACGGCACCGATTCGATCCGCTGGCTCGAGAGCTGGTCCGCGCCGATCAAGGTCGTGATGTGCGTCGCGCTCGTTTGGTGGGCGACGTCGCAGGCGGGCGGCTTCGGCACGATGCTGTCGGCGCCGTCGCAGTTCGTCGCGGGCGGCAAGAAGGCCGGACTCTTCTGGGCGACGTTCTGGCCGGGCCTGACGGCGATGGTCGGCTTCTGGGCGACGCTCGCGCTGAACATTCCCGACTTCACGCGCTTCGCGCATTCGCAGCGCGACCAGGTGATCGGGCAGTCGATCGGGCTGCCGCTGCCGATGGCGCTGCTGTCGGTGGTGTCGGTCGTGGTGACGTCGGCCACCGTCGTGATCTACGGCAACGCGATCTGGGATCCGATCGACCTGACGAGCCGGATGACCGGCATCGGCGTCGGCATCGCGCTCGTGATCCTCACGCTCGACACGATGTGCTGCAACCTCGCGGCGAACCTGGTCGGCCCTGCTTACGATTTCTCGAGCCTGTGGCCGAAGGCGATCTCGTACCGCACGGGCGGGATGATCACCGCGACGCTCGCGATCGTGATGATGCCGTGGAAGATCCTCGCGACGACGGACGGCTACATCTTCACCTGGCTCGTCGGCTACTCGGCGTTGCTCGGGCCGGTCGCGGGCATCCTGATGGTCGACTACTTCCTGATTCGCGGCACGCGGCTCGATACGCGCGCGCTGTTCGACGAGCGCGGCGACTTCAGCTACGCACGCGGCTGGAACCCGGCCGCGCTGGCGGCGCTCGCGATCGGCGTGCTGCCGAACCTCCCCGGCTTCCTGCATACCGCGTTTCCGGCGTCGTTTCCGAACGTGCCGGCGTTCTTCAACACGCTTTACACGTATGCGTGGTTCGTCGGCCTCGTGCTGGCGTCCGGCGTGTACGGCACCTGGATGAAGTGGCGCGCCGGACAGCGCGCGCAGATCGCGAGCGCGTGATGCGCGAACGCAAGCGGCACCCGACAGTCAACGAGGAGGCAACCAAATGGCAATCCTGATTCGCGGCGGCACCGTGGTCGATGCGGACCGCACCTATCGCGCGGACGTACTGTGTGCCGACCCGCAGGATGGCGGCACGATCCTGCAGATCGCGGAGACGATCGACGCGCCGGCCGGCGCGACGGTGGTCGATGCGCACGACCAGTACGTGATGCCGGGCGGCATCGATCCGCATACGCACATGGAACTGCCGTTCATGGGCACGACGGCGAGCGACGATTTCTACTCGGGCACGGCCGCCGGGCTGTCGGGCGGCACGACCAGCATCATCGACTTCGTGATTCCGAGCCCGAAGCAGCCGCTGATGGATGCGTTCCACGAGTGGCGCGGCTGGGCCGAGAAGGCCGCGGCCGACTATGGCTTTCACGTGGCCGTCACGTGGTGGGACGAATCGGTGCACCGCGACATGGGCACGCTCGTGCGCGAGCATGGCGTGTCGAGCTTCAAGCACTTCATGGCGTACAAGAACGCGATCATGGCCGACGACGAGGTCCTCGTGAACAGCTTCTCGCGTTCGCTCGAACTCGGCGCGCTGCCGACCGTGCACGCGGAGAACGGCGAGCTCGTGTTCCAGTTGCAGAAGGCGCTGCTCGCGCGCGGGATGACCGGGCCGGAGGCACATCCGCTGTCGCGTCCGCCCGAGGTCGAGGGCGAGGCCGCGAACCGCGCGATTCGCATCGCGCAGGTGCTCGGCGTGCCCGTGTATATCGTGCACGTGTCGGCGAAGGATGCGGTCGATGCGATCACGCGCGCGCGCAGCGAAGGGCTGCGCGTGTTCGGCGAGGTGCTGCCGGGCCACCTGGTGATCGACGAGTCGGTGTATCGCGATCCGGACTGGACGCGTGCGGCCGCGCACGTGATGAGCCCGCCGTTCCGGTCGGCCGAGCATCGCGAGGCGCTGTGGCGCGGGCTGCAGGCGGGGCAGCTGCATACGACCGCGACCGATCATTGCGTGTTCTGCGCGTCGCAGAAGGCGATGGGCCGCGAGGACTTCACGAAGATCCCGAACGGCTGCGGCGGCGTCGAGGATCGCATGTCGGTGCTGTGGCATCACGGCGTCAATCATGGCCGCATCACGCCGAACGAATTCGTGCGGATCACATCGACGAACGCCGCGCAGATCTTCAACCTGTATCCGCGCAAGGGGGCCGTGCAGGTCGGCGCCGACGCCGATCTGGTCGTATGGGATCCGGCCGCGACGAAGACGATCTCGGTGAAGACCCATCACCAGCAGGTCGACTTCAACGTGTTCGAAGGGATGACCGTGCAGGGCGTCGCGACGCATACGCTCACGCGCGGCGCGCTCGCATGGGCCGACGGCGAACTGCGTGCGGTGCGCGGCGCGGGCCGCTATCTGAAACGGCCGCCCGCGGCCGGCTACTACGAGGCTGCGCGCATCGCGAACCGGCTGCGCGAGCCGCATCCGGTCGAACGCGCGGGCTGAGCGACATACGTCGTCCGTTGCGCGGGGCGTGTCCATTCGAACGGCACGCCCCGCGCGCGTTCATGCGGCTCGTCATGTGCATTGCCGCTCCGTCCCTTTTCGACCTCCACTCGATTCTTTCAATATATGGGACCGATCGAACGTCGTCGCGTCCGTTCAACTTGCAGGTAAATAGAAGAACTGAGCAAATCGACGACGCAAGCGACACCGCGCGGAGCACGCCATTTTGTTTGCGTTGTCGTCATGCATGACGGCGAGTAATATCCACCGACGGCGTTACACGCGCGTGCCGGGCCGGGCCGCCTGCCGAGCAGTCCAATAAACATAGAGAGAAAGGAGCACAAGGTGGATATTCTGCGCAGTCTCCTGGGCATGCTGTTCCTGCTGCTGGTCGCTTATCTGCTGTCGAACAACCGGCGCGCGGTGAGCGGCCGGACCTTGATCGCCGCGCTGCTCACGCAGTTCGCGATCGGCGCGCTGGTGTTGTTCGTGCCGTCGGGCCGCGCGGCGCTGGCGGCGGCCGCGAACGGCGTCAATCGCGTGCTCGACATGGGCAATCACGGCATCGCGTTCGTATTTGGCGGGCTGGTCGACGCCCGGATGTTTCAGCTGTTCGGCGACGGCGGGTTCGTGTTCGGGCTGCGCGTGCTGCCGATGATCATCTTCGTCACCGCGCTGATCGCGGTGCTCTACTACGTCGGCGTGATGAAGTGGATCGTCGCGATCCTCGGCGCGGGGCTCGCGAAAGTGCTCGGCGTGAGCCGCATCGAGGCGTGCTCGGCCGTCGCGACGATCTTTCTCGGGCAGAGCGAGATGCCCGCGCTCGTGAAGCCGTTCGTGCGGCACATGACGGGCGCCGAGATCTTCACGGTGATGGCGAGCGGCATGGCGTCGGTCGCGGGCTCGGTGCTGGTCGGCTATGCCGGTCTCGGCGTGAAGATGGAGTACCTGCTCGCCGCATCGTTCATGGCGGTGCCGGGCGGGCTGCTGTTCGGCAAGCTGCTGTTTCCGACCGTCGAGCCGAGTCGCGTCGTGGTCGACGGGCTCGATTTCGACGACAAGCGGGCCGCCAACGTGATCGAGGCGGCGGCATCCGGCGCGTCGGTGGGCCTGCGGATCGCGATCAACGTCGGCGCGATGCTGATCGCGTTCGTGGGGCTCATCGCGCTGATGAACCTCATCGTCGGCGGCGTGGCCGCGTTCGCGGGCTTTCCGCAGGTGACGCTGCTGGGCATCATCGGCCACCTGTTCGCGCCGCTGGCGTGGATCATCGGCGTGCCGTGGCACGACGCGGCGCTGGCCGGCAACTTCATCGGCGAGAAACTGATCTTCAACGAGTTCGTCGCGTACGGCGACCTGTCGCCGTATCTGAAGGGCGGCGAGCACGTCGCGGCGGCCGGCCTGCAGGTGCTCGACCCGAAGACGCTCGCGATCGTGTCGTTCGCGCTGTGCGGCTTCGCGAACTTCTCGTCGATCGCCATTCTCGCGGGCGGCTTCAGCGCGGTCGCGCCCGAGCGCCGCTCGGAAGTCGCGCGGCACGGCTTGCGTGCGCTGACGGCCGCGACGCTGTCGAACCTGATGAGCGCGGCGATCGCCGGCCTGTTCTTTTCGCTGCACTGAGCAATCGAGGAGACGCAACGATGTTTTTGCCGCAGGAGTTCATTCGCCGCAAGCGCGACCGGCAGCCGCTCGATCGCGACGAGATCGCCGCGTTCGTGCGCGGCGTGACCGACGGCAGCGTGACCGAGGGCCAGGTGGCGGCGTTCGCGATGGCCGTGTACTTCAACGACCTGAGCACCGATGAGCGCGTCGCGCTGACGATCGCGCAGCGCGACTCGGGCGACGTGCTCGACTGGCGCGCGCTCGATCTCGGCGGACCGGTGATCGACAAGCATTCGACGGGCGGCGTCGGCGATGTCGTGTCGCTGATGCTCGGGCCGATGGTGGCCGCATGCGGCGGCTACGTGCCGATGATCTCGGGGCGCGGGCTCGGCCACACGGGCGGCACGCTCGACAAGCTCAGTGCGATCCCCGGCTACGACGTGACACCGGACACGGATGCGTTTCGCCGCACGGTGCGCGACGTCGGCGTCGCGATCATCGGGCAGACCGCGCGGCTCGCGCCGGCGGACAAGCGCATTTATGCGATTCGCGACGTGACGGCGACCGTCGAGTCGGTCGCGATGATCACCGCGTCGATCCTGTCGAAGAAGCTCGCGGCGGGGCTCGACGGGCTCGTGATGGACGTCAAGGTCGGCTCCGGCGCGTTCATGCCGACCGCCGAGAAATCGGCCGAGCTGGCACGCAGCATCGTCGACGTCGGCAACGGCGCCGGCATGAAGACCACCGCGATCCTGACCGACATGAACCAGTCGCTCGCGCCGTGCGCGGGCAATGCGCTCGAAGTCGCGTGTGCGATCGATTACCTGACGGGCCAGTCGCGACCGGCGCGCCTGCATGACGTGACGATGGCGCTGTCGGCGCAGTTGCTCGTCACCGGCGGATTGGCGCGCGATGTCGCGCAGGCGCGCACGATGTTGCAGCAGGCGCTCGACTCGGGCGCGGCGGCGGAACGCTTCGCGAGAATGGTGGCGGCGCTCGGCGGCCCGGTGGACCTGATCGAAGCACCCGCGCGTCATCTTGCGCGGGCGGATGTGATCGTGCCGGTTCCGGCGCCCGCGAGCGGTGTGGTGCAGCGGGTCGACTGCCGCGCGCTCGGGCTCGCGGTCGTCGCGCTCGGCGGCGGCCGCACGCGCGCGGAGGATGCCATCGACTACCGTGTCGGCCTGACGGCGCTCGCGGAGATCGGGCAGCGCGTCGAAGCCGGCCAGCCGCTCGGCTACGTGCATGCCCGCGACGACGCGGCCGCCGCACGTGCGGTGGACGAGGTGCGGCAAAGCTACTTGCTGGGCGAGACGGGCGAGGCGCCGCCGACCATTTACGGGCAGATCGGCTGACCGGACGCCGATCCCGGCGCGGCGGAACGTGCGGGTATCGGCGTCCGTTTCACATGACGGGTGTATCGTGCCGGCCGGGATGTATCGCGTCGAGGCATCCCCGCACACGACTGGAGGCACCATCGAGATGGAACGAGACGAACTCATCGAACAGGCCAGGGCGGCGCGCGAACGCGCGTATGCGCCGTATTCGCGCTTCAAGGTCGGCGCTGCGCTGCAGGCGCGCGACGGAACGGTTTTTCACGGCTGCAACGTCGAGAACGCGTCGTACGGACTGTGCAATTGCGCGGAACGCACGGCGATGTTCGCGGCGATCGCCGCCGGCTATCGTCCGGGCGACTTCACGCGGCTCGCGGTGATCGGCGACACCGACGGCCCGATCGCGCCGTGCGGCGCGTGCCGCCAGGTGATCATCGAGATCGGCCGGCCCGATATCGAAGTGATCCTGGCCAACCTGAAAGGGGCCGTCGAGATTACGACGGCCCGCGCGTTGCTGCCCGGCGCGTTCAGCCTGTAGC
Organism: Burkholderia sp. RF2-non_BP3; assembly: GCF_001522185.1. NCBI lineage: Bacteria > Pseudomonadati > Pseudomonadota > Betaproteobacteria > Burkholderiales > Burkholderiaceae > Burkholderia > Burkholderia sp. RF2-non_BP3. The sequence goes on along the minus strand of NZ_LOSU01000015.1, from coordinate 65,364 downwards.
GGAGCACGCCGCGGCACGCATCACGCGCCGTCGCGCGCGTCGCGGATTGGGATCACGGTGCGCGCGCCGCACTGGCGCAGCAGGTCGCGCAGTTCGTTGATGACCGGAAACACCTCGTGATTCCAGTCGGCGCCCTGCCGGTCGTGCGCTTCCTGCTCGCGCTCGACGATCCAGCGATCCTCGCGGAAGATCCGCTCGGTGAACCAGACGAGCAGCGGCCACGCGAGATCGAGCGCGAACGGGATGCCGGGCTTGTGGATCGACAGCAGTCCGAACGTGCGATTGGTACGCTGCTCCGCATCGAGCGGCACGTAGACGATCCACAGGTCCATCACGAGCGTGCCTTCGCTCGAGCGGATCTGCAGCGTCTGGTACGGGTAGCCGGTGCGCACCGTCATCACGCTCTTGTCGGCCTGGTCGCCGGGCTTCTTGCTCGAGCCGAACACGAGCGCCTCGCCGACCGGCTGCTTGCCTTCCATGCGCGCGAACGTGTAATCGACCTCGACCCAGTCGTCGCCGCGACGCCGGCCGAGCGCGCGCGCCCGCATCTGCCCCATCTGCTTGCGATGCAGGAACTGATGGTTCATGTCCATCAGGTTCTCGTGCATGAACGAGTAGTGGCACTTGACCTCGCGGCCGAAGCGGCGCGTCTTGAATGCAGGGTCGTCCGCCGATTCGAGCGCGGGGAACGGGCGTTCGTCGGCGAGCGTCGCATCGCCGGGGAACACGAAGATCACCCCGTGCGCCTCGCGGCACGGATAGGCGCGCACGCCGTTGGGCAAGCGCTCGCGGCCGAGGTAGGGTACGTCGACGCAGCGGCCGCTGTCGCACGCGTAGGTCCAGCCGTGGTAGCAGCAGCGCAGCGTTTCGCCGCTCACGACGCCCGCATGCAGCGGCACCTGGCGGTGCGCGCAACGATCTTCGAGCGCGTATACGGCGCCGGATTCGGTCCGCACGAGCACGATCGGATCGCCGGCGAAGCGCACGCCGAGCGTCTTGCCGCGCTTCAGTTCGCGCGACCACGCGAGCGGATACCAGTGATCGGGATGGATGGGCACGCGGCGCAGGTCGCGCACGACCGCGCCGGTGGACGGTTCTTCAAGGGTGCCGCTGTCAGACAAAGGCACTGCGCGCATGCGTGACGCCTCCTGGCTGGACGGAAGGTCCGGACGCCGCAACACGCGGCGTGGCTTGGGAGAAGTCTACGCGAAGTTGCACCGCATGGCGGACGCGATGCGGGTTTGCACCGGCACGGCGGGTGCGATTTGTTTGATGCGGCGCAATCCGCGGCACGGGCGGCAGGGGCGGCATGCGAGGCCGCCCGGCCTCGGCCGCGCAACGGGCCGCAGCCCGTCACGCGGCCGGTTGCCGGTCACGAGCGGGCGTCGCGCCACAGCACCGGGTCGGCGCGGTACAGCGCCGGGAAGTAGTGTTTCAGCCCGGCGACCTTCGGCAGGTCGTTGAACGCGATGTACGGCGCGTCGGGATGCAGTTCGAGGTAGTTCTGGTGATAGGCCTCGGCCGGGTAGAACCCCTTGTAGGCCTCGATACGCGTGACGACCGGCGCCGGAAACGCGTGCGCGGTGCCGAGCTGCGCGATGTACGCGGTCGCGACCGCGCGTTGCTGCGCGGTGGTCGGGAAGATCGCCGACCGGTACTGCGACCCTTCGTCGGGGCCTTGCCGGTTGAGCTGGGTCGGATCGTGCGCGACCGAGAAGAACACCTGCAGCAGCCGTCCGTAGGTGATCTGCGTCGGGTCGTAGACGATGCGTACCGATTCCGCGTGCCCCGTCAGCCCGGACCCGACGAGTGCATAGTGCGCGGTTTCGGACGCGCCGCCCGCATAACCGGCCGTGACCTGCTTCACGCCCTTCACGTGCTCGAACACGCCCTGCACACCCCAGAAACAGCCGCCGGCAAGCACGGCCGTCTCGTCGTGCGATGCGCCGGGCGTTTCGTCGAGGGTCGGCGCGGGCACGGTGCGCATCGGCTCGGCGGAGTTGACGATGCGCTGGTAGCCGAACACGGCGGCGGCCGCGACGGCGAGGGCGCCGATGCGGCGCAGCATCGCTGTGCGCCGTCGTGGCGTGGCGGCGCGGGTGGGTGTCGGGTTCATCGTTGGCTCCTTCGGAATGCGTTGGGGAAGACGGCGGTCGGATGTCGGCCTGGCATGCGTTCAACCGAACGTGAATGCGTACGCATCGACACCCGGATCGAGAAACTCGATCGCGAACGTGCGATCGGCGATCGCGCCGGGCTGGCGGACGAGCTGGTACAGGCGCTGCCCGGTGACCGAGCCGTAGCCCTGCGCGTCGACGTCGGCGCCGTGCGCGGCCCCGGGCGCCGCGCCGTCGAGCGTCACGCGAAAGCGCACCGGCTTGCCGTTTGCACCCGGGCCGAGCACGAGATGCAGGTCGCGCGCATGGAAGCGGTAGACGATCCGGCCGGACGGCGCGGCGAGCGACGCGCGCTCGGCGCCGACCTGCCAGGTGCCCGCGAGGCCCCAGTCGTTCAGGTCGGGATGCGCGGGCGCGTCGTAGCGGTGTGCCGTGTCGCGCACCAAGCCGCCCGGCGACGTGAAGTCGTCCGCGCGCGCATAGCCGACATAGGTTTCGGGCGAGCGGACGTCGGCGCTGTCGGCCGCCGCGAGCGCGCCTTTCGCGGGCGCGCCGGCGAGCCCGAGCGGCACCTTCAGCGCTTCCGGGTGGCCGGCTTCGGCGAGCAGCGACTGGATCGCGCGTTCCGACTGCGCGTATTCGCCTTCGCCGAAGTGATGGCGGCGCACGCGCCCCTGCGCGTCGACGAAGTAGTGCGCGGGCCAGTATTCGTTGCTGAACGCGCGCCAGATCGTGTAGTGGTTGTCGATCGCGACCGGGAAGTCGATGCCGAGGTCGTGCACGGCCTTCTTCACGTTGCCGATGTCGCGCTCGAACGCGAACTCCGGTGCGTGCACGCCGATCACGACGAGCCCGTACGGCGCGTACTTGCGTGCCCAGGCCGTGGTGTACGGCAGCGTGCGCAGGCAGTTGATGCACGAATAGGTCCAGAAGTCGACGAGCACGACCTTGCCGCGCAGGCCGGCCGCGGTCAGCGGCGGCGAATTCAGCCACTGCACGGCGCCGTCGAGCGACGGCAGCGTGCCTTCGACGGGCAGCGCGGCCGGCGCCTGCGGCGCGGGTGTGACCTCGGCCGCGCGCATCATCGCGCCGCCGGGCTGCGCGGCATCGGCCGTGGCTGCCATCATCGCGCCGCCCGAATCGTTCGCGGTGCGGTCTGCCGGGCGGTCCGCCGGCGAGCCCGTCGCGACCGTCGCCGCCGGCGCGCCGTTCGAGCGCCCGCCGAGCCGGTCGACGAGCTTCGCCTCGAGGCCGCCCGTCGTGACGGTCGACAGCTGCGCGAGCGCCCCCGTATCGAGGCCGAGCGCGATCGCGGCGACGCCCGCCAGCAGCGCGGCGCCGATCCCGCGCTTGATCCATTCGCCCGCGCCGAGCGAGCGCTTCATCGCGGCGAACACCTTGCCGCCGATCACGAGCGCGACGCCGAGCGACGTCGCCGCGCCGGCCGCGTAAGCCACGAGCAGCAGCGTGGTGCCGACGCTCGCGCCGCGCAGCGCGGCGCCGGTCAGCACGAGCCCGAGGATCGGGCCGGCGCACGGCGCCCACAGCAGGCCGGTGGCGACGCCGAGCAGCAGCGACGACAGCGGGCCGGCCGGGCGGCCGTCGCGCTGCGCGAGGCCGGTGAGGCGGTTGCCTGCGGCGACGAGCGGGCGCGTCAGGTGTTCGGCGAGGCGCGGCATCAGCAGCGTCAGGCCGAATACCGCGAGCAGCACGATGGCGGCCCAGCGGCCGGCCTGGTTGGCCTGCGCGACCCAGCCGCCGCCGACGGCGGCGAGCGTCGCGACGACGGCGAACGTGAGCGCCATGCCGGCCAGCAGCGGCAGGCCGGTGCGCACGAACGGCTGGTCGGCGCGCGCGAACACGAACGGCAGCACGGGCAGGATGCACGGGCTCAGGATCGTGAGCACGCCGCCGAGATAGGCGAGGACGATGAGCAGCATGATGCGTTCTCCAGTCGGTCGGGAGTGGGGCCGGATCAGGCGGCGGCCGGGTGGAAGGCGAGTGCGAGGCCGTTCATGCAGTAGCGCAGGCCGGTGGGCGGCGGGCCGTCGTCGAACACGTGGCCGAGATGGCCGCCGCAGCGGCGGCAGTGCACTTCGGTGCGGACCATCCCGAACGACGTGTCGGTGTCGGTCGCGACCGCGTGGTCGAGCGGCTTCCAGAAGCTCGGCCAGCCCGTGTGGCTGTCGAACTTGGTGGCCGACGAGAACAGCGCGAGGCCGCAGCCCGCGCACGCGAACGTGCCGGGGCGGTGCTCGTCGTTCAGCGGGCTGCTGTACGGCCGCTCGGTGCCGGCGTCGCGCAGGATCGCGTACTGGGCGGGCGTGAGCCGGCGATGCCATTCGGCGTCGCTGAGGGTGACCTCGTATGGCGCGGCCATCTTCGGCGCAGCCGTCGACGCGGCGAACGCGCGGCCGACCAGTGCGCGGCGGCCGGCCGACGACAGCGCCGCGAGCGTGGCGAGGCCGGTGGCGCCGGCGAACAGCAGCAGATGTCTGCGGGTGGGCATGATGGGCTCCTGGAAGCAGGTCCTGAAAACATGCGCCTATCGTAGACAGCGGCCGGTGTCGAAGTCCTCACGGAAAGTTAAAGGAATTGTGATGTTTGTGGTGCTCCGTCGGGGCGCGCTCGACGGGAACCGCCTGATATCGCGAGAAGGGTGGGAGAACCCGCGTGGCGCGCACCGAGTCGACTTTGCAGGAGGTGGTGGGTCGCCAAACTGTCAAAATTCGTCATATCTAGGACTTGTCTAATTCGGCGAAACCTAGATTGGGCGCTGGTCCTATATCTTGCTTTGTAAGGTATTTATAAAATATCTATCAAAGAATTTCGCAAGATGACCTCGGGCGGGAACGGCGGCGATTCAGTATTTGCGGCGAATGACGGCGGCTCGAGGTGAAGCAGGAAATTCAAATGAGAAAATTTCGCGCGGGACCTATTTTTGCAAGCGGCGGCCATCGCCGCTTGCGGGCATGAAGTATATCGAAGGCGATTCTAACGCGATCGATGTCGTAATTATATGTAGGACTACAGATACTCTAATCGATTCGATGTCGCGCACGCATTGCGAATTAGTCGCCGATGATCAAGATGTCTCTCGAGTCGATAAACCTTGACGGCGAAAGCGTGCATCCAGGCTGTCGCCGCACGGGATGGAGGTGATCCGGCTTTACTCGTCTGGAATGAGGGGAAGTCAGATTGCGGAGCGCATGAAGAAAGGCAGGTAGGCCATCAGCGCGGAAGGTCAACGCGATGAAAATTAGGTGTGGCAAACGACGTCGAACCGATCAGATCCAAGACGGTTCTGGATCTGATCGATGAGGGATGCGCGAGCCGATTTGATATCGGAATTAATCTGGATTCTATACAGATAAGTTATGCGAATTATTAACATATTGAAATGCAGTCCGTATGGGATGTCGCTCGTCGCAGTCGCGATGTCGCTTGCATCGTCGATTGCCAGCGCGAACATGCTGGTCTATCCGATGTCTGCGTCGATCGGCGGCGGCAAGGAGTCGGCCGCGGAGCTGCGCATCTATTCGAAATCCGATACGACGCAATACGTGAAGGCGATCGCGAAGCGCGTGATCGATCCGGCGACGGATCACGAGCGCGAGGAGGCCAGCATGAATTCCGGCGACGACGCAATCGTGATCTCGCCGGCCAAGTTCGCGTTGCCGGCTGGCGGCACACGGCTCGTGCGGGTGATACCGCTGGGCGTGCCGAAAAAGGAGGTGCTGTATCGCGTCTATCTGCAACCGGTGGCGGCACCGTCGGATGACGACTCCGCGGCGAAGGACGATGTGTCCGGCAAGGTCGACTTCAGCCTCGTCTGGGCGCCGCTCGTCCGTGTGCTGCCGAAGACGCTCGTGCCGGATTTCCACGTGTCGAAAGGCGCGCTGGCCAATACCGGCAACGTCCGGATCGGTTTGATCGAAGCCGGCGCGTGCCAGTCCGAACAGGACGCCGCGTCGTGCCAATGGACGAAATTTGACCGCAGTGTCTACCCGGACCAGCACTTCACGCTGGAGGGGCTGCATTCCGCACCGTATGTGCGAATCCGATATCGAGTGGGGGGAATGGCAGAAGTACAACAGAAGATTGTGCGCACGCATTCCGCCGACGCGATAAACGCGCCGAGCGCGAATAACGAGACCCTGGCGGGTCATTCCATTGTTTCAACCAACCAGAAGGACTAACCCATGCTGAAATATGTTCCGATCGCTGCCGCAGCCCTGATGTCGATGTCGGCTTACGCCGTTCAGAAGGACATCACCGTCACGGCCAACGTCGACACGACGCTCGAAATGCTGTCGGCGGACGGCTCGGCACTGCCGACCACCATGCAGATGCAATATCTGCCGGGTACGGGTCTTCAGGCAGCTGTAGTGAACACGAAGATCTTCACGAACGACAAGGCGAAGGATCTGCAGATCCGCCTCGCGACTGTTCCGTCGCTGAAGAACCAGACGAGCCCGGGCGCGGCGGAAATTCCGCTGTCGGTCAAGCTGGGTGAAACCGAGCTGACCACCACGGCGGCGACGCTGAAGACGGCAGAACTCTTCCCCGGCGAACTGGCACAAGGTTCGAACGTGCTGCCGCTGTCGATCGGTCAGAAGACCGTCGCAGCCGTCACGGCGTCCGGCAGCTATCAGGGCCTCGTCAGCGTGATCGTTACGCAGAGCGCGGCGTCGGGTAGCTAAGCTCCCCGGCTGTATCGATGGGCGCGCCTGAACGGCGCGCCCTGTTTTTTGTAGTACTCCTTCAAAAAACGTTCAATCTCCCGCATGATTCCATTCGACCTCAAGAAAACCGTTGTCGCATGTCTGAGCGCTCTGTGTGTGACGGACATCGTGTCCGTCGCGCAGGCTGCTTCATCCGTGCCGCCGGGCTTCGAGGACATCATGACGGGGCACGACGAACGCATCAACGTCAACTTTCTGGGCAAGCCGCTCGGCTTGTTCCGCGTGTATGTGACACCGGACACGGTCCGTTTCGAGGATCCCGCAGGCCTGTTGCAGGCGCTCGGCTCGCACGTGAACCCGGCGACCGACGTGTCGACGATCGGCGACGCGCTGTCCAAGTCGATGGCGCGCAACGGCAATCTCGCCTGCGCGGGGCAGTCGGGCGTGAACGGCTGTGGATATGTCGACACCGACAGCGCGGCCGTGATCTACGACGAAAGCGAAGGCAACATCGAGCTGTTCCTGTCGCGCGACTGGCTGAGCACCGAAGAGCGTGACCAGCGGTTTCGCGAGCCGTCGCCGATGACCGAAAACGCGCTGATCCATCAGCAGACGATCAACCTGTCGGGCGGGCGCGGCTACAAGAGCCTGTCCGTGTCGGGCACGGGCGCGCTCGGCATCACGCCGAAGAGTTTCATCGGCGGGAACTGGAATTTCACCCATACGGGCTATTCGCGAGGATCGGACAGCCACGTCCAGCTTCAGGATCTCTACTACCGCCACGATCTCGGCGCCGAGCATTACGCGCAGGCCGGCCGGATGGACAACCGCAATCTCGCGAGCGCGCTCGGCGGCAACTTCGGGTTCACGATGCTGCCGGTCGGCACGCTCGACGGCGTGCGCGTCGGCACGACGCTGGCTTATGTGAACCCCGAAGTTGCGCAGCAGGGCACACCGGTCACGCTGCTGCTACCGCGCGATTCGCGTATCGACGCGTACCGCGGTCAGGAACTGCTGGGCACGTTCTACATGAAGGCCGGCGTCAATGCGCTCGATACGTCCCGCTTTCCGGAAGGCACGTATCCGCTGACGCTGCGCGTGTTCGAGAACGGCGTGCAGGTGCGCACGCAAACGACGCCGTTCACGAAGACGGGCGGCGGTGTCAATTCGCGCACGCGACAATGGTTCGCGCAGGCCGGCCGCCCGTCCGACCGGGACGCGCCGGACGGCATGGCGGCGGCAGCCGGCGTGCGGATTCCGCTGTTGCGTGAAATGGCGCTGACGAGCGGTATCGCGAGCGTCGGCCGGCACGTGTACAACGAAACGGCGCTGGAGTGGCGACACGCGTTTCCGCTGGGCGTGCTCTCGGCCGGCGGTTCGTTTTTCGTGGGCAACGACGGCTCGCGCGGCAACACCCAGCAGATTTCGTTCGCCGACGGCGTGTCGTGGAGCGTGTACCGTTACCAGATGCGCGGCGCGGCGTGCAATGGTCCGGCGGTGTCGTATCGCGACATCGGCTGCTACGACATGCTGAACGCGACCGTGTCGTTTCCGATGGGCAACTGGTCGGCAATGCTCGGCTATACGTACAACAAGAGCGTCGGGCGGTCGCAGAACTGGCAGCCCGACACACCGGACCGTCCGTGGGCGACGCCTGTGTTCCGTGAAGGCGATCAGGTGTCGCGCGCGCTTCAGGCGTCGCTGTCGCGATCCTTCACATGGCGCAAGGTCAGCACGAACCTGCGCGTCGGCGCGTACGCGAATCGCAGCACCGGTGCCCGCAGCGAGTACGGCGGCTACGTCGGTGTGACGCTGTCGATGGCCGAACCCGCGAGGCAGCCCGGGCGCGCGTCCGCTTACACGTCGGCGGGCGTCGACGTTCGCGCGGATCGCAACAGCACGACGACGAACTACACGCTCGACCGCAACTGGAACTGGCAGGGCGACGCCTACCGGGAAGTCGCGCTCGGCGTGTCGGGCTACGGCACCGACAGCCTGACCGGCACCGTGCAGGGCCGCTGGAAGGGGCGCTACGGCGACGTCGCCGCGTCGGTCGCGAACAGCTACAGCCGTGACAGCGGCGGCAATAATCCGTCGGTGACGGCGAGCTATTCGTCGTCGTTCGCGGTGGCGCGCCAGGGCGTGTTCCTCGGCGCATCCGCGTCGCAGTCGGATCCGCTGGCGGGGTTCGCCGTCAGGGTCGGCAAGCGCGACGATGCGAGCGGCATGGCAGCCGAGGTGCGCAGCGATTCGAGCGCGCGGATCAAGGTGGGTTTCGGGCAGCGCGCGCTGTTGCCGGTGTCGGCCTTCACGCCGGTGACGACCGAAGTGAACGACGCGGGCGCGCATGCGTCCGCGGGTGCGACGAGCGTGACCGAGGGGCTCGGCAAGCGCACGCTGTTCATGGTGCCGGGGCAGCTCGCACTGCGCAACGTCGACGCGAAGGTGACGTACACGTACGTCGGCCAGGCCTTCTCGAAGGGTGGCATGCCGCTGTCGGACAGCGTGATTCTCAACGGCGCGATGCCGTTGATCGACAGTCAGGGCGGATTCATTGCCGAACTCGACCATAAGGAAAGCGAACTGTTCGTCGTGGACGGGCCGACGCTGATGCGATGCCCGCTGCACGTGAAGCGCAAGCAGGACGTGCTGATGATGGTGGGCAAGGTGCGTTGCGAAGTGGCCGGGCCGGATGCACTGCCGGAATCGCTGCGCAAGCAGGCCCGCGTGCGCAAGCTGCTGGAGCATCGCTATGTGATGTCGATGCGGGCGCGGACGACAGGCGTGACCGACGCGGAGCAATGACGCGCACGACCTGTGCCGGCAGGCTCCTCACGCTGCCGCTTGCTTTGCCGAAACGATAAGGAAACAGCTACTCAAATGCTTCTGATCAATCGAATTCGCTATCGGGAAATCGTCTTGGCGGCCATGCTGGGCGCAATCTCGCTCGATGCGTCGGCGGCCTCCGAGGCGCCCGCCAATCGCAACGATACTGTGGGAGCCACGCTGGATCGCGGCGCGCCGACGGCGGACGTCGTGGTATTCAACGGCGCGTCGGGCGGCTACGACACGACCAACTACATGAAGTGGGGGCGAAATTCGTGGACGTGCCAGTCGTCTACCGACACGGCGACCGGTGCGTGCGCGACCGAGCCGATTTGGATCGTGGAGGGCGATTCGACCTCGATCCGGCTTTCCTTCAAGGAAGAAACAACCGGCGCCACGGCCGTACTGAATCTGCATGGACAAAATGGGTATAGCCGTCACTTGGATTGCAGCGGCAACCCTGGTCCCGAAGTCGTGTCGATCTCCAGAGAGCCGATCGAGATGGCGCAGGGCGCTACCGTGGGCATTTGCAACACCATAGGCTGGGACGGTCGCAAGCTCTTCGTCAAGATTCCCTCCGCGGAACTGAAGAAGCTCCCGTCCGGCGGAACCTGGAAGGCGAACCTTCAGCTGAACTTGCGACAGTGGGACGTCGGGGGAGTCAACCCGAAGATCGCCACGTTCAAGGCGTCAATCAGGCTGGACGTGACCGACAAGAACAACATCCAGGTCTATCTGCCGGAATTCACGAGCGCGACACCCACCGTGGACCTCAAGCTGCGCAAGCTGCCGAACGGCAGCCGGATGTCGGGCACGTCGAACGTCGACATGTGCCTGTACGACGGCTACAACTCGCAGAGCACGTGGTTCGACGTGTCGGCGAGCGACGGTCTCACGGTCGATCGCCGCGACAAGGGCCAGTATTCGGTGCTGCTCGATAAGGACAAGAGCGGCGCGTACGAATCGCGCATCGATTACAACGTGAGCTTGACGTACGCGGGCAAGAAAATCGTGCTGCCGAACAACGAGACGGTGCGACTTCAAGGTGTGAACAACAGCGCGGGTCGCTCGGTATCGCTGCCGGGCATTTCGGTGCCGGTCGTCTGCACGCCGACGCCGCTGACACTCGAGACGCCGGAATTCCAGTCGGTGTGGAAGCGTCCGGGCAAGTACAGCAACAAGCTGACGATCACGTTTACGCCGTCGTCGGCGAGTCTCTAGTGCGCTCTGCGCCCACGGCGACGCTGAAGGCAGCCGATCCGTTCCCGGGTGAACTGGTGCAGGGTTCGAACGTGCTGCCGTTGTCGGTCGCTCAGAAGACTGTCGAGACCGTCGCGGCTTCCGGCAACTACCGGGGCGTCGTCAGCGTGATCGTCACGCAAAGCGCTGCATCGGGTGGCTAAACCCGAGCGTTTCGCTGGCGGGCGTGCCTGACAGGCGCGCGTGCAGAAGCTGCCGCAGCAGCGCTGTCTAATGTCGTCGGTGCGGGCGGACTGATCCTCCTGCGTCAGGTTGGACGTTGATCCGCTTCGATGATCGAGGTGCCGCTGAAACGGCATCGCTTTTCGAGGAGCAAGCGCGCGATGCATTGCTTCTCGTCGCATGAAGTGCAGCCACGGTAGTGGCCGTCGCGCAGGGGCGCTGACGGACACCCCGGACACGAGGAGACTGCGATTCAAATGACACGAGCGAACAAATTTCACTGGCGAGCCGTTGTGCTCGCCGCTGCGGTAGGGGCGATCACGGTGGATGCATCGGCGGCGCTCCAGGCGCCAGCGGACCGCAATGATACGGTGGACGCCACGCTGGATCGAGGGACGGCGCAGGCGGCGGTAAAGATCTTCGACAAGGCATCAGGCGGCTACGATACGAACGACGCCCCAAAATGGGGACGAAATTCGTGGACATGCGAGTCCGCTACCGATTCAGCTACCGGCGCTTGTCCGACCGCCCCTGTATGGTTTGCGTCGGGAGAGTCGACCGCGATCAAGCTGAAGTTCAGGGAAAAAAAGACTGGCGCCACGGCGGAGCTGAATCTTCGCGGAGCGAACCATCACACTCGCCACCTTGATTGCAGCGGCAAAGCTGTCTCCGAAATCGTTTCAATCTCGCCAGTGCCCATCCAGGTCGCTGCAAGCGCCTACGTAAAGGATTGTTCCACCACAATCACCTGGGACGGAAGGGCGCTTTCTGTCACGATCCCCGCTGAAGAACTCAAGAAAATCCCCACGGGCGGATTCTGGACGGCGAACCTTCGATTGAATCTGAGACAGTGGGACGTCGGGGGAGTCGATCCGAAGATCGCCACGTTCACGGCGTCAATCAAGCTGAACGTCACCGACAAGAACAACATCCAGGTCTACCTGCCGGAGTTTGCGAATGCGACGCCCGTCGTCGACCTCAAGCTGCGCGCGCTGCCGAACGGCAGCCGGCTGAGCGGCACGTCCAACGTCGACATGTGCCTGTACGACGGTTACAACTCGCAGAGCACATGGTTTGACGTTACCGCGAGCGACGGCCTCACGATTGACCGGCGCGATAAGGGCAGCTATTCCGTGCTGCTGGAGTCGGACAAGAGCGGCGCATATGCGTCGCGCATCGATTACAACGCGAGTCTCACGTATGCCGGCAAGAAAATCGTGCTGCCGAACAATGAGACTGTTCGGCTTCAGGGTGTGAACAACAGCGCGGGGCGGACGGTCTCGCTGCCCGGCATTTCGGCTCCGGTCGTCTGCATGCCGACGCCGCTGACATTGGCGACGCCCGAATTCCAGTCGGTGTCGAAGCACCCCGGAAAGTACCGCAACAAGCTGACGATCACGTTCACACCGTCGTCGGCGAGTCTGTAAGCCCGGCCGTATCGTGCCGCCGGTCACACCCGTCCCATGATCCGCGTGCCGAGCGAGATGCCGAGTTCGGACAGCGAAGCATTGGTCGCGAGTTGGGCGGCTTCCCACCGCGACAGCGCGGCGTCGAATCCACTTGCGTGCACGCCGCCGCGCAGCGCTTCGGCAAGACCGACCGCATTCTCCGCCGCCTTCGCGACCCCGGCGGCCGTATGCGGTCGCACGAGGCAGGCCGCGTCGCCGAGCAGCACCGCGCGGCCGAACGCCATGCGCTCGACCGCGAGATCGAGGATCGCCTGCGCGAATGGCGCCCGGGTCGCGTCGACGAGCGCGGCGAGCGTCGGCGCGAGCAACCGGCGGCCGGCGTTCACGAGTTCGAGCCGGTTGTCGTCGCGCATCGCGCCGGGCGGCAGCGAGCCGTCGCGCTGCGTGCCGTCCTGCGCGAGAAACAGCGACGGCACGCGATCCTGCTCGAGCCGCCGGTACCAGACCCAGTTCACGCGCCGTTTGCCCGGCTCGATCGCGCCATCGCGGCCGGGCACCAGGTAAGTCAGGAACAGATGCGCGTTGCCTTGCTGGAACGTGAACCGATCGCGCAGCACCCGCAGCACCGTGTCGGGAAGCGTGTGCTCGTCGACGAGCCCGCGCCACGCGACGTAGCCCGCATACGCCGGCCGCGCGTCGGGCAGCAGTTGGGCGCGCACGGCCGAGCGGCCGCCGTCCGCGCCGACCAGCAGGTCGGCATGCTCGACGCGGCCGTCCGCGAAATGCGCGATCACGCGCGCGCCGTCCTGTTCGAACCGCTCGAACGATACGCCGGCGTGCACGACGCCGGCGGGCAGCGCGCGCTTCAGCGCGGTGTAGATCACGTTCCACGCGGTCTGCGTTTGCGGCATGTAAAGGCGCTGCACGATCCGGTCGTGCTCGTCGAGATAGATCCGGTCGACCGAATCGACGCCCGCATCGCGCGGCACCGGCACGCCGCCGAATGCGAACGCGCGCTCGATCGGCGGCTGCAGTACGATGCCGCCGCCGCGGCTGTCGAGGTCGTTCGGCGATTGCTCGAATACCTTGACGCGCCATCCGGCCGCGCGCAGCGCGGTCGCCGTGAACAGCCCGCCCACCGATCCGCCGATGACGATCGCCGACGGGCCCGAAACGTCGCTCATGATTCCCTTCCCTCGATGATTTGTCGCGCGCGGCGACTCAACTTTCCCGATGCTTCGGGAAACACGCCTGCAACGCGTTCACGCGCGCCGGCTGTTCTTCGCGCGCCATGTTGCGCGTGTCTCGGCCGACGGCCGGCCCGCTGCCGGCGTCGGCGGGGTCATGTGACGGTCACCATGCGGTCCGGCCGCACGCGCCCGGACGCGGGCGCAAATGCCTTTCGAGGATAGGCGAAGCGACCGGCACGCCGGTTGAATTGTTCTGAATTCGGCGGGCGGCGCGCGGGGCCGCGCTACACGCGGCGGCGTCGCCGCGCGCTCGCGCCGGACGCGAGTTGCTTCAGCGTAGCAGGCGTGCCGTGGAGAAACGCGTCGACCAGCCGTTCGATTTCGGTGTCGAGATCGTCGGGCACCGGCAGCCCGTAGACCCACTTGCGAACGCCGAAATAGAAGATGCTCGCGTGCAGGCTCCAGACGAGCTCGATTTCCGCGTTGCGCTGGGCCTCCGTCGCCGGCGTGGCGATGTCGTATTCGTGGCGCAGCTCGCGCAGCACCGGCAGGAACACGCGTTCGCGCAGCCGCGACAGATAGCGCGTGTTGAAGCCCTCGCGGCTGAGCCCCGCGAAGATGAAGGTGCGGATCCATTCGCGCCGCAGAATGGTTTGCGCGTACGCGCGGTAGAACGCGACGAGCCGCTCCTGCAGCGGGACCGTGCGATCCGCGATCATTTTTTCCCAGTCGGGGCTCCACGTGTAGACCTCGTCGTACACGCGATCGATCAGCGCCTCCTTGCTCGGGAAATACCGGTACAGCAGCGGCTGGGTGACGCCGATCTGCCGCGCAAGCTCGCGCGTGCTGCCGGAAAAGCCATGCGTCGCGAAGTGCTCGATCGCCTTCTCGACGATCTGCCGCTCGCGCGCTTCCGGCGCGAGGCGCCGGCCCGGCGTGACGGCGTTGCCGTCGGCGGCCGTCCCGCGCTCGCGGGCTGGCGTGCTGCGTTTTCTTTCGGTCATGCATCGGCTCCTGATCGCGTGCGCGCTTAAGCTATCGATCGAAAAATAACACGATCGGACCGCGAGGACCGCGCGCGGCGTGCCTGTCGACGCGATGCGGGACCCGTCGCGCAAGCGCCTCGCGTCGCGTCGAGCGCGCCATCCGGCCGGGCGTCCGGGCGTCCTGTTCAGGAAAATTCAGGCCCATCGCCATGACATTAAGACGCGCCTTAACTAGTCTTGCTTCCGAACAGCCGTTTGGACCGGACGCCAGTCGGCACCGCCGGGCCGTTCGGCACAACCGGAGCGGAACATGCGTGATCTGATCTCGCCGGACGCACGCATCGCGTGCGCCGGCGCCACCGTCGCCATCCAGGAGGCCGAGTCATGCCGACGGTAACCGCGGCCGCGGCGCCCGATCACGTGCGCGGCGAGGACGTGTTTCTCGCGTCGATCGCCGGCTACGTCGACACGCTCGGCTTCGTCGCGCTGTTCGGCCTGTTTACCGCGCACGTCACCGGCAACTTCATCCTGATCGGCTCGGGGCTGGCCGGCGTCGGGCAAGGGCTCGCGATCAAATGGCTCGCGTTTCCGGCCTTCATCGCCGGCATCGTCGGCGCGCGCGTGCTCGACCACCGGATGCGTTCGCTGGGCCACGGCCCGCGCGCGCGTTCGCTCTATGCGCTTCAGGCCGTGCTGCTGGCCGGGTTCATGCTGGCCGGCGTGATGGCGTCGCCGATCGCCGACGCCGATGCGCCGCGCACGATCCTGTGCGGTCTGCTCGGCGCCGCGGCAATGGGTGTCCAGAATGCGCACGGCCGGCTGACGGCCCGCTCGGTCGTCGCCAACACGGTGATGACGGGCAACGTCACGCAGGCGGTGATCGACGCGTTCGACTGGCTCGTGCCGCTTGCCGCGCCGGCCGAACGCGACGCCGCGCGCGTACGGCTGCGGCGCACGCTGCCGCCGGTCGCGGCCTTCGCGATCGGCGCGGGCGCGGGGGCCGCGGCGTACGTATTCGCCGCCTTCTGGGCGCTGGCGCTGCCGCTCGCGACCTTGTGCTTCCTCGCCTATCGATCCGGCCGGCCCGACGACGGGCCGGCATCACGCTGAATCCACGCGCGCCGCACGGCAGCGCTTGCCACTTTCAAGGAGAATTTCGATGATTGCACTGAAGTTGCGACAGGTATTGCGGATGACGGCCGCGTCGACGGCCGTGCTCGGCGCATTGCTGGCGACCGCGCCGGCCCACGCGGACGAGACGCGTCTGCTCGAGACCTCGTCGGCGAAGGTGCCGGCCGTCTCGGTCGGCCCGCAATACGACACGACGCACGTGTGCGTCGCGCCGGAAGACTTCGACCGCTTCACCGACAGCTTCGTCGCCACGTTCGGCGGCAAGAAGTCGCAGCAGGGCGTGTTCCAGGTCACGCCGACGCCGAGCCAGACGATGTCGCAGCTCGTGTTCACGCCGTCGGGCACGATCTCGGTGTTCGGCTTCAAGACGCCGATCCCGTATCCGTTCTGCGAGGAGCGCACCGGCTACCTCGTCACCGACATGGACGTCGCGATGAAGTCGGCGCGCGCGCACGGCGCGGACGTGGTCGTCGACACGTTCCCCGATCCGATCGGCCGCGACGCGATCATCCGCTGGCCGGGCGGCGTGAACATGCAGCTGTACTGGCACACCCAGGCGCCGCACTACGATCCGCTGCAGACCGTGCCGGAAAACCGCGTGTACGTGTCGCCGGAAAGCGCGAGCAAGCTGGTGCACGACTTCGTCGCGTTCTCGCGCGGCAAGGTCGTGTCCGACGTGCGCAAGGCGCCGGGCATCGAGATCGGCCGGCCGAACGACACGTACCGCCGCATCCGCATCGAGTCGGGCTTCGGCAAGATGACCGTGCTGGCCACCGACGGCCATCTGCCTTATCCGTTCGGGCGCGAAATGACGGGCTACGAAGTGGCGGACCTTGCGGCCACGCTGGAGAAGGCGAAGGCCGCCGGCGTGACGGTGCTGGTGCCGACCTTCACGTCGGACGGGCGCGATGCGGCGCTCGTGCAGTTCCCGGGCGGCTACGTCGCCGAGATCCACGCGCGGTCGAAGTGATGGAACGGCGGTCGATGAGGCGGACGTGGCGGGGCGTGTTGCCGGCCGCCGTGCTGGCGGGCGGCGTCGCGACGTACGCCGGGACGGCGGCCGGCGCCGAGGAAACCGCGGCGCCGGCCTCGACCGCCGCCGCGACGTGCACCGCGAAGCGTCCCGCGGTGCTGTTCAACCGCTGGCAGGAAGACTGGTCGGTGCTCGCGAATCCGTGCGTGCCGCGCAAGCCGCTCGACGGGCTGAAGTACATCCCGCTGGGCGGCGACCCGTCGACTTACCTGTCGCTCGGCGCGAACCTGCGCGAGCGCTTCGAGCTGAACAACGCGCCGCTGTTCGGGCTCGGCGCCGCCCACGACGACAACTACGTGATCCAGCGCGCGACGGTGCACGCGGATCTGCGCTATGCCGGGCATTTCCAGGCGTTCGTCCAGTTCGTCGATGCGCGGCCGTACGGCAAGGACACGGTCGGCCCGGTCGACAAGGATCAGCTCGACATCGAGCAGGCGTTCGTCGCGTACGTCGACCAGTTGGGCGGCGGCACGTTCAAGGCGCGCGTCGGCCGGCAGGAAATGGCGTACGACTTGCAGCGGTTCGTGTCGGTGCGCGACGGGCCCAACGTGCGCCAGGCGTTCGACGCGCTGTGGGCGGATTATGAAATCGGCAACTGGCGGCTGATCGGCTATGTGACGCGCCCCGTCCAGTATCGCAACGACGCGGTGTTCGACGACGTGTCGAACCGGCACCTCAGATTCGACGGCGTGCGGATCGAGCACAACGCGGTGGGGCCGGGCGAACTGTCGGGCTACTGGTCGCGTTATACGCGCGACAACGCGCGCTACATCGCGGGGGCCGGCACCGAGCGGCGCGACGTGTTCGACATGCGCTACGCGGGAAAGTCTTCCGGATTCGATTGGGATGCCGAAGCAATGCTGCAGACCGGGCACATCGGCCAGGACACGATCGGTGCATGGGCGTTCGGCGCGCTGGGCGGCTACACGTTCGCGAAGACGCCGGGCACGCCGCGCATCGGCATCCAGGTCGACGGCGCGTCGGGCGACAAGCATCCCGGCGACGGACGCATGGGCACCTTCAACCCGCTGTTCCCGAACGGCTATTACTTCACGCTGGCCGGTTACACGGGCTACAGCAACCTGATTCACGTGAAGCCGTCGCTGACGTTCAAGCCGGCCGGGAACGTGACGATGCTGACCGCGGTCGGTTTCCAGTGGCGCGCGACGACGGCCGACGCGATCTACGGGCAAGGGATGCAGGCCGTGCCCGGCACGGCCGGCAAGGGCGGCGCGTGGACCGGCATGTACGCGCAGGCCCGCGTGGACTGGCTCGTCAACGCGAACACGGCGCTGGCGGTCGAGGCGGTGCACTTCCAGCTCGCCGATTCGATTCGCGCGCTGGGCGCGCGCAATGCCGACTATGTCGGCGTGGAGGCGAAGTTCGGCTGGTGACGCGGCGCGGCGCGCGGCTTAGTGCTGCGCGCCGGCGAGCGTCTCGACGAAGTCGATGAACGCCGTGACGCGCTTCGAGCCGCGCTGATTCGGCAGATACAGCGCGGTGACGACCGAGCGCGCCGCATCGGGCATGACGTCGTACGCTTCGAACAGCCTGCGCAGACGGCCCGACTGGACGTCGCCGTCGACCAGCCAGTCGGGCAGCAGCGCGATGCCGGCGCCGTCGAGCGCGGCATCGCGCAACACTTCGCTGTGGTTCGACTTCAGCCGTCCGGCGACCAGCACTTTCGTCGTGCCGTGCGCATCGGCGAACGACCACGCCTGCTGGTCGCCGCCGAAGTGAAAGCGCAGGCACTGATGGTCGACCAGTTCGGCCGGGCTACCCGGCGCACCGTGCGCATCGAGGTAGTCGTGGCTCGCGACGACGAAGCGCTGGAAGGTGCCGAGCTGCCGCGCGACGACCTCCGCGGACGGCGCCGCCTCGCCAAGCCGGATCGCGACGTCGATCCGGCCGGCGACGAGATCGACGCGTTCGTCGGTGAGCTGCAGGTCGAGATCGAGCTTCGGGTAGCGCGCGAGGAAGGCCCCGATGTGCGGCGCGATGCGACGCACGCCGTACGCGACGGGCACCGACACGCGCAGCGGTCCGGACGGTTCGTCGCCGCGATCGGAGACGAGCGCGTCGGCTTCCGCGAGTTCCTCCAGCAGCCGCTTGGCCCGCGCGTAGTACACGGAGCCGGCATCGGACAGCGTGACCTGGCGCGTCGTGCGGTTCAGCAGCACGGTGCCGAGCGATGCCTCGAGCGCATCCACCGCGCGCACCACCGACGAGGCCGCGAGATCGAGACGCCGCCCCGCGCTCGAGAAGCCACCGGCTTCCGCTACTTCCACGAACGCGCGCAGCGCGGAGAATTTGTCCATGTCGTTGCCTTTGTGCATGCCGCAACGATGCGTTGCGTGCCGCTCGCATTCTATCGCCGGTCGGCAAGCGCTATCTTCGAGACTGCAATCAACAGGAGAGCGCAATGAATTCCGTCGAAGTCACGATCACCTACGACCTCATCTGCCCGTGGTGCTGGATCGCCGAGCGCAGGCTCGCGGAGGCGATCGACGAAGCCGGGCTCGCTGGCGACGTGAAGGTCCGGTTCGTGCCGTTCGAACTGAACCCGACGATGCCGGCCGCGGGCATGGAGCGCAAGGCGTACCGCAGCGCGAAGTTCGGCAGCTGGGCGCGCTCGCAGGCACTCGACGCGCAGGTGGCCGACGCCGGCCGCGCGGCGGGCCTCGTGTTCGATCATGCGCGGATCGCGCGCACGCCGAACACCCGGCTCGCGCACCGGCTCGTCTGGTTCGCGCAGCAGCGCGGCGGCGCGTCCGCGCTCGTCGATGCGCTGTTCGCCGCGTACTTCCGCGACGGCCGCGACATCGGCGATGCGGACGTGCTGGTGGAGCTTGCGGCGGGTGCCGGTCTGGCCGGCGACGCGGTGCGGGCGTTCCTCGCCTCTGACGAAGGGCTCGACGCGGTGATCGCGCTCGAGGCCGATGCGGTGCGCGCAGGCGTCGCGTCGGTGCCGTCGACGCGGATCGGATCCACGGTCGTCAGCGGCGCGCAGCCGGCCGCCGTGTTTCGCGATGCGTTGCTCGCCGCGCATCGCGCGCATCATCACGTCGCATGAATCCGGCCCGCAGCCGCGGCGCGTCGATTTTCAGAACGTTTCATATTCGGCTCAGGATTATTGCGAAACCGAACGGTACGCTCCATGTCGCGCGCATTTCGTCTGCCGGAGCGGCAGGCGCCGCGCGACGTCGACACGCAACCGTGGAACTCGGACATGAACACACTGAACCGGCGCATGCGCGCGTTGCGCTCCGGCGCCATGCATGCTCGCCGCATGGTGTGTCGGCCTGGTTGCCTTGGGCGGGTCGGCCGCCGGGGCGGCCGACGGCGTCAGCGCGATATGCCGCGCCGCCACGCGCCGGGCGGATGGCCGACGATGCGCGCGAAGAGGCGGTTCAGGTGACTCTGGTCGGCGAAGCCGCACGCGGCCGCGATTTCCGCGAGCGTCATGTCGGTCGTCTCGATCAGCTCGCGGGCGCGCATCACGCGCTGCTCCAGCAGCCATTGATGCGGCGTGCGCCCCGTCGTGCGCGAGAACGCGCGGATGAAATATCCGCGCGACAGATCGCATTCGTTCGCGACTTCCTCGATCGATACGCCGAGGTTCGCCTTCTCCATCAGCAGTTCCTTGGCGAGCGCCGTCTTGGCCGGCGACAGCAGGCCCTTGCGCTGCAGGTCGCGCGCATGCGCACTGCCGTACTGGCACGCAAGATGCGTGCCGATCGCGACGCCCATCTGCTCGACGAACAGCGTGTTCAGCGCACCCGGCACGTCGAGGCTGTCGGCGACCGCGTGCGCGAGGTGGCCGAGCACCGCGTCCTGCACGTCGGGCGCGCAGGTCAGGCCGGCGATTTCGGTGCCGTCGTGCTCGCGGCCGAGATGGCCGAGGTAGCTGTGCGACAGCTCGATCAGCATGAAGTCGAACTTGCCGTACAGGTCGGCGCGGAAATTCCGGGAAAAGTCGCGGATGTAGATGGAGTTGTGCTGAAACCGTCGCTCGGATTTGCCCGTGCCGCCATAGATCGTGCGCCGATGCCCGCCGTTCAGCGATACGCCGATCAGGAAGCCGCGATCGCTGGCGGCCATCTCGATGCGCTCGAATTGTTCGTCGCGCATGCATTTGCGATGGAGCGTCAGGCCGCCGGCCGACCTTTCAATATCCTTGGAAAGCAGGCTCGACATGCATCCGAGCGTGTCTTTCGGTGGCGCCGCGGCGGGCGCGACGAGGGCATCTGACATGTTGGAGCGTCCTTCGAGGGGTACGGCGCGCGAGCATTCTTGCGCGCAGTTTATACGGCGCGCCCGACAGGCCCACTGTAACTTGAATAAATGTCCGCTTGCTGATGAAAAATGCGCCGGCCGGGCCGGTTCATTGTGCCAGCACGCGAACGATTTCGCCGTCGCGCGAACGGCCTGCGGAGACCGTGGGCCGAATGATACTGCCCCATTCGGGTTCCCGCCGCACGGGTGCCAGCCGCGTGCCGTCGCGGCGGGCGCGAGTGCATTTTCATTCAAGATTTTTCTTTATGCGGCGTTTAGACTCGGCCCACTTTTTGACATTTCGTGCCCCGCGTGCCGCGCAGGCCCGGTGCGGGCTTCCGCCCCGGTGAACCGTGCGTTCACATGGCGGTCATCGTGGGGAACCTGGAGGCGGCCATGATCCAGATCGGGAATTTGTCGGTGGATTTCGAGCAGCGCGACATTCGCCATCACGGCGCGTCGCTGCGGATTGGCGCGCGCGCGCTCGACATACTGGAAGTACTGCATCGCGCGAACGGATCCCTCGTGTCGAAGGACGACATCATGGACGCGGTATGGCCGGGCCTGATCGTCGAGGAGAACCGGCTGCAAGTGCACGTCGCGACGCTGCGCAAGGCGCTGGGCCCGAACCGCGACCTGATCAAGACCGTGCCGGGCCGAGGCTACCTGCTGATCGCGCATCCGCCGGTCGCGCACACCGTGGCGCCGCCCGCGCCCGACGTGGCGCACGATACCGAAGCAACCGCCCATCCGGTGCCGCTCGTCGGGCGTCAAACCGAGATCGGGCAGATCGTCGACATGCTCGAACGGGTGCCGGTCGTCACGCTCGTCGGCGCGGGCGGCATCGGCAAGACGAGCCTCGCCGCGCGCGTCGCGCATGAATTGCGCGCGCGCTCGGGCGAGCGCGTGCTGTTCGTCGAACTGGCGTGTGCGACGACGCGCGACGACGTGCTGCGCGCGATCGGCACCGAACTCGGGCTCGACGCGGACGGCGTGCCTGCCGTCGAGCGGATCGGCGATGCATTCGCCGCGTCGCGCGGCCTGCTCGTGCTCGACAACGCGGAGCACGTCGTCGATCTGGTGGCCGACCTCGTCGAAACGCTGACGTCGCACAGCGCGGCGCTGCGCGTGCTCGTGACGAGTCGCGAGCCGCTTCATATTTCGGTCGAAGCCGTGTTTCGCGTGAGCCCGCTGGCGGTGCCGGACGGGCGCGCATCCGTCGACGAGATCGTGCGCCATTCCGCCGTCGAGCTGTTTCTGGCGCGGATTCGCGCCGCCACGCCCGATTGCGTGGTCGATGCGGCCGGCCTCCGGTTGATCGGCGATATCTGCCGGCGCCTCGACGGGTTGCCGCTCGCCATCGAGCTCGCGGCCGCGCGCGTCGCGACGCTCGGGCTCGAGGTCGTCGCGGCGCGTCTCGACGACAGGCTGAACCTGCTGACGGGCGGGCTGCGGTCGGCCTTGCCGCGTCACCAGACGCTGCGGGCCACGTTCGACTGGAGCTACGTGCTGCTGGATGCGGCCGCCCGGTCGCTGTTTCGCCGCATGGCCTGCTTCATCGGCCCGTTTACGTTCGATGCCGCGCGCGACGTCGCGATGGACCCGGGCATGCCGGCCGCCGAAATGGTCGCGCTGCTCGGCGAGCTGGTTGCGAAGTCGCTGGTCGCCGTCGAATTCAACGGCGCGCAGGCGCGCTACCGGCTGACCGAATCGACCCGCGCGTACGCGCTCGAGAAACTGCACAACGAGGGCGAATTCGACGCGGTCGCCGCCCGTCATGCGCGTTACGAACACGAGCAGGCGGAAGCGCGAATACTGGCCCAGGCACAGCCCGCGCACGCCGCGGGCCTGCGTCCCGACGCAGACGTGGCGCCGCTTCGCGAACGCGCGGCGGCCGGGCCGCAGGCCGCGGAAATCGACGGGCTGGCGCAGGCGTTGCTCGATCCGGCGCGCATGCGCGAATGTTCGCTACCCGCGCGACGCACACTCGACGCGCTCGACGCCGGCGCGCCGGAGGCCGTCGACGCCACGCGCGAGATGCGCCTGCGCGCGGCCTATGCGGCTGCACTGCTGCATACCGACGGCGATACGCACACGGCCGCCGCGATGTGGGACAGGACGCTCGGCCTCGCGGGCCGGGTCGGCGACGACGCGTTCGACGCGCGCGCGCTGGTCGGGCTGTGGAACACCATGCTGACGCGCTCCGACATTCATGAATCGCTGCGCTATGCGACGCGCTTCGAGCGGGCCGCGCAGCGGCGGGGCGACCCGTCGCAACGGCTGCTGGCGAGTGCGATGGTCGCGACTTCGCTGCATTACTTCGGCGAGCATGCGCAGGCGCGCGAGCGGCTCGAGGCGGCGACGGCCGAGCTGGCCGACGCCGGTGAACCGCCGTGCGCCGAAGCCGCGCTGGGCATCGATGTCGCGACGCTCGGCCGGACGATGCTGATGCGGCTCGTCTGGATCCAGGGCGATCCGGATTACGCGATGCGGCTGTCGGCGCAGGCGGTCGAACGCGCGCGCCGCAGCGGCTCGGGGCTGGCGTTGTGCGTCGTGCTCGGTGCCGCAGCCGTGCCGATCGCGTTGCGCTACGGCGATCACGATGCGATCTCCGACTATCTCGCGACGCTGCGCGCGACCGCCGACGCGAACGGCTTCGACATCTGGCGCAGCCATGCCGAATGTCTCGCCGGGCGGTTAGACATGCAGGCAGGCCATCCCGGCGCCGGCCTCGCGCGGCTCGAGCCCGCGCTGCGGCGCATCGAAGCGAGCGGGTTCCGGCGGCTGCTCGCGCCGCTGGTCGTCGCCTACGCGGAAGGGCTGACGCGCACCGGCCGCGCGGCCGACGCATGCACGAAGCTCGACGCGACGCTCGCGCGCTGCCGCGCGCACGGCGAGCATCTGTTCGTGCCCGAACTGCTGCGCGCGCGCGGGCTGGCGACGCTCGAACAGGCCCGCGCCGCCGATCCGGATCGCGCGGCCGCGTGCGAAGCGGACGGGCAGCATCACCTGTTGACGGCGATCCAGACGGCGAACGCGCAAGGCGCCGCGATGTGGGCGCTGCGCGGCACGCTGGACCTGGCCGATCACCTGATCGAGCGCGGGCGCATCGCGCAGGCATCGTCGCTGGTGGCCGACCTGTCGGGGCAGATCGACCCGCAGTCGCGCGCGTTCGACGTCCGGCGGCTGGCGCGTCTGCAGAACTTCGTTCGCCAGGAGACCAGCGCGTCGACCGGCTCGACGCGCGCGCGACGCGAGGCGGCGGATGCGATGCAGTCGGCGGCGTGACGGCGCGCGGGCCGATCGTTCAATGTTCAAGGAGGAAGGGATGGTCGGTGGATCGTCAAACCGGATGCACGCCGCGTGCGGCCGCATGCCGGCTTTCGGCGCACACGGGGGGGCCTGACGGTGCTCGAGACGACGGCATCCGCCGAAGCGGCGGACCTCATCGTATACAACGGCAAGATCGCGACGCAGGACGCGCGGCAGTCGTTCGTGACCGCGCTCGCGGTCAAGGACGGCCGGATTCTCGCAACGGGCAGCGGGCACGACGTGATGCGCCATGCGCGCGACGGCACGCTGCGCATCGACCTGAACGGCCGCACCGTGATCCCGGGGCTGAACGATTCGCACCTGCACGCGATTCGCGGCGGCCTGAACTTCAACCTGGAACTGCGCTGGGACGGCGTGCCGACGCTGGCCGACGCGCTGTGCATGCTGCGTCGCCAGGTGCTGCGCACGCCGGCGCCGCACTGGGTGCGCGTGGTCGGCGGCTGGACCGAATTCCAGTTCGCGGAAAAGCGCGGGCCGACGGTGGCCGAGCTCAACGCGATCGCGCCCGACACGCCGGTCTTCATCCTGCACCTCGGTGACAGTGCGCTGCTGAACGCGGCCGCGCTGCGTGCGATCGGCTACGGCCGCGACACGGGCGATCCACCCGGCGGCGAGATCCAGCGCGATCGCCTCGGCAGGCCGACCGGCATGCTGATCGCGCGCCCGGACATGGGTGTCCTGCACGCGGCGCTCGAGCGCGGCCCGAAACTGGACCACGACGAGCAGATGAATTCGATGCGGCAGTTCATGCGCGAACTGAACCGCCTCGGCGTGACGAGCGCGATCGATGCCGGCGGCGATTTCCAGTCCTATCCGGACGACTACGGCGCGATCATGGCGCTCGCGCAGCGCGGTGAAATGACGGTGCGCATCGCGTACAGCCTGTTCGTGCAGCACGCCGGGAGCGAGATCGACGACTACGCGCAGTGGGTGACGCTGGCGAAACCCGGCGACGGCGACGCGTTCCTGCGCATGAACGGCGCGGGCGAACTGCTCGTGTATTCCGCGGCCGATTTCGGCAATTTTCTCGAGCCGCGCCCCGATCTGCCGGAAGCGCTCGAGACGGAACTGGCCGCCGTGGTGCGGCTGCTGGTGCGGCACCGCTGGCCGTTCCGGCTGCACGCGACGTACGACGAATCGATCGGCCGTTTCCTGAACGTGCTCGAAGCCGTGCACCGCGAGGTGCCGTTCGACGGACTGCGCTGGTTCCTCGACCACTGCGAGACGATCTCGGATGCGAACATCGCGCGCATCGCCGCGCTGGGCGGAGGCGTGACCGTTCAGCACCGGATGGCGTACCAGGGCGAGTATTTCATCGCGCGCTACGGCGCGGAAGCGGCCGCGCGCACGCCGCCGATCCGCGCGATGCTGGCGGCCGGGCTGCCGGTCGGCGCGGGCACCGATGCGACGCGCATCGCGAGCTACAACCCGTTCCTGTCGCTGTACTGGATGGTGTCCGGGCGCACCGTCGGCGGCACGGCGCTCTATCCCGAATGCAACCGGCTCAGCCGCATGGAGGCGCTACGCCGCTACACGGTGGGCAGCGCGTGGTTCTCGAACGAAGACGATCGCAAGGGCGCGCTCGTGCCGGGCCAGTATGCGGATTTCGCGGTGCTGACGGACGACTATTTCACGATCGACGAGTCGCAGATCAAGTCGCTGGCGTCGGTGCTGACGGTCGTCGACGGCAAGGTCGTGCACGCCGACGACGAGTTCGAAACGCTGGCGCCGCCGCCGCTGCCGGTCAGCCCCGCGTGGTCGCCGGTGGTCGAGTTCGGCGGCTTCGCGCGGCGTGGCTGGACGGCCGCGATGCCGAAGCGCGCGGCGGCCGACGGCCACCCGGATGCGCGCGCCGCGCGCGGTCATGCGGGCCGTTTCGCGCAGCGCCTGCAGGCGGCCGCGCGGGAGGTCGTCGAGCAGTGCGAAGGATTGGTCTGCCACGGTGCCGCCTTTTAGGACGGCATGGGTCGGCGGGCGGAATGGCGGTGCCGGTGCGTACCGCGCGGCGAATGGATAATTTTGTGCCCCGGCAACGGGCAGAAGGAGACGAGATGAGTGCTGCGCACACGTGTGCACGGGCCGACGACGAAGTTGCCGGCGTTCGCATTCCCCGGACGCCGATGACGATCGAAGCCGTCGAGGCCGCATGCGCGTCGCTGCCGCGCGTGATCGCCGATCATGCATGCCGGGTGTTCGTCCTCGCGTCGCTCGCCGCGCGCCGTGCCGGCGAGACGCTCGATGCCGATGCGCTGTACGTGGCCGCGATGTACGCGAACATGGGCTTGAGCCCGGCCTACTCCCGCTCGACCGAACGCTACGAGATCGACAGCGCCGATGCCGCGCAGGCGTTCCTGTCGCGCCACCAGATTTCGCAGCAGCTGCGCGACGAGGTGTGGTGCGCGATCGCGCTGCATACGACGCCCGGCGTGGCCGCGCGCATGTCGCCGCTCGCGCGTGCGCTGGCGTTCGCCGTGTCGACCGACCTGATGGCGACCGGCTTCGACGCATATTCGGCGGACGAGCGTCGCGCGCTGCTCGCCGCCTACCCGCGCGGCGAAGGATTCGGCGATGCGTTCCTCGACGCGCTCGCGCGCGGTGTCGCGCATCGGCCGGCGTCGACGTTCGGCACGTGGAGCGCGGATGTGCTCGATCGGGCCGATCCGGATTTTCGCCGGCCGAATTTCTGCGGCCGTGTGCTCGGTTCGCGCTGGCAGGACGCCTGAGCACATTCTTCGCGATCCTGATGATCGGGCCGGTCGCGGCGGCAGCGGGGGCTGCCGCCGGCGCAGTGCGCTGACGGTCAGGCGGTCAGGCCCGCCGCGTCGTGACGCGCGTAGTCGACGTATCCCGCGCGGTCGCCGCCGTACCAGCCGACCGTCTTCGGCGCGGCGAGCGGCGCATTCGCGGCGATCCGCTCGACGAGGTCCGGGTTCGCGATGTATGCGCGCGCGAACGCGACGAGATCGGCATCGCCCGCGTCGATCAGCGCATTCGCGGCGTCCGGCGCGATGCCGCCGTTGACGATCAGCGTGCCGCGGTACGCGTCGCGCGTGTTGGCGATGATGCGCGGCAGGTCGGGCTCGCCGCTCCAGCCGTTGGTGTCCGCGGCGTGCACGTAGGCGACGCCGGCTTCGTCGAGCATGCGCCCGACGTAGGCGTAGGTCGCATCCGGATCCGCGTCGCGCACGTTGTTGTACTTCGCGTACGGCGAGATGCGCACGCCCACGCGATCGAGCGGCAGCACGCCGCCGACGGCGTCGACGATTTCCTCGAGGAAGCGCGCGCGGTTCGCGAGCGAGCCGCCGTAGCGGTCGTCGCGGCGGTTCAGCGTCGACGACAGGAACTGGTGCGGCAGGTAGCCGTTGGCCGCGTGAATCTCGACGCCGTCGAAGCCGGCCGCCTTCGCCCGAAGTGCCGCCTGGCGAAATTCCTCGACCGTCGCGGCGACCTCGTCGGTCGTCATCGCGCGCGACGGCGTCGCATGAATCTTCGTGTAGTAGCCGTTCTGCAACTGCGCCCACACCTGCAACTGTTCGAGATCGTCGTTGACGCCGGACGGCGACAGCGGCGCCGCGCCGCCGAGCAGCGTCAGCGAACTGACCCGGCCGCCGTGCCACAGCTGCGCGAAGATGCGACCGCCGTTGGCATGGACCGCGTCGGTGACCTGCTTCCAGCCGGCCGCCTGCTCGTCGGTGACGAGCCCCGGCGTGAGTTCGAATGCCGCGGAGGCCGGGCTGACGTTGGTCGCTTCGGTGACGATCAGGCCGGCGGACGCGCGCTGGGCGTAGTACTCGGTCATGAGCGCGGTCGGCAGGCCGCGCGACGGCGCGCGAGAACGCGTCATCGGGCCCATCACGATACGGTTGGGAAGCGGCAGGCCGCGCAGATCGTAGTGGCTGAGCAAGGTGGACATGATGGATTCCTTGTGCGTGGGGCAGGGCGCCGCCGCGAATCGTCCGGCTGCGGCCGGTGCGGCGGCTGGCCCTGCGGGAAGTCGGAGATGACGTGCCGGCAGCGTTCCGTTGCGCGAGAGGCCCGAGCGCCATTCGCGCGCGAACCGGTGCCGGCGCCGGTTCAGGCCTGTGCGTGGCGTTCCGCGTGCGGTCGCCCGATCACGAGGTAGTGGGCGAGCGCGACGATCGGGAACACGCCGGCGACGGCGGCGACGAGCGGCCAGCCGCCATGCTCGTACAGCGGGCTGGCGAGCGCGGAGCCGATGGCGCCGCCGACGAAGATGCTCGTCATGTACAGCGCGTTCAGGCGGTTGCGGCTCGCCGCATGCAGCGCATAGATCTCGCGCTGGCCGAGCACCATGTTCATCTGCACCGCGAAGTCGAGCACGATGCCGGTGACGACGAGGCCGTACAGCCCGGCGCCATGGACGAGCGCGACCGCATACGACAAGGCGCCTGCGACCAGTGCGATCAGCGTGGCCCGCACCGTGTGGCCGGCATCCGCGAGGCGGCCGGCGACGGGCGCCGACGTCGCGCCGATCGCGCCGACCAGCGCGAACAGGCCGATGGCCGATTGCGACAGGCCGTAGTGACGCGTGAGCTCGACCGGCACGGCGGTCCAGAACAGGCTGAACGACGCGAACATCAGGCCCTGGTAGAACGCGCGATGGCGCAGCACCGGCATCGTGCGCACGAGATGCAGCAGCGAGCCGATCAGTTCGAAATAGGTCGCGCGATGATCGGGCTGGCGCGACGGGATCGTCAGCGCGAGCACGGCCGTCACGAGCGTCATCAGCACGGCGGCGGCCGCGAACACGAAGCGCCAGCCGAACGCGTCGGCCACCACGCTCGACAGCGGACGCGCGAGCAGGATGCCGAGCAGCAGCCCGCTCATGATCGTGCCGACCACGCGGCCGCGCGAATGATCGGGCGCCAGGTGCGCGGCGAGCGGCACGAGGATCTGCACGGCGACCGAGCTGAAGCCGATCAGCAGCGAGATCGCGAGGAACGGCCCGGGCGTATGCACCATCGCCGCGGCCGCGAGGCTCGCGATCGACACGACGGCGGTCGTGATCATCAGCTTGCGGTTCTCGAGCAGATCGCCGAGCGGCACGATGAAGAACAGGCCGAATGCGTAGCCGATCTGCGTCAGCGACACGATGAGGCTCGCGGTTTCGCCGGACATGTGCAGGCTGGGCGCGATGAGTTCGGTGATCGGCTGCGCGTAGTACAGGTTCGCGACGATCGCGCCGCAACTGAACGCGAACAGCAGGATGAGGCCCTGCGTGAGCTTGGTCGCGTGCCCGTGGGCAGCGAGCGGGGTGGATTCTGCTGACATGATCGACTCCTTGAAAGAGATGTCGGGAGCCCGTTCTTCGGGCGGGCGGTGCGATTGTCGATGCGGCGAAACGACAGTCGCCGCATTGCCGTCAAGATTATTGATCGATCGATAACAAGGGAATACGCCCGCTGCGCAATCGAGCATTGCGTGGCGCGCAAAGGGGGCGGATCGCGCGTGGAATCACGCGCGGGCGCTGCCGCGCGAGCGTGAAGCGGGCCTCCGGCGCGGATATCGCGGCTCGCGAAGCCCATGAAACCAGTCTGGATCGCGCGGACTGAATTGTCCTGAAACGCCGCTTTAAATCATTTGATTCATGCGGCGCGCGACGAGGGTGTCGCTGTCAGCCGCGCTTGCCCTGCAGCGTCGGAATCTCCGCGAACAGGCCCGCGAGCCATTCGACGAAGAGCTTGAGCTTGACCGGCGTATGCCGGTTGGGCGGATACAGGATCGAGATCGGCCGGGGCGGCGGGTTGAAATCGGTCAGCACCTCGCGCAGACGCCCCGATTTCAGGTACGGCTCGACCAGGTACAGCGACGTCTTGATCAGGCCGATCCCCGCGAGGCCGCATTCGATGTAGGTGTCGGCGTCGTTCACCGCGACCGTGCCGCACATCTGCACGATGCGCGGTTCGCCGTCGACGACGAAATCCCACGGACGCGGCCGGCCCGTATCGGCCGAGATGTGGCTGACCGCGACGTGTTGCGCCAGGTCGTCCACCGTTTCGGGGGCGCCGCATCGTTCGAGATAGGCGGGCGCCGCGCAGGTGCAGGTGGTGAGGCTGCCGATCCGTTTCGCGACCATGCCCGAATCGTCGAGCGCGCCGATGCGCACGACGCAATCGACGCCTTCGCCGATCAGATCGATCTGCCGGTCGGTCACGCCGAGTTCGACCGAGATGCCCGGATTGGCGGCGAGAAACTCCGGCAGCGCGGGCACCATGATCTGCTTCGCCATGGCCGGCGGCAGGTTCACCTTCAGGCGGCCGCGCGGCACGTTGCGCGCCTGCGAGACGGCCGCTTCCATGTCGTCGATCTCGCGCAGCACGCCGACGCAGCGTTCGTAATAGGCCTGCCCGTCCTCGGTCAGCGAGATGCGGCGCGTCGTGCGGTTCAGCAGCCGGCAGCCGAGATGCCGTTCGAGCGTGCTCAGCAGCGCGGACACGCGCGGCGTCGTGAGTCCGGTCGTGTCCGACGCGCGCGTGAAGCTGCCCGTCTCGACGATGCGCGTGAACACGCGCATCGAAAGCAAGGTATCCATCGTTCAGAAATCTCCAGCCTGTCGATTGTCGGCGCCGGTGCGTGCCGGCGCGATCGGTTGTGATCCGCGGCTATGCGTCGATGCGTTTCCTGAGCGAATCGCCGGCGAACGGCATTTCGCGCATGCGCTGCCCGGTCGCGTCGAAGATCGCGTTGGCCAGCGCGCCGGCGGTCGGCCCCATCGACGCCTCGGCCGCGCCGAGAAACGGCGCGCCGGGACGATTGATCAGGTGCACCTTCACGCTCTGCGGCGCGGCCGGGAAACGCAGGATCGGATAGCTGCTCCAGTCGAAACTGCGAATGCGCTGCGTATCGTATTTCAACGCCTCGTACAGCGTCCAGCTCGCGGCCTGCACGATGCCGCCCTCGATCTGGTTGCGGATGCCGTCGGGCGACACGATCTGGCCGGCGTCGACGGCGACTTCCGCGCGGTCGAGCGTCACGTGACCCGTCTCCGGCACGACCGTGACCTCGACCGCGATCGCGACGTAGCCCATCAGGTTCTTGTATTTGCCGAACGCGAAGCCGACGCCGCGATTGCGTGCACGCGGCGGCCGCGGCCAGCCGAATCTGGTCGCGGCGAGCTGGATCACCTGGCGCGCGCGGTGATCCTCCATGTGGCGCAGGCGGAATTCGACCGGATCGACGCCGGCGGCGTGCGCCAGCTCGTCCATGAAGCTTTCGATGGCCCAGACGTTCGTGTGCGCGCCGAGCGAGCGCATCGCGGAAGTCTGCAGCGGCATCGTCGGCGAGAAGTTGTTGACGATGTGCATGTTCGGCAGCGCGTACAGCGGGATCGCATTGCGATCGCCGCCGCCCTCGGGCTGCAGCATCGGCGTCGACGGCGCGGACACGAACGGCGGCTCGAGCATGCGGGCGGGCAGAAGCCGGCCGGCGTTGACGATGCGCTCGTTGTGCGAACTGCTCCACAGCGCGTAGTTCCAGTCGACGATGCGGCCGCCCGCATCGAGCGATGCGCTGAGCTCGGTGACCATCGCCGGCGTGAAGTGGTCCCACGTATGTTCCTGCTCGCGCATCCACTGCACGCGGATCGGCTTGCCGGGCATCGCGGCCGCGATCAGCGCGGCATGCGCGGCCGCGTCGTCCGCGCCGTTGTGCCCGTAGCAGCCGGAGCCCTCGGTGTGGATGCAGCGCACGTTCGCCTTCGGCATCGACAGCATTTCCGCGAGCGCGTCGCGCAGCGGATAAACGCCTTGCGAGTGGGTCCACACGGTCAGCGTGCCGTTCTCGAGATGAGCGACCGAACACGATGGCCCGATCGAGCCGTGCAGCAGATAGTTCTTCAGGAACGTGGCGGAGAGCGTCTTCGTCGCCGGCGCGCTCGGCGCGTGCGTGTTGGCGATCTCGATGCGCTGGGTCGCGATCCGCTTCAGGTCCGCGTGGACCGTCTCGCGGTCGGGCAGCGGCCGGCCGCCGGACCAGCGACAACCGGCGGCCAGCGCGCGCTGCGCGAGCACCGCCTGCCATTCGCCCTGGGCGACGACGGCGAGCATGCTGCCGTTGCGCACGATCCGCACGACGCCCGGCATCTTCAGGATCGCAGCTTCGTCGAACGACAGCAGTTTCGCGTCGTACACCGGCGGCATCACGGCCCGCGCATGCAGCATGCCGGGCAGCGTCATGTCCTGCACGTAGCTGACGCCGCCCGTGACCTTGTTCGGAATGTCCACGCGCGGCAGCGACGTGCCGATCACGGCGAACGTGGCCGGCGGTTTCAGCGGCGACGTCGGCGTGGCGTTGCGGTGCAGGTCGACGGTGCGCACCGCGTCGGCGTAGCGCATCGTGCGGCCGTCCGGCGCCTTGATGACGGCGTCGGCGACGGTCAGCGTGCGCGGATCGACGCCGAACTGCTTCGCCGCGCCGTCGACCAGCAGGCCGCGCACCTGCGCGGCGGCGTTCAGCAGCGCGGAGCCGCTGTCCGCCATCGTGTGGCTGCCGGCCGTCAGGCCTTCGTCGGGCGACGCGCCGGTGTCGGCGGTCAGGAACGTGATCAGCGAGGGCTTCATGTTCAGCTCCTCGGCGGCCACCTGCAGCAAGGCGGTGCGCACGCCGGTGCCGAGCTCGACCTTGCCGGTAAACACGGTGACCTTGCCATCGGGCGCGATCTTGATCCACGCGTCCAGCAGCGGGTTGGTCTTCAGGCTGCCGGCCAGCGTTTCGGTGGCCTTGGCGACGTGGACGGCGGCGCCTTCGTCCGCGATCACGACCTCGGCGAGCGCGCGCGCGGCGGGCGCGAGGGTGAACGCGACGAAGAGCGCGCCGGAAACCATGAAGTGCCGGCGGCCTTCGTCGATGTCGTCGGGTGCGTTCATCAGATTTCCTTATTGATCATGACGGGCGCGGCGGACGGTTCCGGCTCGGGCATCCCCGCGACCTGGCGTACGGCCGCCAGGATCCGCATGTGGGTGCCGCAACGGCACAGGTTCGGTTCCATGTGGGCGCGCAGCTCGCGTTCGGTCGGCTTCGGGTTGCGTTCGAGCAGCGCCTGCGCGCGCATGATCATGCCCGCGATGCAGTAACCGCACTGCGCCGCCTGATGATCGATGAACGCCTGCTGCAGCTTGCCGGGATGCTCGGCGGTGCCGAGGCTTTCCAGGGTCCTGACGCGACGCTCGCCGAGCGCGGCGACCGGGATCAGGCACGAGAACATCGGCTTGTCGTCGACGATCACGGTGCACGCGCCGCATTGCCCGAGGCCGCAGCCGAACTTCGCGCCGTGCAGGTGCAGGTCGTTGCGCAGCGCGTACAGGAGCGGCGTCGAGGGATCGATGTCGAGCGTGTGTCGCACGCCATTCACGGTGAGGGCGATCATTGCGCGCGGTCCTCCTTTCTGAGCTTCGCGGCGAGGGTGTCGACGCCGGTCCATGCGGCGCGATCGGAATATGTTTCGCGGAGATAGGCGGCGAGATCCGCGATCTGCCCGTCGTCGTACTGGTCGATATAGGACGGCATGTAGTTCAGCGTGTCCTCGCCGTGCCAGCCGATACCGTTGAACATCATCTGGATCGCGTTGCGCGGCGTGTCGGCGGCGATCGCCGTGCTGAACGCGAGCGTCGGCCGTTCGTCGATCGACTGCATCGGCGACGCCGGCCCGTGGCACTGCGCGCACGACGCCTGGAACAGCACCGCGCCGCGCTGTCCGGCGGGCGTCGTCGGGCCGTGTCCCGCGCCGGCCGTTGCCGGACGGGCGGCGGCCGGCTTCTGGATGGACAGGATGTACGCGGCGATCGCCTCGACGTCCTCCACCGGCACCGTCGCGAGATCGCGCGTGACCGGCAGCATCGGTCCGGCGGCCGCGCCATGCTCGCTCGCGCGGCCGGTGCGCAGGTACGTGACCAGTTGCGCCTGCGTCCACGGCCGGACCGCGTGACCGAGCGTGTTGAGCGGCGGCGCTTCCCAGCCGTCGACGATGCCGCCGTCGAACGCCTTGCCGGCCTGTTCGCCGCCGATCGCATTGAGCGGCGAATGGCACGACGCGCAGTGCCCGAGGCCGTCGACGAGCGCCTTGCCGCGATTCCATTGCGCGGATTGCGACGGGTCGGGCTGGTATGCACCCTCGCGCAGGAACAGCACGTTCCAGAACGCGACCAGCGCCCGGAAGTTGAGCGGGAAGATCAGGTCGTTCGCCGGCGTCTTCGTCTGGACCGGTTCGCGCGTCATCAGATACGCGTACGCCGCCGCGATGTCCTGGTCGGACATGCGCGTGAAATGGATGTACGGAAAGGCCGGATACAGCGGATGGCCGTCGCGGGCGATGCCGCTGCGCAGCGCGCGCGCGAATGCCGCCTGCGACCAGCGGCCGATGCCCGTGTCGGCATCCGGCGTGATGTTGGTCGCGTAGATCGTGCCGAACGGCGTCGCGAGCGGCAGGCCGCCGGCGAACGGCTTGCCGTCCTTCGCGGTGTGACAGACGACGCAGTCGCCGAGCGCGACGACGCGCGCGCCTGCGCGAATGAGCTGCGGATCGAACGACGCGCGCGCGGGCGGATCGATCGGCGCGATCGACGGCCGGAACATGATGCCGATCGCGACCGCGAGGCCGACGACCGCGACACCTGCCGCGCCGAACCAGAGACGTTTGTGCTTCATGCGCGCTCCCGGCGAGCCGGTTCGTTCGGCGTCGTGCAGTTGGCGAGGCAATG
The DNA here is from genome assembly GCF_001522185.1 of Burkholderia sp. RF2-non_BP3. Lineage (NCBI taxonomy): Bacteria > Pseudomonadati > Pseudomonadota > Betaproteobacteria > Burkholderiales > Burkholderiaceae > Burkholderia > Burkholderia sp. RF2-non_BP3. The sequence goes on along the minus strand of NZ_LOSU01000015.1, from coordinate 30,242 downwards.
GAAAGGGCGTCGGCCGTGCGGTACGCGCGATGCGGCGCGGATCCGCTTGCCGTGACAGGCGTGCCGGCGCGTGCCGGCAGCGGCGGTTGCGGCCGGGGCCGACGGATGGCGATGGCGCATGGCCGACCGGTTCGGCCATGACGAGCCGGGCCGGCGATGGCGATTCGCGGCGGAGTTCATGTCGTCGTTCCAGAAGGTGGGATTGCGCGCGGGCCGTGGCCCGTGCGGCGGATGATGGGGGCAGTCTACGCGGCGGGCGGCGCCGTTACCTGAAACGGCGCTGAAACGTTCTGAACGCAGGCGCCGGGCATCGCGTGCGGTTCCGTCGTGCGCCGCGGCGCATGGCGGACCATCGTGTCGGCGTTGGCGACATCGATTCCGTCATCGCCGGCCAGCATGTCAAAGCGGTGTGCCGAGGCCGAACGCGGCCGCGAGTTGCGGCCCCTTCTCGAGCAACGCGGTCACTTCCTCGCGCCGTCGCACCGACCATCGCGCGAGACGTTCGACGACGTCGGCCGCGTCGGCCGGCAGCGCCTCGGCGAGCGACACCGCATCGCTCGCCGCTTTCGATGTGCCGGAGGCCGTATGCGGGCGCACGGTGCAGGCCGCATCGCCGATCAGCGCCACGCGGCCGTCGACGAAGCCGGGGCTCAGCGCGTCGACGATCGCCTGGTTGAACGGCGCGCGCGTCGCGAGCACCAGCTGCGACAACGATGCCGGCAATCGTTCTTCCGCCAGTTGCCGCAGCGCGCCGACGGTCTCGTCCGCAAGCATCCCCGGATGCACCGATGCATGATGGACGTTGCCGTCACGATCGGTCAGGTGGCGGCGCAGCGCCGTGCGGTCGGCTTCGTTGCGATACCACAGCCAGTTGAAACGGCGCGCGCCCGGCGCGAGCGAGCCGTCGAGCGCGGGAATCAGGAACGCCATGAACAGCTCGCCCGGCGCCTTGTGAAGCGTCATGTTCTCGACCAATGGCGCAATCGCGGCGGCGTCGAACTCGGCTTCGTCGACGATGCCGCGCCACGCGAGATAGCCCGCGAACGACGGCGCGTAGCCGGGAAACAGGCGCGTGCGCAGGGTCGAGCCTGCTCCGTCGGCCGCAATCAGCACGTCCGCGCGGATGCGTTCGTCGCCCAGGTGTACGTCGACGCCGTCGGCATCCTGCTCGAAGCCGCTGACCGCGCGGCCGTAACGGATGCGTCCGGGCGGCAGCGTCTCGCACAGCGAGCGGTACACGGCGTCCCACGACGAGAACGGCAGCATTTCGGGTTCGTCGCGCGTGACGCTGCCGTCGCGATCGATCCAGCGCCGCCGATGCGTCGGCACGCTGATCATCTGCCGGCAATGACGGCCATGCTGTTCGAGGAACGCCATCATCCGGCGCAGCACGGCCACGCCGCCGCCCTGACCGCGTAGCGGCGACGGCGAGCGCTCGTAGACCGTTACGTCGTGCCCGATGCAGTCGAGCGTCAGCGCGGCCGCGAGACCGGCGATCGACCCGCCGGCAATGATTATTTTCATCGTGCGTGACTCCATGTTCGAAAGACGGCATCGTCGGCCGCTTGCCCGCCCGCGTGCCGACGCGCGTGGTGCCGACGGTTCGCCGGATGATGCCATGTGCGTCGGCGGGCTGCGCCGACCGTGCAGGCGCGGCCGGTCGCATGCGTTTTCGCCGGCCGGCCCGCGCGCTAGATGCGCAGCAGCCTGCCCGCATTGCCGCCGAGGATCATCGAACGCTGTTCCGCCGTCAGGTCGACGCGATCGAGAAAGCGGACGGGCTGTTCGTAGCCCATGTCGAAGCAGTAGTCGCTGCCGAGCACGAGCCGGTCGACGCCGACGTTCGCGATCAGGAAGTCCAGCACGGGCCCGGAATGGGACACCGTGTCGTAGCTGAAGCGCCGCAGATAGCTGCTCGGCTTCTGCGCGAGCCGGCGCGTTTCGGGGCGCACGGTCCAGCCCGCGTCGAGGCGTCCCGCGACGATCGGCAACGCACCGCCCGCATGCGGCAACGTGAAGTGCAGGTCCGGATGACGATCGAGCACGCCGCCGAGGATCAGGTGCGCGGCCGCGATCGCCGTATCGAACGGATTGCCGAGCAGGTTGCTCAGGTAGAAATCGCCGAGCCGCGCGCCGCCGACCGTTTGCTGCGGATGCAGGAACACAGGCAGGTTCAGTTGCGCGATGCGCGCGAAGACCGGCGCGAACAACGGATCGTCGAGATCGCGGTTGTCGATGTTGGTGCCCATGTACACGCCGCGCACGCCGGGCAGCTGCGCAGCGCGTTCGAGTTCGTCGATCGCGTCGGTCGCGTTCAGCATCGGCAGCGTCGCGAGCACGACGAATCGTGCCGGATGCCGCTGATAGACGCGCGACGCGGCCGAATTCCAGTCGCGCGCGAGCTTCGCATTGAACGGCCGGTCGCCCCAATACGCCATCGGCACGCTGAGCGACAGCGCCTGAACGTCGACGCCGGACGCATCCATGTCCCTGAGCCGCGCGTCGACGTCGATGAACTTCATCGGCAGCGGCCCGAGGCCGCCGGCGGGCGTGCGGAACGTGAACGATGCGTCGTCGCACGTGAACGACCCGCCGAAGCGCTTGCCCTCGCCGCCGACCAGATCGCAAAAGCTTTCGGGGTAGTAGTGCGCGTGGATGTCGATCGCGCGCGGCCTCGGCAGCGACGGGGCGGTCGAGGCGGCCGGGGCGTTCGCGGTTTCGGCGGCCGATGCCGAACGGCCGGCCACGGCCGTGCCGGCGAGCGCGGCAAACGCGCCGAGCAGGCGTCGCCGGACCGGCGACGGGCAGCAGGTGCAGGTCAACGTGGCGTGTCTCATGCGGATATCGACTCCTCGAATCGTGCGGCTCCGCCGCGTTGCGTGATGCCCGTTGTGATGCCCGTTTCGCACGCGACGAGCTGGGTGTCGAACTGCGCGCGCTCATGTCGCGCACGGGCCGAGCGATCGGTGACGGAGAACAGGACGACGCCGGCGAACGCCGCCGCCATCGAGAACAGTGCCGGGTATTCGTACGGATAGACCGCATGCGCATGACCGAGCACCGTCACCCACACGGTCGGGCTCAGCACCGTGAGCGCGACGGCGGTGGCGAGTCCGAGCAGGCCGCCCAGTACCGCGCCGCGCGTCGTCAGCCCGCGCCAGTAGATCGAGAGCAGCAGCACCGGGAAGTTCGAGCTCGCCGCGATCGAGAACGTGAGGCTGACGATGAACGCGATGTTCTGCTTCTCGAACGCGATGCCGAGCAGGATCGCGAGCACGCCGAGCACCACGGTCGTCGCGCGCGCCACGCGCATTTCCTCGCGGTCGGACGCGCGCCCGCGGCGCAGCACGTTCGCGTAGAGGTCGTGCGAGATCGCCGATGAACCCGCGAGCGTGAGTCCGGCGACCACGGCCAGGATGGTCGAGAACGCGACCGCGCAGATGAAGCCGAGGAACACGTTGCCGCCGACCGCATGCGCGAGATGGATCGCCACCATGTTGGCGCCGCCCGTCACGGCGCCGGACGCATCGTGGTACTGCCGGTCCGGCGCGACCAGCGCGATGGTGCCGAAGCCGATGATCACGATCAGCATGTAGCCGATGCCGACGATGCCGGTTGCATGCAGGATGCTCTTGCGGGCCGCCTTGACGTCGCCGACCGTGAAGAAGCGCATCAGAATGTGCGGCAGGCCCGCCGTGCCGAAGATCAGCGCGAGGCCGAGCGACACGGCCGAGACCGGATCGGAGACCAGGCCGCCCGGACGCAGGATCGCCGCATGCTTGGGATGCACGCTCACGGCCTGCGCGAACAGCGCGTCGAGACTGAAGCCGAAACGGCCGAGCACCATGAACGCCATGAACGCCGCGCCGGCGAGCAGCAGCACGGCCTTGACGATCTGGATCCAGGTGGTCGCGAGCATCCCGCCGAAGAAGACGTAGACGACCATCAGCACGCCGACGACCAGCACCGCGACCGTGTAGTCGAGACCGAACAGCAGCTCGACCAGCTTGCCCGCGCCGACCATCTGCGACACCAGATACAGCAGCACGATGACGATCGAGCTCGACGCAGCGAAGGCGCGGATCGGCCGTTGCCGCAGGCGATAGGACACGACGTCGGCGAGCGTGTACTTGCCGAGATTGCGCAGCGGCTCGGCGATCAGGAACAGGATGATCGGCCAGCTCGCGAGAAAGCCGACCGAATAGATCAGGCCGTCGTAGCCGCTCGTGAACACCAGCGCGGAGATGCCGAGCAGCGACGCCGCCGACATGTAGTCGCCGGCGATCGCCCAGCCGTTCTGCAGCGCGGTGATCCGGCCGCCGGCCGCGTAGTGGTCGGCCACGCTGTGGTTCTTGCGCGCGGCCCAGCGCGTGATGACGAGTGTCGACGCGACGAACAGCAGGAACATGCCGATCGCGACCGGGTTGTGACCGTGCGCGAGCGCCGCGGGGCCGGCCGCGAACGCCGGCGCCGTGCCGACGGCGGCGATCGATGCGAGGAGCAGGCGTTTCATTGTGCGTCTCCGTCGCGAATGGACGCGACGAGCGCGTCGTGGACCGAGTTGGCCTGGAACACGTACAGCGCGACCAGCGCGAACGTGACGACGAACATGCCGAAGCCGACCGGGATGCCCCAAGGCGTCGGCCGGCCCGGCACGATTGGCTGGCCGAGCAGCGTTGGCGAAAACGCCAGCGTCAAAATGAACGCGAAATAGAGGGCGAGCATGACGAGCGTCAGCGACCAGGCGAGCAGCCTTCTGCGCCTGACGAGCGTGCGAAAACGGGCATCGCGCAGCAGCGGATGCGGGGCCTGCGCCGGCGAGTCCGGATCGGGCGCGGTGCCGGCGGTGGCCGGAAGCGTGTGGTTCACGGTGTCTCCTCGATGGGTCGAATGTCGTGGCGGCGGTGCGGGCGTCGCGCGTGTCGTGCGTGTTGTGTGCGGTGCCCGCCGTTGCCGGGCTCAGACGTGCGGCGGCACGGCGGTTTCCCGCATCACGACTTCCGGCGTTCGATAGCGCTCGGCCATTTCGCGCTCGGTGTCGTTTTTCAGTTGCGCCTGCATGTAGGCGCCGAGATGGCGCGCGTGCTGCACGATCGCGACGCCGAACGCCGTGCGCGTTTCGCTGTATTCGCTCAATGCGTCGAGCGTGTCGGCGCGCGTGGCGAGTGACGCGACGAGCGCGAGCGCATCGCCGGCGGCCTTCGTGACGCCCATTCCGCAATGCGGCCGCGCGACGAACGCGGCATCGCCGAGCAGCACGATCCGGCCGAACGCCATGCGTGGCACTTCGAGGTCGTAGATCGGCTGGAACAGCGGCTGCGTCGCGCGCGACACGACTTCCGCGAACTGCGGCGCGAGCAGTGCGTGGGCCGCGTCCTCGAGATCGGCGAGGACGTTGCGCCGGATCAGCGTCGGCGGAATGCCGCCCGCCCACAGCTTGCCGGTCTCGTCGGTCAGCAGGTTCGAGAGGTCGGTGTCCTCGCGCGTCGCGCGATACCAGACGAAGTTGTAGCGGCGCTCGCCGGGCAGCGTGCTGTTGCCCTGGCCGGCGACCGGATAGCCGAGGATCTGTTCGCGCGGCGGCAGGCCGAATGCGAACTTGTCGAACAGGGTCGCGTGGGTCGCGTCCGACAGCGCGGCTTCGTCGACCAGCCCGCGCCACGCGACGTAGCCCGCGTATTGAAGCCGTGCGTCCGGCACGAGCCGTTCGCGAATCGCGGAGCGGAATCCGTCGGCCGCGACGACGAGGTCGGCGTGCACGACCGAGCCGTCGGACAGCGTGACGGCCGCGTGCGCCGGGCCGTCCGAGACGTCGGTCACGACGGCGCCCGGGTGATAGTGCTGATCGGGCAGCGCCGCGCGCAGCACGTGATACATCTTGCTCCACGCGGTGAGCGTCTGCGGCAGCCGGCGCGCCGACGCCACGGCGCCGTCCTGCGACAGCGTGATGCGCGACTCGACCTTGACGCCGATCGATTCGTCGATGCGCACGCCCGCGGCGCGCATCACGTCGAACAGTTCCGGATGGGTGACGATGCCGGCGCCGCGGCCCGACAGCGCCTCGGGAACCCGCTCGTACACGTCCACGTCCCAGCCGTTGCGCAGCAGGAGGTTCGCGGCGAACAGGCCGCCCAGCGAGCCGCCGACGATGACGGCCTTGCGGTGGGTTGAAGTGACGTCGTTCATGTCAGTCTCCGATGGATGCGCGCGCCGCTGCGGCCGCGTCGGGAAGCGCCAGGCCCTCGACCTCGGCGGCAGGGAAGTTGAGTTCGATCGTCACGCCGGACGGATCCTCGATGAAGACCTGGTGCAGCCCGAGGCTCGGCACCGTGCGGTCGCGCCACGGGATGTTCTCGGCGCGCAGCGTATGCCACGTCGCCTCGACGCCGGTCGCGAGGAACGCGATGTGGTCGACGGTGCCCGTGCCGGTGGCCGGCAGCGCCTTGTCGCCGAGATAGGCCGCGAGCCCGTCCGGGTTGGCCGGATCGACGCCGATGATGTGAACGATTCCGTAGTCGGCTTCGTCGCCGCCCTTGTAGAGCCACGCGCCCGGAAAGTCGAACGGCGGGCGATAGCCGCGTTTGAAGCCGAGCACGCGTTCATAGAACCGGCACGATTTTTCGAGATCGAGCGTGCGGATCGAGTAGTGCGCGAGTCTGGATACAGGCATGGAACACCTCGTGTTTATCGGGCGATAAGTTATCGTTCGATAAATTCTAGTGGAAAAGATCGGCAGGACAAAGCCGCGATCGAGCGGTGTTTACCCGCGGTCGGAAAAGGTGCCGGATGCCGGCGCGCGATGCGTTACGACGCGATCTCGCCGGCCATGACGTCGTCCGCGTAGCACCACACCCAGCGCTCGCCCGGCTCGATCGAACGGGCGAGCGGATGGCCGGTTTCGTGGAAATGCCGGCTCGCATGGCGATTCGGCGACGAGTCGCAACAACCGACCTGCCCGCAGCTCAGGCACAGGCGCAGATGTACCCACCGGCTGCCGGATTTCACGCATTCCTCGCAGTAGTCCTTGTCGGTGTTCAGCACGCGTGCTTCGCTGAGGTGAGTGCAGGTCGTGGCCATCTTTCGCTCCGATGCCGGCGCCGCAGAGCGCTCGCGGCGCGGCCGGCGCGAAGCTGCGAGCGGAGGTGGACAGGCTTCATTGTGGACGGTCGCGGTGCGAGCGGACCTTAATTCTTATGAAGCGCGGCGGCGTGAAGGCGATGACGACGTACAGTCGCAAGTGCGGCCGACAGGAAATGCGGCACCGCGGTCACCGGGAGGTTTCATGACGCAGTCTCAGCAGGTCAAGGTCATCGGTTTGCCGAACAGCAAGGAGGCCTATGCAATTCGCGACTTCCTGAAGCGCGGCGTGGTCGAGTACGCGTGGTGCGAACTGACGTCCGACACCGACTGCATGCGCGAGCTGGGCATCGCGCCGCTGCGCGACATCCGGCTGCCGGCCGTCGTCTTTCCGGACGGCACGTGCCTCTACCAGCCGACGCTGCCGGAGATCGCCGCCAAGCTCGGCTGGGTCGCCCGGCCGCGCTTCGTCGAGTACGACGTGTCGATCTACGGCGCCGGCCCGGCGGGCTTGTCGGCCGCCGTCTATGCGGCGTCGGAAGGGCTGCGGGCCGTCGTGATCGAGCGCGATGCGGTCGGCGGACAGGCGGGGACCAGTTCGCTGATCGAGAACTACATGGGCTTCCCGGACGGCATACCGGGCGCCGAACTGACCGAGCGTGCGCGCCAGCAGGCGGTCAAGTTCGGCGTCGAGCTGCTGATGATGCGCGAGGGCGTGCATGCGACGTTCGTCGACGGCAAGATTCGCGTCGACCTGGCCGATGGCTCGATCCTGACCGCGCGCGCGAATATCTGTGCGACCGGCATCGAGTACCGCAGCCTCGGTTTGCCGGACGAACAGCGGTTTCTCAACGCAGGCCTGTTCTACGGCGCGGGATCGAGCGAAGCATCGATGTGCGAAGGCAGGCACGTGTTCATCGTCGGCGGCGGAAATTCGGCCGGCCAGGCCGTGATGAACTTCGCACGGCACGCACGCGAAGTCACGATGATCGTCCGCGGTGCGTCGCTCGCGGCGACGCTGTCGCGCTATCTGATCGACCGGATCGAGCGCATGCCGAACGTGACCGTCCGCTACGGCACGACCGTCGACGCGCTGCAGGGCGACGATCGGCTCGAGGCGATCGTGCTGCGCACGGAAGACGGCGCGCGTGAAGTGCTGCCGGCCACGCACCTGTTCGTCTGCATCGGCGGTGCGCCGAACACCGAATGGGCACGGGATACGAACATCATCCGCAACGAGGGCGGCTATCTGGTCACCGGCAGCGATCTTTACGACTGTCCGGCATTCGAGCGCGTGTGGCCGCTCGAGCGCCGGCCGTACTTTCTGGAAACGAGCGTACCGGGTTCGTTCGCGGCGGGCGACGTCCGGTCGGGTTCGGTCAAGCGGGTGGCGTCGGCGGTCGGCGAGGGGGCGATGGCCGTGACCTTCGTCCATCGATTCCTGAGCGAGGACGCGCACCGCCAGCGCTGAACCTGAACCGCGCGGTGCCCATGCATTCGACGCCGATATCAGCCAGGCGTCGACACCGGCAGCCGGAACGTCATGACGGTACCGTGCCCGTCGCGTGGCGCGGCCTCGAGCGTGCCGCCATGCGCTTCGATGATCGAGCGGCAGATCGCGAGGCCCATCCCCATGCCGTGCGATTTCGTCGTGAAGAACGGGTCGAAGATCTGGTTCGCGATGTCCGCGTCGATGCCGGCGCCGCGATCGGCGATGCAGACGACCGCGTGGCCGTCGCCGACCTGCGATGTGATTTCGAGTTCGCGCGGCGCGATGAGTCCGTCCATCGCGTCGAGTGCATTGGTGACGAGGTTCAGGATCACCTGCTGGATCTGGGTGCGGTCGGCCATCGCGTGCACGCCGTCGCAGTGCAGGTCGACGCGCAGCACCACATGCTTCGCGTCGATTTCCGTCTCGGTGAGACGCAGCATGTCGCGAATCAGGTCGTCGATCGCGACGGGCGCAAGCGCGGGCGGCGCCTGGCGCGCGAGCGATCGCAACGCGCGGACGATGTCGGCCGCACGCACGCCGGACGCACGGATGTCCTCGAGACTCGCGAGCGCCTCGCCGAGATCGGGTTGCGGGCCGCGCAACCAGCGCAGGCACGCGCCGACGCTCGACACGATGCTCGTCAGCGGCTGATTGATCTCGTGCGCGATCGATGCGGCCAGTTCGCCCATCACCGTCATGTGCGCGGTGCGCGCGAGTTCGGTGCGCGCGTGCCGCAGCTCGGCCTCGGTCTTGACCCGGCGAACGTTCTCGTCGATCAGTTCCGCGTAGAGCCGCGCGGATTCGAGCGCGTTGGCCGCCTGCGGGGCGAGCACTTCCAGCATCGCGATGCGCCGCGGCGAGAACACGCCGTTGCTCAGTGCATTCTCGAGATACAGCACGCCGATCAGCGCGCCCTGTTTCAATAACGGCAGGCAGAACAACGAGCGCGTCGGGTGCGCGCGCAGGCTGTCGACGTGATCGGGAACGCCGTCGCGCTGCGCATTCGCGAGCACGATCGGCTTGCGGGTCCGCGCGACGGTGTTCAGGATCGACAGCGGCACGTCCTGTTCGGTCGGTTCGCCGCGGGCGATGTCGACGATCACGTCGCTGCCCGCGATGCGCGCCACCGCCTCGATGGTCAGCCGGTCGCGCCGCGCGAGCAGCAGCAGGCCATGGCGTGCGCCGGCGTACACGAGCATGTTGCGCATCAGCGTCTGGATCAGGCGCTCCAGCACGATTTCCTCGGACAGCGAGTGGGCCACGCGCATCGCGAGCGCGAAATCGAGATCCTCGCACGCGGGCGCGGCCGGGCCGCCCGGCGACGGATCCATCACGAGGAACGGATGCTGCGCCTCCATCGCCAGGGTCTTGCCGGTCGCGCCCCAGCGCCGGTAGCACGCATGGGCGAGCCGCAACTGATGGCGGGCGTGGCCGGCGAGCCCGAGCGACGCGGCATGCTCCGCGGCCCGTTCGTGCGCGAGCGCCTGTTCGTGCACGAAACCGCGTTCCGCCGCGAGGCCGGCCGATGTTTCGTACTGCTGCATTGCGATGACTTGCTCGCCGCGCACGCGCGCGAATTCGGCGTCGATCAGCGCAAGCTTGTTGAGAAACGTACCCGGATTTCGCTCGCTCCACGCCGCGAACCTGGCGCGCTGCGGCGCGAAGCGCTCGAGCAGGCGATCGGGCGGCGTTGCGCCGTCGTCGGCCGCGATGCCGGCCAGCACGCTGAACAGGTGGAAATCGGCAAGCATGATGTGCGCGGGCGTCGACCACGCACTCGATGCGGCCGCCTCAAGCGATGCGCGCGCCGTCGCCGCATCGCCGAAGATGAACGCCGCCTGGCCGACGAGCACGTCGGTCCAGAACGCCAGGACCGACATCGGGGTCCGGGTCGACGCGCGGGCCCGCCACGTGCCGATCCGCCGGTCTTGGCCGAACTGCAGCGCGTCGATGAATTCCGATTGGGTGGAGACGAGGTCGACGATGTCGTCGTAGTGCGTGCCGCGCGCGATTTCCAGTAGCGGGTCGATTTCGTCGCGGATCGTGGGCAGCGCTTCACCCATCGACAGCAGATCGCTGACGATGTGATTGCAGCTGTAGCACATCCAGCGCAGCTCGGCGCTCGCATTGCCCGCCGCTTTCGCATCGCGTGCGCGTTCGAGTGCGTAGGACAGCGGCTGCGTCCAGACGCTCACCTGGTCGAGCGCGATCAGCGTGGCGGAGCGATAGCGCTCGAAGCCGTGGCGATCGACCAGCGCGAGCGCGACCTTGGCGAATTCGAAGCCGTCTTCATACGCGTCGTGATGCTCGGCGATGCTGACGCCATACCACGCGAGCCCCTGCACCGACGCGGCGGTGACACCGTGGTGCAGCGTCAGCCGCACCATCGTCGCGAAATGCAGCAGCATCAGCCCGCCGCTCGGATAGAACATCGCGGCTTCGAGCGCGGTCAGCAGCGCCATCGCGGCTTCGACGCGCGTGTCGGTCATCACGGGCAGGTCGATCAGATCGGCGATGGCGCGGCCGTCGAGCGCCGTGTGCACGGCCTCGCAGGCCGCCGCGAGATCGGCCTCGGCCGGCTCGGCGGGCAGCTCGACGCCGAGGAGCGCCAGCCCGGCCAGCGCGACGTCGATGGCTTGCCGGTAATGCGACTCGACCGTGAGCTGCGCGGCCTTCAGCCGATGCGCCTCGGCCCGGTCGGCGGGCGTGCGCGTCCGCGCCATCAGCATGTCGATCGCGTCGGACGCCTGCGCGGTTTCGCCGATCGCGAGCAGCAGGCCGCTACGGAGTATGCCGATCCGGCTTGCGAGACCGTAGTGTCGCGACCACGCATGCGGGCCGAGCAACGATTGCGCCAGCGCCAGAAACGACAACGCGCGATCGCGCGCGGCGGCCGTGGCGGCGGCCGCCGCGGCGTCGGTCAGCGCGCCCGCGAACTTGAGCGCGAGCGCGTCGTCGAGCGGCACGTCCTTCGCCAGTTCGATCTGGGCAGCGAGCGCCAGCAAGGATTCGGGCGACGGCGCGTTCGCGCGTGCCAGCATCGCGGCGGCGATCCGGGCGTGGCGCAGCGCGCGCACCGGGCTCCCCGTGAGCGCGTAGACGGCCTCGAGGATGCGGTCGTGCGTGAAGCGCCAGCGGTCGCCGGAGAGCGACACGAGGCCCATCTGGCGCGCCGGGTCCAGCCAGAAGCGGAGTTCGGCCAGCGTTTTGCCGGCGGCGGCGCGCAACAGCGCTTCGTCGGTGTCGATGCCGATACAGGCCATCAGCGCCAGCAGCGTTCTCGATTCATGCGGCAAGCGCTGCATCCGGATCGCGAGCAGGCTTACGACATTCTCGGTCTGGTGGTGCGCGTCGATTTCGCCCGCGTTCCATTGCCACGTTCGCCGCACCGGATCGTAGCCGAGCAGTTGCTCGTCGATCAGCGTGCGCAGCAGCTGCTGGATGTGGAAGGGATTGCCGCCCGTCCTGCGATGCACGATGTCGCCGAGCCCGGCCAAACGGTCCGGCGCTTCCCCGAGCATGCCGGACAGCATGCGCGTGACGTCGGGCGCGCCGAGCGGCGCGAGCGTCAACGACGACAGGCGGCCGCGATCGATCTGCTGAAGGAAGCGACGGAACGCCGGCGGGTAGTCGTGCTGCGGCCCGCTCCGGTAACCGGCGACGATGCAGAAATGCGCCGGCGGATCGAGCACGATGGAAGCGAGAAAAGCGAGCGTCGCGTCATCGGCCCACTGGATGTCGTCCAGCGTCATGACGAGCGGTTCGGCCGGCGCCGCGAACGCGCGGAATGCATTCACGACGATCCGGCAGAGATGAAATGCCGGAATCGCATCGGTGTGGTCGAACGCGACGGGCTCGACATCGAGGAGCCACGCGGTTTCCGGAAAGATCGCGGAAAGGACGCTGGCCTGACGGCCCACGCGGTCGCGCAGCCGCGCGGCGATCACCGCGATTTCGTCGTCGCGCCTGGCCAGCGCGCTGCCGAACAGTGCGCGCAACGCCTGCAGCACGGGCGCATACGGCCGCGCGGGCTGGAACTGATCGATCTTGGCCGACGTGCACCAGGCCGTGCCGGATGCCGCGCGCGCGTGGCGGATGAAGTGTTCGGCGAGCGCGGTCTTGCCGACGCCGGCCGGCCCGTCGATCAGGACGACGGCCGTCTCGCCGGTGCGCATGACGGCGTCCAGACTCCCCTCGAGCAGGTGAATTTCAGCGTCGCGGCCGACCGGCAGGTCGGGCGCGTGCAGACCCGCGAACGGATCGCGGCCGCCGAGCGCGAAGGGCTCGACGCGGCCCGCTGCCCGCCAGTCGTGCAGGATCCGCTCGAGATCGTGCTGCACCGTTTCACAGGACGGGTAGCGATCGGCGGGCTCCTTGGCGATCAGCTTCAGGATCAGATCGTTCAGGATGGCGGGCACGTCGCCGCGAAACGCCGCGGGCGGCGACGGCTGTATCGCGACGTGCGCGTGGACCCAATCGGACGTCGACGCGGCCTTGTAAGGCATCGCGCCGGTCAGCAGGCGGAACAGCGTGATGCCGAACGCGTACAGGTCGGCACGCTCGTCGACGGATGCGCCTTCCGAGACTTCCGGCGCCGCGTATGCGGCGAAATCCGTGCGCATCGTGCCCGCCGCCGCTTTTTTCGTGCCGCGCTCCCGGGCATGAGCGAACGCGCGGAGCATGACCGTGCCGTCCGGTGCGACGACGAAACTGGCCGGCTGGAGATCGCCGTGCAGCCAGCCGTGCCGATGCAGTTCGCCGAGCGCGCGTGCGGCGCCGATCGCGGTTTCGAGGAAGACGTCGAGCGGCAGTTGCCCGTCCGTCAGCGTGTCGAACGCACGCACGTCCAGGCGCGGATAGACGAGCACCGGGCCGTCGGCCGCGCGGATCAGCGCCGTCGGCGTGAGCGCCCGCGCCGGGTCCAGGAGCCCGGCCAATGCGTACTCCTGCTCGAACTGCCGGCAGCGCTGATCGGATACCCAGCCGGTCTGGCATGCCGACCACACATCCCCCGTTGCGGCGTCGGTCAGGTCGAACGTCAGGACGTCGCCCGAGCGCACCACGTTCGACAGGCGGGCGCGCGCGAGCCAGTCGGCATCCATTCGATTCAAGTCGTCCGGGTCACGCAAGGGCTGATTCACGGTTGGGGCAGGCTGGGTGGAGCAGGTCGGAAACGGCTCGCGATGCGGGATCGGCCGGGCTCGGTCGCGCGCGTCCGGGCGGCGACCCGTGCATTGTCCGACAGCCCGGCGGATTTTGCAGGCCCCCTGCGCCCCGGCGACCGGCCCATGCCGGACTAAACCTATGGATAATGTTCGCGGCGCCGGTTGCGACCTACGATACGGTCGAGCCTTCCGGCCTGCCTTGGCACGGCCGGACGGGCAACCCAGAAGCGCGTCGTCTCGCGAGGCGGCGCAAGGTGCCACGCAGCATAAGCGAGTGCGGATCATGTACACGTTCGGGCAGGTGACGGTTTCCCTTGAATGCCGCGAGGTCTGCGTCGACGGGCAGCCCCGGTATATCGGCGCCCGGGCATTCGAGATCCTCGAGCTGCTGGTGAAGGCGGCCGGCCGGCTCGTGTCGAAGGACGAGATCATGCAGGCCGTGTGGCCGCACACGATCGTGGTCGAGAACAACATCCAGGTCCACATCTCGACGCTGCGCAAGCTGTTCGGCGGCAAGCACGGGTGGATCCGGACCGAATCGGGGCGCGGCTACCGGCTCGCGCCGCCGGCCGACCGGACGCATGACGATCGTCGGCCGATCGCGTTCGAATCGGCGGGCGCGGCCCGCACGAGCGCCGCGCCGCGCAAATGTCCGATGATTGGTCGTGAGACGGAAGCGGCCGAGCTGCACGAGCTGCTCGAGCGCGAGGCGCTCGTCACGCTGGTCGGCCCCGGCGGCGTCGGCAAGACGCATCTGGCGCTGGAGGTCGCGACGGCCTGGTCGGTGGCGCGCGGGATCGAGATGGCCCGGGTCGATCTGGCCGGCCTGCAGGCCGGCGCGACGCCGGCATCCGCGGTGCTGGGCGCGCTCGACCTGCCGGGCGGCGCCACCGCGGGGCCAGCCGATGTCGTGCGGGCGATCGGCGAGCAGCGCGTCGTGCTGGTATTCGACAATGCCGAGCCGTACGTCGACGATCTGGCGGATCTGAGCGAGGCGATCGCGGACGCGAATCCTGGCGCGATACTCGTCGTGACGAGCCGGGAGCCGTTGCGTGTCGCGGGCGAGCGGGTCTATCGCGTCGGTCCGCTGTCGGTGCCGCCGGCCGGCGCGAACGCCGGCGATATCGTCGCGAGCGGCGCGGTCCGGATGTTCCTGGCGCGCGCGCGTGCGATGGGGACGGACCTTCCGTGCGATGCGAAGACCCTCGACGCGATCGCGACCATCTGCCGCCGCCTGAGCGGCCTGCCGCTCGCGCTCGAGCTCGGGGCGGCCCGTGTCGCGTCGCTCGGCATCCAGGGTCTGGCGGCGGATCTCGACAAGTCCGTGCTGTCGCTGTCCGGCGGCCTGCGCACGGCCCACCCGCGGCAGCAGACCCTCAGGGCCACCATCGAGTGGAGTTATCGGTTGCTCGACGACATGGAGCGCACGGTGCTGTGCCGTCTCGCGGTGTTTCCGGATGCGTTCCGGCTCGACGCGGCCTGCGCGCTCGCCGCCTGCGACGAACTGGGTGCGGAGGAGGTGCTCGACGCGCTCGTCGGCCTTGCATCGAAATCGCTTCTGGTCGTCCATTCCGTCGGGCTGTCGAAGCGTTACTCGCTGCTCGAGGTCGTGCGTGCGTATGCGCTCGAGAAACTGGCGGAGTCGGGCGAGGCCGGGCGCCTCCATGCGCGGTGCGCGTCGTTCGCGGCCGACACGATCGCGGACACGCCGCACCCCGCGCCGGCCGACGCGTCGGCGCAACCCATGCTGCTTGCCGGGGCGTGGGCGTGACCTCCGGGGCGCACGGCGATGTTCTCGATAGACACAATTTTCCGGTTCTTATTTCATGGCCCTTGTTTGCATCATCGATGACGATGCGTCGGTCCGAAAGAGTCTTGCCAGCCTGCTGAAATCGGCGGGCCATACCGCATTGCCGTTCGCGTCGGGCGAGGAATTCCTCGCGGCCGGCCCGCTGGACGACGCGGCGTGCGTGCTGCTCGACCTGAAGATGAAAGGGATGGGCGGTCTCGACGTCCAGCGCCTGCTGGCACAGCGCAACGCGGCGCTTCCGGTCATCCTGATGTCGGCGCACGGCGACGACGAGTCGGTCCGCCGTGCGCTCGCGCAAGGCGCGGTCGCGTTCCTGCGCAAGCCGTTTCCGTCTGACGACATGCTCAACCTGATCGATCAGGTCGCATCCGGCGCACCGCCCGCGTGAGCGGCCCACCGGCCGCCACGTCGCGCGTTCAGGCGTAGCCGCCCGGATTTTTCTCGGTTTATCATTCGATAATGAAGCGGATGACTACACAGGGAATGCGATGGCGAGCACGCCGGATATGACTTCGAACCGCAACCAGGGCGCGGGCGATCCCGCGCCCATCGTCTATGTGGTCGACGACGACGACACGCTGCGGCGCGCACTGAGCGCGCTGTTGCGCTCGGCGGGATTTCGCGTCGAGACGTTCGCGACGTCGCGCGCGTTCCTCGCCTTCGAGCGGCCCGACGTGCCGAGCTGCCTGATCCTCGACGTGCGCCTTGCCGACGAGAGCGGGCTCGCCGTTCAGGAGGAAGCGGTGCGCGCGGGCCTGAACGTGCCGATCCTGTTCATGACGGGTTACGGCGACGTACCCACCACCGTAAAGGCCATGAAGGGCGGCGCGCTCGATTTCCTGACGAAGCCGTTCGACGACGAGACGATGCTCGATGCCGTCGGCCGCGCGCTGGCCCGCGACGGCGAACGCCTCGCGCGCGAGCGCGCGCTGGATGCGGTGCGGCAGGCCTATGCGTCGTTGACGCCGCGCGAACGCGAAGTCATGAGCCAGGTGATCGCGGGCCTGATGAACAAGCAGATCGCGTCGAATCTCGGACTGCAGGAAATCACGGTGAAGGTGCATCGTGCGCAGGTGATGAAGAAGATGCAGGTCCGCACGCTGCCGGATCTCGTGCGCCAGGCCGAGGCGCTCGGCGTGCGTCCGGCCGGCGCGGGCGACTGAGCGGGCGCGTCGGGGCGTTCGACGCGACGGCATCGGCGTGCGCCAGCGATGGCGGAACGCACGTTCAGGCATTTTCAGAACAGCCCGGCGCGATGCGCGTCGCCCGCCGGCGCCGACGCCGGCGGCGTCCACCCACCGCCCAGCGCGCGCACGAGACCGACCGTCGCGATGGCCAGCGCCTGACGGCTGTGAATCAGCTGGCGCTGCGCGCTCAATGCATCGCGGTCCGCGTCGATGACTTCCAGATAGCTGACGTAGCCGTGCGCGTAACGGCTCAGCGACAACCGCGCCGCCGCCTCGGTGGCGCGCGCCGCGCCGTCGTAGCGCACGATCCGCTCCTTCTGCGCGGCGATGTCGTTGAGCGCATCCTGAACCTCGCGCAGCGCGCCGAGCGCGGTCGCGCGATAGTTCGCGTCGGCGACGTCGGCGCCCGCCGTCGCGGCGGCCACCGCGGCGTCGCGCTTGCCGCCGTCGAACAGCGTTTCGGCGACGCTCGCGCCGAGTCCCCACAGCGAACTGTTGCGATCGAGAAACGTGCCGAGATCGCGGCTGGCGAAACCGCCCTGCGCGGTCAGCGTCAACGTCGGCAGCCACGCGGTGCGGGCGACGCCGATGTCGAGCGATGCCGCGTCGACACGGCGCGCGGCCGCGTAGACGTCCGGCCGTTGCGCGAGCAGGGTCGACGGCAGGCCGGGCGGCACGTCCGGTACGCGAACGGCCGATGCGGTCGGTGCGACGGCGAATGCGGTCGGCGACACGCCGGTCAGCACGGCGAGCGCGTCGACGAGGTTTTCGCGCAGCCGCCTGCTGTCCGCGAGATCGGCGCGTGCCGTATCGAGATCGGCCGATGCGCGCAGCGCGTCGAGATCGCTCGCCGCGCCGGCCCGCACGCGCGCGGCGATCACGTCGAGCGCGGTGCGCCGCAGCTCGATCGCGCGCGCGAGCGTCGCGAGATCCTGTTCGACGAAATGGAGCGTCAGGTAGTCGGCCGCGACGTCGGTCGCGACGCGCAGGCGCACCGCCGCGCGATCGGCATCCGCCTGCAGCACGTTCTGCCGGCCGATCTCGGCATCGCCGCGCAGGCGCCCCCACAGATCGACTTCGTAGCTCGCGTTGAACGGCACCGACCAGTTGTGCATCGTGCGTTTCGGCAATGCGTTGTCGACCGTGCCCGACACGCGCGCGCGGCTGAACGACGGCGCGACGCCGACGGTGGGTGCCAACGCGGCTTCGCGCACGCCGAGCAGCGCCTGCGCCTGATCGACGCGCGCCGCGGCGGCGCGGATGTCGGGATTGCCGGCGAGCGCGGCATCGACGAGCGCGACGAGCGGCGGTGCGTCGAACCACGCGGGCCATTCGGCGAGCGGCGTTGCGGGTTCGCGCGCCGCATCCGCGTGACGAAACCGGTCGGATCCGACCGGCACGGGTGCGATCGGCCGCGGCGCGATCGTGCACGCGCTGAGCAGGCCGGCGGCGAACAAGGCGGCGAGGCGGATCATGGCCGAGTGCGCTCGCGCTGCAGCGTGACGACGACCGACAGGCCTGGCCGGATGCGCGGTTCGCTCGACGCCTGACCGTCGAGCACGATCTTGACGGGCACCCGCTGCGTGACCTTCGTGAAGTTGCCGGTCGCATTGTCGGGCGGCAACAGGGCAAACTGCCCGCCGGTCGCGGGCGACAGGCTGTCGACGTGTCCGCTGAAGGTCCGCTCCGGCAGCGCGTCGAAGCGCAACTGCACGACGTCGCCGGTGCGCACGTGCCGCAGCTGGGTCTCGCGGAAATTCGCGACCACCCATGGGTGCGGCTCGACGAGCGTCAGCAGCGCCTGGCCGGGCGCGACGTGTTCGCCGGTCTCGACGGTCTTCTTGCCGACGTAGCCGTCCGACGGCGCGACGACCGTCGTGTATTGCAACTGAAGCTCCGCGTCGCGCAGCTCGGCGTCGTTCTGGTTCGACACGGCGGTGGCGGCCTGCCACGCGGCCTGCGCGCCGCGCTGCTGCGCGTCGGCCGCGGCGACGCGCGCGCGGGCGGACGTGCGCGCCGCGTTGGCGGCATCGAATTCCTGCTGCGACAACCCACGCGGCGTTTCGCGGGTCAGCTCGCGTGCGCGTGCGTAATCGAGTTCGGCCTTCTCGGCGTCCGCGTGCGCCGACACGCGCGTCGCCTCGGCTTGCTCGACCAGCGCCTTCGCACGGCTCGCGTCGGCGTGTGCTTGCGCGACGCGCGCCCGCTGCAGCGCGACGCGCACGTCGAAGTCGCGCGGGTCGAGCCGGACGAGCGGCTCGCCCGCGTGCACGAAGCGGTTGTCGTCCACCAGCACGCGCTCGACCGTGCCCGCCACGCGCGGCGAGATCACGTGCAGGTGCCCTGTCACGTAGGCGTCGTCGGTGCCGCGCTCATGCGCATCGAATTCGTAGACGAGCAGCGCGACGAGCAGCAGCGCGCAACCGGCGATCAGGACGATCGGCCACGTGCGTGAGCGCGCGGCGGGCGGGGACGATGCGTCCGGCGGGTTCGGGGTCACGGTCGGGATACTCCATCGAACAGACGATTTTTTTCGCATCGCGCTATGCTTGCGCGAGCCTCATGTGTGGAAACCACTCGACGATGAACACCACGTTCGCCCCCGGCGGCGCGACACCGGGGCCGGCCGCCGCGCCGGCCACCGACATACCGACGTTTCGCTCGATCGCCGCGATCGCGTCCGTGCTGCTCGGCGCGATCATCGCGACGCTGACGTCGCGCATCACGTCGCTCGGGCTCGCCGACGTGCGCGGCGCGCTCGGCGTCGGGTTCGACGAAGGCGCGTGGATCAACACGGCGTTCACCGCATCGCAGATGTTCGTCGGCCCGCTCGCGATCGCGGCGGCCTTCGTGTTCGGCACGCGCCGCGTGCTGCTGGCGGGCGCGTCGGTGTTTCTCGTCGTCGAAAGCGTGCTGCCGCTGTGCACGAACTTCGGCACGTTCATCGTGTTCCAGAGCCTCGCCGGCTTCGCGTCCGGCGTGTTCGTGCCGCTGACCGTCGGCTTCGTCGTCCGCACGCTGCCGCCGCGGCTCATTCCGTTCGGCATCGCCGCGTATGCGATGAACCTCGAGATGTCGCTGAACCTGTCCGCGACGCTCGAAGGTTGGTACAGCGAACATTTGAGCTGGCGCTGGCTGTTCTGGCAAAACGCGCTGCTGACGCTTCCGTTCATCGTCTGCCTGCTGCTGTCGCTGTCGAACGAGCCGATCAAGCGTTTCGCGTCCGGTATGGACACGCGCGGCATGCTGCTCGGCGCCGGCGGATTCACGTGCCTGTGCATCGCGCTCGACCAGGGCGAACGGCTGTTCTGGTTCCAGTCGCCGTTGATCGTCGCGCTGCTGTGTATCGGCATCCTGATGGTTGCCGCGTTCCTGATTCACGAGCTCACGTCCCGGCGCGCCGGGATCGATCTCGGCTACCTCGCGCGGCCCAACATCGCATGGCTGATCGTGCTCGTCGGCCTCGTGCGCTTCACCGTGCTCAATACGAGCTTCATCCCGTCGGTGTTTCTCGCGAGCACCTACGGACTGCGTCCGCTGCAGATCGGCGATACGCTGCGCTGGATCGCGATTCCGCAACTGCTGTTCGCGCCGTGCGTCGCGTGGCTGCTGCAGCGTGTCGATCCGCGCCGGATGATCGTGGCCGGCTTCCTGATGGTGGCGGTTGCGTTCGCGCTCGGCGCGCGTCTCACGTCCGCCTGGGCCGAACCCGACTTCATCCCGTCGCAGTTGCTCCAGGCGCTCGGGCAGACGATGGCGCTCACGTCCGTCATCTACTTCTTCGGCAAGCACGTGACGGTCGAGCACGCGCTGACGTTCGGCGCCGTCGTGCAGACGACGCGCCTGCTGAGCGGGCAGCTCGGCACGACGTCGATCGCGGTGATCCAGCGCATCATGGAAGCTACCCATTCGAATCTCGTCGGTCTGCATGTCACGCTGTCGGATCCGCAAACGCTCGACCGCCTGCGGGCCGGCGCGGCGTCGCTCGTGTCGCACGGCGCCACCTTCGCGGCAGGCGACCAGGCGGCCTATGCGCTGCTCGACCGGGCGGTCCGGGTCCAGGCGACCACGCTCGCGCTGGCCGACAATTTCCGGGTCGCGATGGCGGTCGCGGTTGCAGGGGTGATGATCGGCATGCTGCTCAGGCCGGCGCGCGCGCCGTAAGCACCCGCCATCACGCAGCGACGATCTTGGCGATCGCGCTCGCCGCAACGAGATGGTGCCGGCCTGAAAAATCCTGAATCTTGCTGAAGCGCGCCGGCGCAATGGCCGGGCGCGCCGTGCCGCGACGCTTACGCCTTCAGGAACGCGAGCAGTTCGGCGTTGATCAGGTCGGCATTGACGACGCACATCCCGTGCGATCCGCCGGGAATCACCTTCAGTTGCGCGTGCTTCACGATCTTCGCGGACAACCGCGCCGAATCGTCGATCGGCACGATCTGGTCGTCGTCGCCGTGCAGGATCAGCGTCGGGACGTCGATCTTCTTCAGGTCCTCGGTGTAGTCGACCTCGGAGAATTCCTTGACGCACAGATACTGGCCATGCACGCCGCCCATCATGCCCTGCGCCCAGAATGCGTCGATCGTGCCTTGCGACGCCTTGGCGTTCGGGCGGTTGTAGCCGAAGAACGGCACGGCGAGATCCTTGTAGAACTGCGAACGGTTCTCGGCGACGTTCTTGCGGATGCCGTCGAATACCTCCATCGGCAGGCCGCCCGGATTGGAGGCCGATTTCACCATCTGCGGCGGCACCGCGCCGATCAGCACGGCCTTCGACACGCGCTTCGTGCCGTGGCGCCCGATGTAGTGCGCGACTTCGCCGCCGCCGGTGGAGTGGCCGACGAGCGTGGCTTCGCGCAGGTCCAGCGCATTCATCAGCGCCGCCAGATCGTCCGCATACGTGTCCATGTCGTTGCCTTGCGACGGCTGGCTCGAGCGGCCATGACCGCGCCGGTCGTGCGCGATCACGCGGAAGCCGTGCTGCACGAGGAACAGCATCTGCGCGTCCCACGCATCGGCGCACAGCGGCCAGCCGTGCGAGAAGACGACCGGGCGGCCGCTGCCCCAGTCCTTGAAGTAAATCTGGGTACCGTCTTTCGTGGTGATCGTGTTCATCGCATGGGCTCCTTGATGGGCGGAAGCGGCGTGTTTGGGCGCGGCGGCGGCAGCGGCGGCCGGCAGCGTGGCGGCGGCAACGGCGGTCGCGCCGGCCAGCAACATGTCTCGGCGACGCGCCGAGGGAACGGCGTCGATATCTGCGGGACGCATGGGAACTCCTTGAACGTGCGGTGGAACGGTGCCGCGCTGGTTGGTTGGGTCGGATCTGCCCGCCTGCGGCGATCGCGCCGGCAGCCGGCATGCGTTCGCGTTCGCGCCCGCGGGCGCGCAACGTAGCGAACGAATGCGGACAGGAGCCTATCGCGCGGCCCCGCGTCCTGTACTGAAATCGCGCTGAATTGTCATGAATGCGGCCGCGGCGCGTGTCGCGCAACGCATGAATGCACCGGTCAGAAAAATTAAGCCGGGCATCAAGACTCTTTAGCGGCGGCCCGCTATCGTCAAGGTCAGGTCATCGTGTCGCGGATCGTGCCAGTTCGCGGCGGCGGATGACGACCGCGATGTGCCCGGGTGTGATGCGTCCGGCCCGTCGCCATTTGCCTGGATACGTTGCCATGAACGCCTTCAATCGCTGGGAACACGTGATGACACTGCTCGACCCGTCGCCCGCAGTGAGTCGCAACGCGTTGTCGCAGCTTCGCGACGCGGACGCCGCGCGCCGCCGCCATCGCGACGAGGCGCCGCCCGCGTCGAGCGGCGATGCGCGTCGCCGGTGCGCGATCGTCGCGGTCGAGCGGCAGACCGATTCGTCGGTGTTGATATCGTGGAGCGATCCGACGCGCTGCCGCTACGACGAGCAGCGCTGGATCAGCGCCAAGTCGCGCAGCGCCGGACGCTGCGCGCTGACCGGCACGACGATTCGCACCGGCGACGCGATCTACAAACCGCAATGGCGCGGCGCCAAGCGTCCCGCGAACTATCGGGAGGCGATCCTCGCGTCCGAGCTGGACCGGTTCATCGTCAGGCTGCCCCGTTCATGACCGCGGCGGGCACGGCCTGACGGCCGCGCTCAGTCCGCCCATTTCGACCCGAGCACCAGGCCGCAGAAATTCGTCCGACGATAGTCCGGGTCGCAACGCTCGAGCGCGTCGGCGCATACGTTGCCGAACGCGGTCTCGGGGCGATGCGCGGTGCCCGCGGCGAGCGCCTCGAGGAACAGCTCCTTGAAGCACGGGCCGCGCGGCCAGGCGTTCGCGATCTCGTTGCGTTCGGCGCAGCTCACCTCGTCGAGATGGCGCGCGAAGAGATCCGTCTCGATGCCGGCGCCGAGCAATGCGGTCAGCGGCGTCATGTGAGGATGAAGGCCGAAGGACGTGTGCAGCGCGATCGCGCGCCATACCTCGGCTGCGTCTTCGGCGGCAACGCCGTATCCGTCGAGGAAGCCGCGCGCGACGTTCGCGCCGTCGATTTCGTAGCGCCGGTGCGAGTCGCGGTGGCCTTCGGCCAGTCCGATGTCGTGGAATAGCGCGGCGACGTACAGGAGCTCGGAATCGAAGGCGATGCCGCGACGCGTGCCGATGACCGATGCAAAGGCGAACACGCGCATCGCATGCCGGAACAGGAGTTCAGGCTCGCCGGCCCGCGCGATCGCGGCCGCTTCGCGCGCGATCGCGCTGTCGGGAATCAGGATGCCGGCGATGCGGTGGCCCATGGTCGCCTCCTCGCGGCGTGACGGTGGTTGTCCGGTGCCCATCGTCTCGCGCCGCGCCGCCGATTGTCTTGAGCGCGGCCTGAATCATTCTGAAAGGAAAAATCGCCCGATCGGCGGGATGGGAATCGGTTTCACCAAAATGCCGCGAGTCATCTTTTCCGGAACATTAACGCAATTCATTCGATTCGCCACGGCAAACGACGGGTTGCCAAAGCGAAGCCGGAATAACCGGGTTTTGCAGCCCGAAAAGAATTCATCGGTAAATCACTATTTCGCGTATCGACGGTGCAGCCGGACGCCGTGATGCGCGATCCTGCGCGGGTGCGAGAACAAAGGCCGTCCCGTCGGCGGCGTTCGTGAATTTCATCGATTCAAAAAATTTGTGCATTGTGTTCTGATAATTTGAATCATTGTTCGAAGCGAATGCCGTAGCATTGGCACGGTAGCGGTGTCATTTTCGACAGGGCATCGACGAATGGAAACGATTAAGAATTCACATGATCCGGATTGGAACGCTTCACGTCTTTCTCGACAGACGTGAAATTCGCTCGAACGGCAAACTGCTGAGAATCGGCAGTCGCGCATTCGAAATTCTCGAACTCCTGATTCGGGCGAACGGCGCATTGGTGTCGAAGGACGAGATCATGCAGCGCGTGTGGCCGCACACGGTCGTGGAGGAAAACAACCTGCAGGTGCATGTCGCCGCGTTGCGCAAGGCGCTGGGCGGCGACCGGAACCTGATCGTCACGGTGCCGGGGCGCGGCTACCGGCTGGTGGGCGGGCAAGCCGAGCGCGCGGCGCCCGTGCGTCCCGCGACGTCGCGGCTCGCGCAGGCGCCGACGGAACTCATCGGCCGGGAACAGACGGTCGCCGAGGTCCTGGCCGCGCTCGACACCGCACGCGTCGTGACGCTGGTCGGCGCCGGCGGCATCGGCAAGACGCGGGTTGCGCTGGAAGCGGCCATGCGCGCCGAGGCGAGCTTTCCGGACGGCGCCGCGTTCGTGTCGCTCGCCACGGTGGCGTGCCCGCAGTTCGTGCCCGACGCGCTGGCCGGCGCATTCGAGCTCGCGCAGCCGGCGGGATCGCTGACGCTCGAGGCGGTGCTCGCCAGCGTCGCGCATCGGCGGATGTTGCTGGTGCTCGACAATTGCGAACATCTGCTGGACGCCGCGGCGCGGATCGCGACCGCGCTGACCGAGGCGGATGCCGGCATTCGCGTGCTCGCGACGAGCCGCGAGGCGCTGCGCATCCAGGGCGAGCGACTGTGTCCGGTTTTGCCGCTCGAGGTGCCCGACGAGGGCGCGGACGAACGCGCGATCGTGGACGCGAGCGCCGTGCAGCTGTTTTCGGCGCGCGCCCGCGCCGCCGACCCGCGCTTTCCGCTCGACGAACGCAGCCTGACGCTGATGGCGTCGGTCTGCCGGCGTCTCGACGGCCTGCCGCTCGCGATCGAACTGGCCGCGGCCCGCGCGGCCGTGCTCGGCATCGACGTGCTCGCCGCGCATCTCGACGATCATTTCCGGTTGCTGACCGGCGGTTTTCGCACGGCGTTGCCGCGTCATCAGACGCTGCAGGCGATGTATGACTGGAGCTACCGCCTGCTCGGCGACGCGGAGCGTTTGCTGTTGCGCTGGCTCGGCGTGTTCCGGGACGGCTTCTCGATCGACGCGGTGCGGGAGATCGTCGGCACGAAGGGGCTGGCGGGCGCGGACCTGCTCGACACGATCGCCGGCCTGGTGTCGAAATCGCTGCTGAGCCTGGAGGGCGCGCACGGCACGCCGCGCTACCGGCTGCTGACGACGACGCGCGCCTATGCGCTGCAGCAGCTCGAGAACAACGGCGAATGCGCGGCCGCGGCGCTTGCGCATGCGAACTACTTCCACACGCTGTTCAGGCTCGCGCCCATCGACGATGGCGGGCAGCTCGCCGAATCGCGGCTCGACGTGATCCGGCGCGAGCTCGGCAATCTGCGCGCGGCGCTCGACTGGGCGTTTTCGCCGAACGGCGACGTGCAGGTCGGCATCGCGCTGGCGGCGGTCGCGGTTCCGTGCTTGTTCGACCTGTCGCTCGTGGACGAATGTCGCGAACGGGCGCGCACGGCGCTCGACGCGATGCGCGATCTCGACGACACACCGGAGCACGCCGACGCGCGCGTGCGGCTGCTGGCCGCGTATGCGGCCGCGCTCGCCCATACGTCGCGGCCGACGCAGATCGCGCACGACGCATGGTCGGCCGTGCATGCGCTCGGGTTCGAGGCGGGCGAGGCCGAGGTGTCGCCGCGCGACGCGTAGTGCCCGTGTGCCGACGGCACATTCAGAACATTTCAGACCGAATACAGGACCTGGCCGGCCGGCGCGTCTATATTGCATGCGCGGGGACTGTCCGCTCATCGCTGTCGCGACGCCACTGACTGCCGGCGCAGGGTCCCCGCCCGTCGCGAAGCGCGCCCTCAGCCCATTCCAGCATGCCGAACCTGTCCGACACGGTCGCCTACGGCGCGCCGATCGTTCTTGCCGACCTGATTGCCTGGCGGCTGCTTGGGGCCGGCCGTTCGACGACGAAGGCGATCTGGCGCTGCGCGTCGTTCGCCGCGCTGACTTATGCGCTGTTCTCGACCGGCGTGAGCCCGCTCGCGGTGCCGTCGTCGCCCGACCGCCTCGACCGCCTTGCGATCCAGGCGATCGCCGTCGCGTGGTGGCTGCAGTGCGCGCTGGTGTTCAGTCTGCTGCTCGATCATCTGCTGTTGCCGCGTGCGTGGCGCAACCAGCGGCTGTTTCATGACATCGCGGCGGGCGCCGTGTTCGGTGCCGCGGCCGTCGCGGCGCTGGGCTACGTCCTCGGGTTGCCGCTGAGCGGGGTGGTCGCGACGTCGGGCGCCGTGGCGGTCATCCTCGGCCTCGCGCTCCAGAACACGCTGAACGACGTGTTCTCGGGCCTCGTCCTGAATACCACGCAGCCGTTTCGCCTCGGCGACACGGTGTCGATCGGCGAGCTCGAAGGTCGCATCGTCGAAAGCAACTGGCGCGCGACCAAGATGATCAACGGCCTCGGCAATCTGGTCGTCGTGCCGAACAGCGCGGCGGCCAAGGCGACGATCGTCAACCTGAGCGAGCCCGCGAGCGTGCACGGCGTGACGCTGACGATCGAGATCGATCCCGGCGTGCGGCCCGCCGTGGTCGTCGATGCGCTCGATCGCGCCGCCGCGAGTTCGCTCGACGTGCTGACGCGCCCCGCGCCGGTCTCGGTCGTCAAGGCGTTCAGGACCAACTCGATCGAATACGAGCTCATCTGTTACGTCGACACGTTGCAGAAGAAGATCGAGGTCCGCAACCGCCTCTACGATCTGACCCATCGGCACCTGGCCGCCGCGGACGTCGCGTTGCGCCCGCTTGCCGGGACCGTCGCGGAGCATCGCGCGGTTTCGCGGGGGCAGCGCCTGTTGCGCGCGGTCGAACTCTTCCGGCAGCTCGACGACGCGGATCTGGCGGTGCTGGCCGACGCGCTGGCGTCACGCGTGTTCCACAAGGGCGAGGTGATCTACGCGTCGAATGCCGATGCGCGGCTGCTGACCATCGTCGGCAGCGGCGTCGCGTCGGTGTTCGTGCCGGGCGCGGCCGGCGACATCGAAGTCAGGCGCATGGCGCCCGGCGACGCGATCGGCCAGTCCGTCGTGCTCGCCGGCACGCGGCTTCATGCGAGCGTCTACGCGGTGACCGCCGTGACGGCCTATCAATTGAGCAGCCGCGACCTGTCGCCGCTGATCGCCAGGAAGCCTGAACTGGGAAGGCTGATGTGCGAATCGCTGACCGAGCACATCGCGACCGAGGAAAGGATGCTGATCCCGCCGGCCGCGAAGGCTCACGCGTCGTTCAATCTGATCGAGTGGCTCGAGAAGGAGATGAAGCGCCTGCACGATGCGTTCGGTTGACGCGGTTTCATGGCGTGCGGCCGCGGATTCAGGCAAGCGCGGTGAACCGGTCGACGAGGTCGGGGCGATCGAGTTGCTCGACCCACCAGTGCAGTGCGCGTCCGGCTTCGTCGCCGCGCCACGCGATGTAGCAATGGGTCGTGTCGCGCATGCCGGTCACCTCGCGCGCGACGAGTCTGCCCTGGGCGATCGCGCGTGCCGCGATGCAGTCGGGGAGCGTGCCCACCGCGAGTCCCTCGCATTGCGCGGCCAGTTTCGCGGCGAGCGTCGGCACCGCGAGATACGGTTGCCCGGCATCGACGGCGACCGAACGCGGCTGCAGTTCGCGGGAGGTATCGGAGATCACCGCGCCGCGATGCTCGACGACCGACGCCATCGACAACGGTTCCGGCAGCGCCGCGAGCGGATGGTCGGGGGCGACCGCGAACACGTGCCTGAGCGTGCCGATCGGCCGCGTCACGATGTCGGGCAGCTCCGGCGGTTCGCCCGACGCGCCGACGACCAGATCGGCGCGGCGCGAAATCAGCGCATCCCAGGTGCCGCCGAGCACTTCGGTGGAGAGTCGCAGCCGCGTGTCCATCTCGAGATCGTAGAACGCATGCACGTACGGCCACATCGCCTCGAAGGGCAGGATCTCGTCGACGCAGATGCGGACCTCGGTTTCCCAGCCTTGCTGCGCGCGCTGCGCCTTGCGTTCGAGCTGCTCGGCGGCATGCAGAAGCCGACGGCCTTCCTCGACGACGACGCGGCCCGCGTGCGTGAGCCGCGCCCGGCGTCCGCTGCGGTCGAACAAGGCGACGTCGAGGTCGCTCTCGAGCTTTTGTACGAGGTAAGTCAGCGCGGACGGTACGCGGTGCAGCAGTTCCGCGGCTTCGGCGAACGTACCGGTGCGGTCGATCGCGTCCAGTGCTTCGAGCGCTTCGAAGGACAGCTTCATGGCGAATTCCACGGGGGAAGGGCATCGGGCTGTCATGTTAGCGTCAAGCGGCACCGAATCCAATACGGATCGGGCGAGGCATCGCCCGACATGCCGGGAACGCGCAAGCGTGCGCGCCGACACGCGTTGCCGCATCCGGTCAGCGCATGCCGGTCAGGTCGGTGTCGATTCGCGGCGCTTCGCGGCAGCGTCGGACGCGTGGGCGCCCGGCAGCGCGCCGAACATGTGCTGGCTGCACTTCGCGTCGCTCCACGCGGTTCCGAGGCGGATTCCGCCGACCATCCGCCGCGCGACGGGAAGAATCTGTTCGCCGGCCAGAATGCCGAGCAGGCCAATCAGGGCGACGGTCGGCGGCGCCGGCGATTGCACGCCGATCAGCGCGTAGACGATGCCGGCGAGCATGCCGGCGAAAAGCGAAGCAGTGTACGGTTTCATGGAATTGGAATGGAGTGACGACCGGGTGAAAAATCTGGATAACTACCGATCTGGCGTCGATCCGAAAGTCTCGGTTCAGCCTATCAGGTCTGTGCGTTCGTCGCGTGTCGATTCAACCAGATTCAGATCTCTTAAGCCTGAATTTCGAGGATCGCGATGATCAGAACGATTAATTGGCGCGATCGCGAATTTGCGTATTGAATGATGCGGGCCGGCTGTCGAACCTCCCGACACAGCGCATCGGACGCCTCGCGGATTCGTCGGCGAGGCGAGCCTCATTTTTCTCCGCGTCAAAGGACATCACCGCCATGAGCAACCCGAAGCTTGAAGTACTCACTCCGCACAACAGCCAGCTGATCTTCATCGACCAGCAGCCGCAGATGGCGTTCGGCGTTCAGTCGATCGATCGCCAGACGCTGAAGAACAACGTCGTCGGTCTCGCGAAGGCCGCGAAGGTATTCAACATCCCGACCACGATCACGACCGTCGAAAGCGACAGCTTCTCGGGTCACACCTATCCCGAACTGCTCGACGTGTTCCCGAACCAGAAGACGCTCGAACGCACGTCGATGAACTCGTGGGACGACCAGAAGGTGCGCGACGCGCTGGCCGCGAACGGCCGCAAGAAGGTGGTCGTGTCGGGCCTGTGGACGGAAGTCTGCAACACGACGTTCGCGCTCTGCGCGATGCTCGAAGGCGACTACGAAATCTACATGGTCGCCGACGCATCGGGCGGCACGACGCAGGCCGCGCACGACTTCGCGATGCAGCGGATGGTGCAGGCGGGCGTCGTGCCGGTCACCTGGCAGCAAGTGCTGCTCGAATGGCAGCGTGACTGGGCGCACCGCGAGACGTACGACGCCGTGATGGCGATCGCGAAGGAGCATTCGGGCGCGTACGGCATGGGCGTCGACTACGCGTACACGATGGTCCACAAGGCCGCGCAGCGCACCGCGACGCCGCACGAGTCGATCCCGGCCGTCCCGGCGAAGTAAGCGCGGACAGTCCTCGACTGTCGCTGCCGAAGCGGCGTGTCCGATCTGGACGCGCCGCTTCGGCGATACGTCGACGCGGACGGCGAACCGTGATGATTCACGATGCCGTCCGCCCGGCGTTTGCCAGGACATAGGGCCTGCATTTCAACTTGTCCGGGAGATTGATCGTATGGAACCTTATCTGGTTTCCCTTGGTGCGGGCGTGCTGATCGGTGTCATCTACAGCGCAATCAAGGTCCGCTCTCCCGCGCCGCCGCTGATTGCTCTGGTCGGGTTGCTCGGCATGGTGATCGGCGTGCAGGCCATCCCCACCCTCAAACAGCTCTTTGGCTTCTGATCGAAGCGAGGTGATGCACATGACCGCAACCGGGACCCAACCGGATCTGATCCTCCATAACGGAAGATTCACGACCCTCGACCGCACGAACCCCGTCGCGACCTCCGTCGC
>NZ_LOSU01000014.1:0-816 GCF_001522185.1 Burkholderia sp. RF2-non_BP3 | reverse complement strand
GCCCTCGGCGACCAGCTCGATCAGCTCGCTGTCCACGTCGACCTCGACGGGCATCAACTCGTTGTCGACGGGCTTGAGCTCGACCGATAGTACGGTGGCTTCGCTGTCGACTTCGACGTCGACGGGTATCAACTCGCTGTCCACGTCGACTTCGACGGGTATCAACTCGCTGTCCACGGGCTTGAGCTCGACCGACAGCACGGTGGCGTCGCTCTCGACTTCGACGTCGACCGGTCTGTCGTCGGCAACCAGCTCGATCGGCTCGTTGTCCACGTCGACTTCGACGGGTATCAACTCGTTGTCGACGGGCCTGAGCTCGACCGACAGCACGGTGGCCTCGCTGTCGACTTCGACGTCGACGGGTCTGTCGTCGGCGACCAGCTCGATCAGCTCGCTGTCCACGTCGACCTCGACGGGCATCAACTCGTTGTCGACGGGCTTGAGCTCGACCGATAGCACGGTGGCTTCGCTGTCGACTTCGACGTCGACGGGTATCAACTCGCTGTCCACGTCGACTTCGACGGGTATCAACTCGCTGTCCACGGGCTTGAGCTCGACCGACAGCACGGTGGCGTCGCTCTCGACTTCGACGTCGACCGGTCTGTCGTCGGCAACCAGCTCGATCGGCTCGTTGTCCACGTCGACTTCGACGGGTATCAACTCGTTGTCGACGGGCCTGAGCTCGACCGACAGCACGGTGGCGTCGCTGTCGACTTCGACGTCGACGGGTCTGTCGTCGGCGACCAGCTCGATCAGCTCGCTGTCCACGTCGACTTCGACGGGTATCAACTCGCTGTCGACGGGCCTCAGCTCAAC
>NZ_LOSU01000013.1:0-1550 GCF_001522185.1 Burkholderia sp. RF2-non_BP3 | reverse complement strand
GAGTTGATGCCGGTCGAGGTCGACGTGGACAGCGAGCTGATCGAGCTGGTCGCCGACGACAAGCCAGTCGACGTCGAAGTCGACAGCGAAGCCACCGTACTATCGGTCGAGCTCAAGCCCGTCGACAACGAGTTGATACCCGTCGAGGTCGACGTGGACAGCGAGCTGATCGAGCTGGTGGCCGACGAGAGGCCCGTCGACGTGGAGGTCGAGAGCGAGGCCACCGAACTGTTGGTCGAGCTGAGGCCCGTCGACAACGAGTTGATACCCGTCGAAGTCGACGTGGACAGCGAGCTGATCGAGCTGGTTGCCGACGACAGACCGCTCGACGTGGACGTCGACAGCGACGCCACATTGCTGTTCGTCGTGCTCAGCCCCGTCGACAGCGAAGTAATGCTGCTCGTTGTCCCCGACAACGTCGTTGACAGGCTATCGACGGCAAGATTGGTCGCGAACAGCTGAGATCCATTGATCGCATCAGTGCTCGTTGCGCTCACCTGGCCGGCTGCCACGTTCGTGATTTGACGCTCCGCGCCCGCCGCGCCAACGCTCACCACGCTGCTCGGATTGGTGCCGGCGTAGCTGTATGTCACACCGCCCACGGTTCCTGTCGCGGTCGGATTCGGTGCAGCCGTCACCGAGCCACTGCCCAGTGCCACGTCGCCCGGGCTGGCTGTCGCGATCGCGCCGTTGCCAATTGCCACGCTTCCCGTCGTCGCCCCGGCCGTACCAGCCACCGAGTTCTGACCCAACGCAATCGACCCGGGACCTTGCGCGACGTTCGTATTGCCGATCGCCAACGCACCATTGCCCGTTGCCGTGTTGTTCGCGCCCAGCGCAACCGCACCGTTGCCGGTCGCCGTGTTCGGATCACCAATCGCTACAGCGCCGTTACCATTAGCCGTTTGACTCTCGCCCAACGCAATCGCACCCGTACCGGACACGACCGACGAATTGTGGCCGCCGGCAATTGAGCCGGCACCGGCTGCTGCCGATACCGTGTTGCTGTCGCCGATTGCGATAGTCGAGGCTGCGGCCGCAGTCGAGTTATTGCCGATTGCAACGCTCTGAATCCCCGCGGCGTTCGCCGCATTGCCCACCGCAGTGGCAGCGTTGCCACTTGCCGTCGCATTGACTCCAGCTGCCAGCGAGTTGATTCCCGTCGCACCGTCATTGTTGTAGTTGCCCTGCTGGACACCGTTGTCGTTGACGCTGTAGTAATGAGTGCGCGTCGCCGACACGACCGTCGACAACGATGTTACGTTGCTGTTTGTCGTGCTCAGGCCCGTCGACAACGAGTTGATACCGGTCGAGGTCGACGTGGACAGCGAGCTGATCGAGCTGGTCGCCGACGAGAGACCGCTCGACGTGGACGTCGACAGCGACGTCACCGTGCTATTGGTCGTGCTCAAGCCCGTCGACAACGAGTTGGCCGTCGTCGACGTCGACGTCGACAGCGAGGCCACCGTGCTATCAGTCGAGCTAAGGCCCGTCGACAACGAATTGATGCCCGTCGAGGTCGACGTCGACAGCGAGCCGATCGAGCTGGT